>JAFRLI010000015.1 GCA_017431255.1 Victivallales bacterium
CCAGTACTTCTTTTTGTTTTTGGACAGCGTGACGAGTTTTCCTGAGAGGTCGGAGGGAGTATTGGAGTCCGCATGTCCATCCGCCCAGGCGACATTGCAGCGGCCGGCGTGCCTCATATCGTAGGTAAGGCTACTGGCGTCAAGCCAGTACCATTGCGTGCCATAGTTGGCGTTGTAGTCATCGGCCAGGAGATAGAATCCCGAGGGTTGCTTATCCATGGTGGGTTTGTAAGCAAAGCCGGAATATTTTGCTTCGGAAGGATTGGGAAAGATGACGAACTGCTTTTGCCATTCTGTCAAGGCTGCGGAGGTGGTGTATTCGCAGCATTGAATCAAAGAATAAAACGTCGGGAAGCCATATGTGGAGCAATTCTGGTTGGAAGTGCATGCAACTCCATTGGAAGGCATATACGTGCCCGTTTTTGTCAGCGGGCGGTATGGTTCGGTGCTCGGGCAGAGAATCGTATTGCGGGTACCCAGATAGTCGCCGCCGATCGCATCGGCATTGGAGCCTTTGTACAGTTTGCAGTGCTCCTTGCTGACCATCATGCTCCAGTGATAGTAATAGGGACTTGGGGCATACATCGTGATGTCACGGTATTCATCCATATAAAGGTGAATCGCCAGCAAATCCTGCTTGAGGTTGTTCACGCAGGAAATCGCACGCGCCTTTTCCCGCGCCTTCGCCAATGCAGGCAACAACATCGCCGCCAAAATCGCGATGATGGCGATCACGACCAACAACTCAATCAATGTAAATCTCGACCGATTCATGGAAAATCTCCTGCACTTTTTTATGTTGTAAACGACAAGATTCCAAATTGTTTACCATATTATACAGTTTATCTCAACAATTTCAAATGAGATTTTAATTATTTATATCATTGAGGAAAACAATTCAGGGTCGCCGTGTAATGCGGCGCGATGGCTTCATTACTCAAACTCGGTGCGGTCTCCACACCGAGCCATTGCTTTTCCCCATCGCTTGCAGCGTTTTGGCAATTGGGCGGTAGTTTTGAAATTCCCTCTTACGGAAAAACACACAATGCGACGAGGCGCATTGTTTTTATTGGCGCAGGCATTACATTATACAGAAAGAATTGCAATACTCTCATCCCAGCCGCCGGCACGACGTGAAGACTTCATCGCTAGCGGCGTTTTGGCGGTTGGGCGGTAGTTTTGCAATTCCCTCTATGGAGTGGGGGGAAGAAAACGAGAAGCCAGTTGGGTGTTGCAGTGAAAAAGGAGAGTCAGGAAAAGTTGTCGCGTCTGCGTGCGCTGTTCAGCATCTTCTTTGGGATTTCGTCCATATCCCTAGGAGGAGGTTTGACGATGTTGCCCGTGATGCAGCGTGAATTTGTAGAGAAGCGCGGCTGGATGACAGACGAAGAGATGGTGGATACGGTGGCGGTGATGCAGTCGCTGCCGGGAATCATCGCGGTGAACATGTCGTCGCTGATTGGGTATCGGATTGCGGGAATCTGGGGGGCAGTTGCAGGGACTGCCGGCGTCATTCTGCCGCCGTTTCTGTGCATTCTGGTGATCGCGATGGGGATGAGCAAGTTGGCGGCGAGCGAGGCCTTGAATCATATTTTTCTGGGAGTGCGTTCGGCGGTTACAGCGCTCATTCTGCTGTCTGCATACAAACTGGCGAAGCAGATTGTAAAAGACGCCTTCAGTGCGGTGTTATGCATTGCCGGTTTTCTGCTGCTGGTGTTTGTGGAGATGGAAGCCATCTGGCTGATTGTGGCAGCGGCGACAATCGGACTGATCCACATGGCGTTTTCCTGCCATTCGGCAGCGAAGGGAGGAAAACCATGAATACCATTTTTTTCCTGTACTACCTGTTTGCCAAGATTTCCCTGTTCACATTTGGCGGGGGATATGCGATGATTCCCCTGTTCCAAGATGAGCTGGTGGTGAAGCATGCGTATTTGACGGACGCGGAGTTTGCCAACATGGTGGCACTGGCGCAAATGACGCCGGGCCCCGTCGGTCTCAATGCGGCGACCTACATCGGCTACCACGAGGCAGGAGTGCTCGGTGCCGTGGCGGGTACGCTGGGCGTGATGACCCCGTGCCTGATCTTGGCGACCCTGGCAGGAATGTTCCTGCAGAAGATGAAGGATAACCGCATTGTGAAGGGAGCCCTGTCGGGCATTCGTCCCGCCGTATTGGGTCTCATTGCAGCCGCGGTGATATTCTTTGCAAACACATCGCTTTTCTCGGCGCCCTTTTCCAATCTCTGGAAAGGCGGCGGTTTCGGTCTGTGCTGGCAGGGACTGCTGATATTCGCCGTCACGCTGGCTCTGGAACTCAAATGGAAACTCAATCTGCTCTGGGTGCTCCTTATCGGGGCATTTCTCGGCTGGGGATTGTTTCTCTTCTGACACGATGAATCCCACCTCTCCCAATTTTCAAAACGAAGTTTTGCGGCGAAAACGCCTGAAACTGGGACTCACCCTGGAGGAGGCTGGACGCCTTCTGGGCGTTCACTACACCACCATCCGCCTCTGGGAAGACGGCCGCGCGGTCTGCCGTCCATGCCATATGCGACGACTCCAGGCATTTCTTGCCGGACACTATGACCGCATGGCAAGACCCCTCTTGCACGCACTCCCCGCGCGCATCTCCCCAACCACCCTTCCCGACGAACTCGCCAGCCGCATTGCCCGCCTCACCCGCGCCATCGCCGCCAGCAGTGCTCGTCCCCAACTGCGGGCAAGACTCCTTGCAAGAATATCCGCACTTCCCCACATGCTCCTGCAAAACCTTCCATGACCACGCCTCTGACACCTCCCTATACCCTATACACCAACAAAACGCTGCTCAACCTCATTATCCCCATCATCATCGACCAAATCCTCTTAATCACCGTGGGGATGCTCGATACCATGATGGTGGCCTACTTGGGCGACGCCACGGTATCAGGGGTTTCCATCGTGAACATGACCAACATCTTCATCGGAAACCTCTACTATGCCATGACGACGGGCGGCGCGGTCGTCGCCGCACAATTTCTCGGCGCCAAGCAAAACGACAATGCGCGCGACAGCGCCAAGCAGCTGATCTTCGTCGCATTCACCTTTGCCGCCGCCTCCAGTGCCTTTTGCGAACTGTTCAACGCGCGGCTGCTTACCACGTTGTACGGAGACCTGGCACCGGATGTCTTGAAGGATGCGACAGTCTACTTCCGCTACACGGCTCTGACCTATCCCATCCTGGCCATCAAGGCCTCGGGAGCCGCCTTGCTGCGGGCCCAGAACCAGTCCAAATACACCATGTACGCGTCCATTCTTACGAACCTCCTGAACTTCGTCGGCAACTACCTGTTCATCTTCGTTTTCAAGATGGGCGTGCGCGGTGCGGCGATTGCCACGCTGGGTTCCCACATCGTCAGCATGTTCTATGTGCTCTGGCTGTTGACGGATACCTCGCGCGTCATCTACATCCGCATCTGGGAACGCGTCCACCTGAACTGGAACATCATCAAAAAAATCCTGTACATCGGGGTACCCAGCGGCATTGAAAACAGCGTGTTTCAACTCGGACGCGTGCTGGTGATTGGAGTCATTGCCAAGTTCGGGACCATCGAATTGGCCGCGAACGCAGTGGCCCTGAGCCTGGACTCGTTCACGATTCTATGCGGGGGCGGCTTCGGCCTGGCAATGATTACGGTCATCGGGCAGGCGGTCGGAGCCTCGGATGAAGGGCAGTGCCGATTCTACATCCACAAGATGATGAAATGGTCCTACATCGCGCACCTCATCAACAGCGCCATCATTCTCCTGGCATTGCCGTTGATTCTAAAATGCTTCACGAAACTGACACCGGAGGCGTTAAATCTGGCTCGCTGGCTTGTCCTGTTCCACTGCATCTGCGGTCTGGTCAGCTGGCCGGCGTCTTTCGTGTTCCCGAATGTATTGCGAGCCTGCAACGACGTGCGGTTCACCATGACATCGAGCATCCTGTCGATGTTCCTCGTGCGCGTCGGTCTGTCCTACGCATTATCCTACTACTTCCAGATGGGAGCAATTGGCGTCTGGTGCGCCATGGTCGCGGACTGGATTGTCCGAATCTCCTGCTTCGGCGGCCGCTACCTCTCGAACCGCTGGAAAACCCATGCTGCTTTCACGTCCTGAGATACCCCCACCCCCAAGGAACAAAACCATGACAAACATCTACGACATCCGCGACTTCGGCGCAATCGGCGACGGCGTCTTCAACTGCACCGACGCTCTCCAAAAAGCCATCGACAAATGCTCCGCAGATGGCGGCGGCACCGTCCTCGTCTCCTCCGGCAAGTATCTGTTCTACCCGCTGCGTCTGAAAAGCGACATCCGCCTGGAGATTGCCTGGGACGCCGTCCTGCTCGCCGGAACAGACCCGCAACTCTATCCCGAAGTCCAGGAAAACCCGTACTGGAAGGTTGGCTATGCTCTCCGCAACAACCGACGCTATGTCATGTACGGCGAAGGCATCTCCCACGTCGCAATCTGCGGCCAGGGGAAAATCGACTTTCAGGGACTCCATTTCGTACACGTCGATGAATCTCTCAAACCATTCCACGGCCATTGGAAGCGCAAGCACGACCAGTTGATTCCGGGGCGCAGCCTGTTCTTCGTCGGATGCAAAGATGTTCGTCTGGAAGATTTGACGCTGGTGGACACCGCAGGCTGGTTCACCTGGTTCCTGGACTGCGAGGACGTCCTGGTGCGCGGCGTCACGATGAAGGCAGACCTCCGCATGCCCAACAGCGACGGCATCCACCTCGGCTCCTGCCGCAATGTTGTCATCAGCGACTGCAATCTCACCAACGGAGACGACTGCATCATCGTCCGCAGCATGCAAGAGCAATTTGACGAGCCCAAGCCCTGCGAGAACGTCACCGTCACCAACTGCATCCTCCAGAGTTCCTGCCTCTGCATCCGCTTCGGCTGGACCCATGACTATCTCATGCGCAACTGCACCTTCAGCAACCTCGTCATTCGGGAAAGCAATGTCGCCATCGGCGTCACCTCCCCGCGCATCAAGGAAATCGACCAACGCGACCCGCCACGCTATCCCGACACCCCCAAGCCCTATCCCGAGGTCAAGCCATTCGCCGTCGAAAACCTGCTCTTCACCAACATCGTTTCCGAAACTAGAAACTACTTCTTCGGCATCACGCTGACCGACAACGAGGCCGTCGATTACGTCCGCGACATCGCCTTCCGCGGCGTGCACGCCATCTGCGGACGGTATCCCATGATTACCGCACTCCCGGAACACCATGTCTCCGACATCGAGTTCACCGACTGCGTCCTCGAAATGAAACCCTCCGAGCATAGCTCAAACCAGGATGGATTCAAAATTGATGAGTCCATGAGGCTCTCCTACGCGGAAAACGTCACCTTCAACAACTTCCGAATCAAAAAGACATTCTGACGATTCTGCCGTTCCCTGTTCCTGCCGTTGCCACTTGTGGCGGCGAACCGCCATCGCCACTTTTTCAGAAAACTGAGTTAGTCTCTGTTGCAAAATGAGGAAGGGTGATTACAGTAGAGTTGTAGCATTGTGTCAAACTCAGGAAACAGGGATGAAGATTGTAGTCGCACCGGATTCGTTCAAAGGCACGCTCCGAGCCGTGGAAGTGTGTGAGATATGGCGTGAAGCGCTATGCAAGCATCTTCCAGGGGCTGAGGTAATTTGCGTCCCGATGTCAGATGGAGGGGAAGGAGCACTGGAAGCAGTTTCGGCGGCGACGAAGGCGCAGTTGCACGTGCAGAAGGTTCGCGGACCGCTGGGGGCGACGGTGGAGGCATCCTGGGCCCAATTGCCAGACCAACGAACGGCATTTGTGGAATCTGCGCAGGCATGCGGACTGTGCCTGCTGAAACCAGACGAGCGCAACGTCCTGCAAGCAAGCACATTTGGAGTGGGGCAACTGCTTTCGTCCGCAATGGAAGCGGGCGCACGTCGTCTGGTGATTGCCATTGGCGGAACTGCCACCTGCGACGGCGGGGCAGGGATGCTACAAGCATTGGGCGTGCATTTCCTGGACGAACGGGGGAACGAACTGCCGCCAGGAGGTGCCGCATTGGAACGACTGGTGCGAATCGACGCCAACCACATTGCGGCAGCACTGCAGGAAACCGAAATCGTGATTGCCTGCGACGTTACGAATCCCCTTTGCGGTCCCGATGGCAGCGCGGCGGTCTTCGCCCCGCAAAAAGGAGCCACCCCCGAGCAAGTCGCGCAGTTGGAACGTGCCATGCTGCGTTATCGCGACGTCCTCCAGGCGATGGGCTTTGCCGATGCGGGCATGTGCCCCGGCGATGGCGCCGCAGGCGGTCTCGGCTGCGCCTTGCGCCTGTTTGGACGGGGACACGCCTGTTCGGGCGCGACGCTTCTGGCGGAACTCGCGCGACTACCGGAACACCTGTCCCATGCAGATTTGCTCATCACCGGCGAAGGCAAGTCGGACGCCCAGACGCTCCATGGGAAACTTCCCGCAGTGCTGGCCCAGATGGCGCATGAGAAAAACGTACCAGTCCTGCTCTGCTCGGGCGATGTCGAATACTCCGATGAACTAGGAGCTCTGTTTGACGCCGTTCACACGACCGTTCCCACACCCGCACCATTGCCGGAGCTTCTGGCACACGCACGGGAGAACTTGGTGGCGGAAGCAACTAGCATCGCAAAATCCCTCCAAATGCAAGGAGGCCCACGATGAGCAAAGTTGTGGACCATGACGTGCGGCGGCACGAAATCCTGAGCAAAGCGCGACACCTCTTTGCAGAACACGGCTACGACCAGGTCACCTATCAGCAACTTGCGGACGCCTGCGGCCTCTCCCGCACGGTTCTCTACAAGTATTTCACCGACAAGAAGGAACTCTTTGATTCCGCGCTTGCAGAAATGACCGCCAACATCGGCGCCAATCTGCGCCAGGCCATCGTGAAGAATCCCAAACTGCCCGCTGCTGCCAAGTTGGACATGGTTCTGCACCAGACGATAGACCTCTGCCTCTCCAATCCCGCGCTCATGCGCTGCATCATCGAATACCTCACCGCACAACGACGCCAGGGGGAATCGGTGGAAAAACGCATCCGCCGCCACACGGTGGCCTTCCGCCGAATGATTCGTACCATCCTCCAAGAGGGAATCGACCGCGGGGAGTTCGCAAACTTCAAGGTCTCCTCAGCAGAAGACATCATCTTCTCGCTCATGCAGTCGGTCGCCATCAACATCATGTTCGACGACCAGCCCGACCGGGAACGCCTCTTCCGCAACTCCCGAAACATCATCCGCGCACTGCGTATCTACTCGCCTTATGACGAAAATGGGAGGGAACGCGATGATGGTCTATGACGAACTATTTATGCGCATTGCGCTGGACCTTGCGCAGCAGGCCTGGGGCATGACCGCACCGAATCCCATGGTCGGCGCGGTCGTCGTCCGCGACGGGGACATCGTCGGTCGCGGGTATCACCACCGCGCTGGGGAACCGCATGCGGAGCCGAATGCGCTGGACGACGCGGGCGAGGCGGCGCGCGGGTCGACCCTCTACGTCACCCTAGAGCCCTGCTCCACCCAAGGACGCACCCCACCTTGCACCGAACGCATCCTTCGTTCGGGAATCGCCCGCGTGGTCTATGCCTCCCAGGACGCCAATCCCGCCCATCGTGGCGCGGCGGAAGGCATCCTCCGCGCGGCAGGCATCGAGGTGGCGCACGGAATCCTCGCCCGGGAATGCGACCGTCTCAACGAAGACTTCTTCTGGTACATCACGCGAAAACGCCCCTTCGTTACCCTCAAAATGGCGGCAACCCTGGACGGACGCATAGCCACCGCCAGCGGCGCTTCCCAGTGGATTACAGGAGCAAAAGCACGAAGCGATGTCCAGAAACTGCGACGCCGCGCCGGTGCCATCCTGGTCGGCGGCACAACCGTCGAACTGGACAATCCCTCCCTGACTGTCCGCGAACCCGCAGACTGGCCTCGGCAGCCGCAACGCCTCGTCTGGACCAGCCGCCCCCTGCCCCCAACCTGCAAATTGTGCACCGACGGCGGAAACGCGCCACGCACGGCAAAACCCGTCTCCACGGAGGAGTGGCTTGCTTTTCTGGCGCGACTGGGAACCGAGGGAGTGATGAATCTGCTGCTGGAAGGCGGTGGCGAACTGGCGGCGGCGGCACTGCAGGCGCGGATTGTGAACAAGATTGTCTTCTACTATGCCCCGAAGATACTGTGCGGACGCGGTTCGCGTCCCCTGGTGGGCGGGATGGACCCGTCTTCGCTGTCGGAGGCGCTTGAGGTGGAAGACGTGGAAACGGAACTCTTCGCGGAGTGGGAGCATTCCGCAACCATAAAGGTAACAGGATACTGCAAGGATGTTTACAGGGCTGATTGAGGACATCGGGACACTGGACGGGCTCGAACGCCACGGGCGTTCGGCCAGCCTGCGTGTGCGCACGGGGCTGCCCGTCACGGAGATTGCCATCGGCGATTCCGTGGCGGTCAACGGCGCCTGCCTGACGGTCGAGGCAAAGCACGGCCAGGTGCTCCAATGCCATTGCCTGGAGGAGACGCTCTCCCGAACCAACCTGGGAACTTGCACGCGAGGCGCACACTTGAACTTGGAGCGCGCCGCCCTCGTGGGCGGTCGCCTCGGCGGGCATTTCGTCACGGGACACGTGGACTGTTGCGTGAAAGTGCTTTTCGCGGGGCACCGAGGCGAAGACTACGCGCTGACCGTCTCGGTGCCGCCCGAACACCGCCCCTGCGTCGTCCCGAAAGGCAGCGTCACCCTCAACGGCGTCTCCCTCACCGTCGCGGAACTCGATGACGCGTCTCTCACCGTGTTCCTCATCCCCCATACAGGTGCCGCCACAAACTTGACGGAACTCACGCCAGGCGCCCCCGTCAATCTCGAAACGGACATCCTTGGAAAATACGTCGTACAATCCCTTCGTCTCAACCAGTCTCCCGGTGAAATCACCATGGAAAAACTGGCGGAAAATGGTTTCCTTTGACATTGGAGGTGAAATATGCTCAAAGTCGGATTCGCAAATGTTGACATCACGCCGCCCCTGGGCACCCACAAGGTGGGTTCCCTCAAGGACGTCGTAATCCAAAAGATCCTAGACCCCCTCTTCGCCCGAATCGCCGTCTTTGACGACGGACAGGGCGGGCAGGCCGCCATCCTTCAACTCGACACCCTCTCCATCCGCTGGACCACCACCGACCACATCCGCGACGCCATCTCCCGCGCCTACGGCTTCCCGGCACTCAACATCATGGTCGCCGCCACCCACAACCACGCCGGTCCCGCCATCGCCACCGTCGGCGACGTCAAACGCGACGACCAGTACATTGACACGCTGGTCGCGAAAGTCGTCAAGGCGTTCGGAAAGGCTTTGAAAGGACTCAAGCCGGCGCGACTGGGCTTTGCCCGTTGCAACGATTTGTCGCTGACGCACAACCGCCGCGTCGTCCTGCGGGACGGAACGGTACGGACGCACGGGGATTTGTCCGATCCGAATGCCTCTCACGTGGAAGGCCCCGTGGATCCCGAGGTCGGAGTTCTTGCCATTCGTTCGCCGAAAGGGAAGACGCGCGGGGTTCTGGTGAACTTCGCATGCAAGCCCGCCGAGCCATCCGACCTCGAAGCCGCTTCCGGAGATTTCCCGGAAGCAATGATTTCGACGCTGTTGGAGCAGGGAATGGAGGAAGCGCTTTTCCTGAACGGCGCATGCGGGAACGTGAGCCCCGGCAATCCCTACCTCGGCAAGAAACTCTCTGCCACTGACCTGGGCAAAGCGCTGGCTGCGGATGCCGCGAAGGCGCTGAAGTCCGTCAAATACAGCGATGACGTAACGGTATCTTGCACGTCCATCGTCATTGAGCTGCCAGTACGCAAACCGACGCCTGGCGAGGCAAAAGGGCGCAAGAAAGGGATGCAGTGCTTCATCGAGCCCGCATGCTATGACAGGCAGATGCCCGCCCTGCTGGAGCGTCTGGGCAAGGAACCCTACCAGCCTGCGGAAATCCAGGCCATCCGCCTGGGTCCCGTCACCCTCGTCTCCATCCCTGCCGAATACTTCACCGAATACGGTCTCTACATCAAGTTGCAGACCCCAAAGACCAATACCCTCGTTGTCTCCTGCGCCAACGGAATGCTGGGATACATCCCCACCGAACTCGCCTTCCGCCACGGCGGCTACGAAACCACCCTCAGCCCCTTCTCCCGCATGGCGCCACCCGCCGGCAAGCTCCTCGCGGAAAACGCCATCACCCTCATCAACGCACTCCAATTCTAACCTCGAATGACCCGCATCGCCGCCATCTCAGACCTGCATCTGCCAGACCGCAGCGATACCATCAAAGACATTGTCTTTGACTGGGCGCTTGCCGAGTTGGCGCAACTGCACGTGGATTTGCTGGTGGCGGTCGGCGACCTCACGAGCCTGGGAACCCAAATCTCCGCGCAACGATTCCGCAACAAACTTGCACAACTCCATATCCCCGTCGTCATCACACCGGGTAACGCCGAACTGCGAACTCCATCCCAAACCCAGGCCGTCCTCGAAATTCTTCGCAACAAAACCCCGTTCCCCGGCGTCATTCCCCTGGATACCTCGCGACATCACCTCACTGACGAGGATCGCGACACCCTCCTCCAACTCCTCCAAAATCCCCCCGATACTCCCCTCTTCGCCATTACCCACTGCCCACCAGACAATATCACGCAGACCGACGCGGCCCTCATCAACCAGTGCCTCGCCGCCGGCATCCTCAACCCGCTCCTCACAGGCCACATCCACGAGAAAATCGACGACGGGCCACGCCAGACCATCCACGGCCTTGACCCCGACAAGGCGACTGGCGCCCCCGCCGGATTCACCATCTTTGACAACGCCTCCGGCACCTGGCAACGCACGGAGCACCCTTGCCCTATGGACGACCCGCACTCCTGGACCTCCCAGGAACGTACCGAGGTCTACTCCCGCATGGGCATCTCCACGATGGACGCGCCGTTCGACAACATCGCAGCCGCAACTGCAGAACGCCTCCCCGTCCTGGAAATCGTCTACCATCCAGGAATGTCACCAGAAGCTTTTGCGGGACCACTGGCCGAATGGCGCGCAGCAGGCGGGCGTTTCCTTGCCGTGCAGTTGCCTCATTTGACGGGCGAGTCGCACGAAGAAGCTGCGGCCGGCGTCCATTTCGCGGTCCAGTGCCATGCATCCCTGGTCTCGCTCGCGGCGCCGTGGTATTGCAGTGCCGAACGGCTTGCCTCCGCCAGCAACCGCCAGCAGGTCGCGCAAACCTACGAGCAGATTCTGCGTCCCGCCGCCGACGCAAGAATGCTCATCGGCATTGAAAATCTCCACCTGCGATACAAAGACCCATTCGACAATTCTAGGGGCTACGGATGTACCCCGTTCGAATGCCGCGAATGGATTGTCCAACTGCGCAACCAGATGCGCTACGGCAATATCGGATGCTCCTTTGACATCGGGAACGCCCGCAACAACCGCCGCCTCGCCTCCCGCTACAACCTCTGCGAATGGTACGCCGAACTCGGTCCCTTCCTCGTCGCCTGCCACCTCCACCAGGTGCAAGAGTCCAGCGGGCGTCCAGTCAACCACTATCCCGTCACCAGCCTCTACCAGCCGTTTGTGGAACTCGGAGGGTTCCTCATGGCCTGGCATCTTCGCCAAATCCAGCACGCACCGCTCATTTTCACCATCAAGACGGAACCGCCCATCCAATCCCTGCGCAACTTCAAAAACCTGCTCGAAAACCGACCAGAGCACCAATAATCCCTCCTCCCGCTTCGTCTTTTCTAAAAATCCTTCTTTGGTCACGCTTCGACCTGCATTCCAATCTGCCTCCGAGGTTTCCCATGAATCAACTAGACAATACCACTTTGCTGGGCATGCTCCAACGGATGGTCCTCATCCGCGCCTTTGAAGAAAACCTGATGGGGCTCTTCGACAAGGGGTTGCTCGGCGGCACCAGCCACTACTGCATTGGGCAGGAAGCGACCGCGGTCGGCGTGATCGACGCAGCCTCCCCGAAGGACTGGCTGGTCTCGAACCACCGTGGGCATGGGCATCTTCTGGCACGCGGTCTTGACCCGGCGCGCGTCCTGGGCGAACTGATGGGACGCCTCAACGGATATTGCCTGGGACGCGGCGGCAGCCAGCATCTCTGCGCAATGGACCTTCATTTTCTCGGCACCAACGGCGTCACGGGCGGCGGCATCCCCATCGCGGCAGGTGCCGCGCTCGCCTGCAAATATAAGAAGACAGGCGAAATCTCCATCGTCTTCTTCGGTGATGGTGCCTCCAACCAGGGAACCTTCCACGAAACCCTCAACATGGCCTCCAACTGGAAACTTCCCGTCCTCTTCGTCTGCGAAAACAATCTCTACGCCATGAGCACGCCGACTTCACACGCCGTCGCCTCAGGCACCATTGCCCCCCGCGCCGCTGCGTACAATATGCGCGGGACCGTGGCAGACGGACTCGACGTCGAAGCCGTCTATTTCACGGCAAAAGAGTGCATCGACCGCGTCCGCGCCGGCAACGGTCCCGAACTGCTGGAACTGATGACCTACCGCCAATGCGGACATTCCAAGCACGACGCGCGCGTCTACCGCACCCGTGAGGAAGAGGCCGACATGGCTAAGCGAGACCCCATCCTCACCGCTGCCACCCGCCTCGCGGAACGCGGAGTCCCCCAAACGGACATCGATGCCGCGCAACAGGCCGCGCACGACGAAATCGCACACGCCACCGAAGTCGCCCTCGCGGCTCCCAAGGGCGGCGAAACCGAAGCACTCTCCGACCTTTTCGCATAAGGAGAACATACCATGCCGGAAATCTACTATTCCAAGGCAGTCAACGAGGCGCTGGACGAGGAACTCGCCCGCGACCCGAATGTCATCCTCATCGGCGAGGACATCGGTCTCTACGGCGGGGCCTTCGGTGCGACCAAGGGTCTCTTCGAGAAATACGGGGCGGAACGTCTCTGGGAAACTCCCATTTCCGAGAACAGTTTCACGGGCATCGGGGTCGGTGCCGCAATGCTGGGTCTGCGTCCCGTCGTGGAAATCATGTTCATGGACTTTGTTGCGCTGGCGCTGGACCAAATCATGAACAGCGCGGGAAAACTGCACTACATGTACGGCGGCCAGGTGAATGTCCCGATGGTCATCCGCACGCCGGGCGGTGCCAAAGGAGGCTATGGTCCCAGCCATTCGCAGACGCTGACGAATCTTCTGGTGGGCGTGCCTGGCATCAAGGTCGTCGCCCCCTCCAGCCCCGCCCAGGCAAAGGGTCTTCTGAAGAGCGCGATCCGGGACGAAAACCCCGTCGTGGTCGTCGAAAACAAGCGCCTATACCCCAAGAAAGGCGAGGTGCCCTCGGGAGACTGGACGCTGCCGTTGGGCAAGGCGGTCGTCGCCCGCGAGGGGGACTCGCTCACGATTGCCGCATATTCTTCGATGACGCCGGTCTGCCTGGCAGTTGCAGAGGCATTTGCAAAGAACGCCGGCATTGAAATCGAGGTGGTGGATTTGGTTTCGTTGCAACCGCTGGACACGGAGACGCTGTTTGCCTCCGTCCGCAAGACGGGTCGTCTTGTGGTAGCAGAGGAAGCGTGCCTGACAGGCGGGGTTGCCGCCGAGGTTGCCGCGCTGGTAGCAGAGCACTGCATGGATTCGCTGGAAGCACCGATTGCGCGCGTCGGGGCGAAAGATATGCCGATTCCTTCTGCTCTGCAATTGGAGCAAGCGGTTCTGGTGCAGCCGCAGGATGTGGTGGCAGCGGTAAAGCGAGTTCTGGAATACTAAAATGAAGACCAATCCTTTCAATTCGCAAGAGACGGCAAAGATTCTAGCGAAAGTTCCCGAAGCGGAGGCCCGCCTGAAGGACGCGATTTCCCCATTCGAACAATGTGGGGGACGGAAGTTGCTGCGGTGCGGCGACACCTACGCAGGAACCTGGCTGGAACATTTGCAGGACAACGTTTTCCTGGCAGAACGCGAGCCTGAAACGGCTTGGAACGCCGTCGACGCCTTCCTGAACTTCCAGCGCGAAGACGGTCTCCTCCCATTCAATCTTCCCTGGCTCCCTGCGGACAACTATTTTCACGCCCCCGTCTGCTACTGGCATGTCCAATGCGTCTGGGGATTCGCACGCTGCGCCCTCGAAATTGCCCGCCTCTGCCACCGCCCGAAAAGTGACCTGAAGCGCATTTTCGACGCTGGCGAACGCTACGACACCTGGTTCCGCCTCTACCGTAACCGCTCCAAGAGCGGTCTAGTCGAGATGTACTGCGAATACGACACCGGATGTGACAACTCGCCACGCGTGACCTCTGGCCTCATCCACGGCACTTGCCCGGGCAAAGACGCCCGTAACATGCCCTTCCTGGGCTGCATGCCTGTCCTCTCCTGCGACATGTCCGCCGCGCTCTACGCCAACCGCGTCGCGTTGGCGGAAATCGCCGAGGAGCTCGGCGATGCCGCGGCCGCACAGCGCTGGAAGTCGGAAGCGGCCTCCCTGCGCGCCCGCATCTGGAAGACGTTCTACGACGAAAAGGACGCGTTCTTCTATGACCGCGACACACACGGCCCCCGCAAGTTCCGCAGCGAGCACATCACCCGCATGTTCCTGAATGGCGTGGTCAACCAGGACGAGTTCGACCGTATTTACGAACGCCATTTCCAGCAGCCCGGCAAGGGATTCTCTTCCCCATACCCGATTCCGTCTATGGCGATAGACGACCCGGCCTTCGTGAAAGAGTGCCCGCGCAACTGCTGGGGCGCGAACAGCCAGGGACTCACGATGGAACGCGCACTGCTCTGGATGCCCCAATACCACCGCGAAGATGACCTGGAACTTCTGCTGGAACGCTGGCTCCGCGCCATCGCTCTGGAACACGACAATCCATTCACCCAGGAACTCAACCCCTTCACGGGTGCCCCCGTCGGCGGTGGTGCTGGCGGCTATGTCCCCACCATCATCGTCTTCCTGGAAGGCGTCCGCCGCCTCATTCAAGAAAAGTGATTTCTGCTCTGAGCCGTGGGCATTTTCAAGACATCCCCAGATGTCAAGAGGAAAACTCTTTTTACAGGCTACATTAAAATATGACAAGACGGGCAATGAGTTTGACACGGACGGCAATATGAGACGGAAGCACTTAAAAGCAGGATGAACGGCATGGCACAGGAATTGACCAGTTATGTATATGCCTTCGAGGAATTTATTAAGGGTTATTTCCTCTATGTGGACAAGACCGAGTACATCTGGAACCTCATCCGTCCAAGCAGCGCAGGATATTTTCTGTCCCGGCCTCGCCGTTTCGGGAAGTCGCTTTTGCTCTCGACACTGAAGGCAATCTTCGAGGGGAAGAAGGAACTGTTCCAGGGGCTTGCGCTCTACGACAAGCCATACGGCTGGGATAAGTACCCCATCATCCACTTGAGCTTCGGGGACTATACGCCAATGAAGAACACGGCGGCAAAGGTCGACGCATATCTGCGGGACAAAGTCGCCGCCGTCGCCGAATCCTATTCCATAAAACTTCCAAGGGGAACGGATTCGGCAACCGCATTCGGTAAGCTTATAGACGCCCTGCACAAAAAAGGGCAGGTCGTCATCCTGGTGGACGAATACGACAAGCCGATTCTCGACAACATCTCGCGGGAAAACGTGAGATGGAACTCACGGACTGTCGCCCGTGAGTTTCACCGAAAGCCACAGTTGCCAACCTATCGCAGCAAAGCGCAATTCATTAAGCAATGAAACACTACAGGCTCTAGAATCCTAGAGAAGAAAAGGAGAACTGCAATGCAAATCAGGCAGCCGGTGGTCCGATTGAAGCCGGGGCAATACCGCCAGGGCGGGAAAATTGCGGAGCGAATGGAGACCTTTTTCCGCGAACGTGTCTTCAGCGACTTTGCGAAGACGGAGATTCTGGGGGAAGCCGAGGAGGCATTCCGCACGAAGAAAGATGACGAGACGGGAGTGGTGGGCGTCTGGCAAGGAGAGTTCTGGGGCAAATGGATCATCTCCGCCGTACGCGCCGCAGAATATGAACAAGATTCCGAAATGCTGGAGTTTCTGCGTCAGGCTGCCCTGCGTCTGCTGGCATTGCAACAGCCCGACGGCTACCTCGGGACCTACCGCAACCCGGATTTCGTACTGGAAGCCGATCCCGTCAAATCCGAGCCCGTGATGGGGTATCCCTGCAAATGGAACTGGAACATCTGGTGCCGCAAATACACCTTCTGGGGACTTCTGGAGGTATTCCGTGCCACAGGAGACCAACAAATCCTCGCCGGGGCCCGCAAAATGGCGGACTTCCTTATCGCGCAACTCCAGCGTCTCGGTCTGAAACTCCGCGAAACGGGCACCTTCAAAGGCGCAGCGTCCGGTTCCACGCTCAAACCTATCCTCCAACTCTTCCAGTACACCCAGGACAAGAAATACCTCGACTTTGCGACGGATATCGTCAATGAATGGCGGCGCAAGGACAACGCCTGCCCCAACCTCATCGTCAACGCGCTGTCGGGACGCCCCGTCCACACCTGGTATCCCGAGCCAGAAACCTGGGCAAAGGCCTACGAAACGATGAGTTGCTTTGACGGGCTGGTCGAATACTGGAAAGTCACGGGGGACGCGGAAGTTCTTCATGCCTGCGAGATGTTCCATAATGAACTCCGGGCGCACGAACTCAACCCGATGTTCTCCGTCGGTCTCAATGACATCTTCAAGCACGCCTCCATCCAACTCAACGCCATCTCCGAACCCTGCGACGCCATCCACTGGATGCGCCTCTGCTCCGAACTCTTCTACGCCACCGGCAAATACCAGTACCTGGACGATTTGGAACGAACCTACTACAACGCCTTCCTGGCTGCCGCCTGCTTCGACGGCAAGTGGGGCGCGCGCGGCGTGCGCTCCCACACGCGCCACTTATTTGCCTCGCTTCAGGCACAGATGAAATACCACCACTGCTGCGTGAACAACATGCCACGAGGTTTCCTTAATGCGGCGGAATCCTTCGTCACCTTGGACACGGATGCGGTCTCCGTCAATCTCTACACAGACTTCCAGGCGGAGTTCCCGTTCAAAGAAAACCAGGTCCGCGTGCGCATTGACGGTACGGAATACCTGCCCCGTGGCGAAGCCTCCATCACGGTGCGTTGTTCCGCCTCGTTGCCGCTGCGTCTGCGCATCCCCGGATGGGCAACCGCCGCGCGCCTGACGACACCCGTAGGTACCATCGAAGGTACGGGAGACCATTTCGCGCTCATGCTGCAACCCGGCGAAACCACCCTCCGTGTCTCCTTTGCACGTACCCTCGAAATCCACAACCGCATGCCTGTCGAAGAATCCGTCGACTGGTGCCGTAGACGCTGGATCGGGCGCGGCGTGACGGACGCTCAGTTCCGCCAGGAACCTGGCTCCTGGCTCATCTACGGTCCCCTCCTGCTCGCACGCTCCGTCCTGCAAGGAAACACTCCCGACGAAATCTTCCGAACCCCGCCCCTCCCCTTCGGATTCGGTGCCGCTATCCAGCCTCTGGACAACCAGGCCCCCCCTGAACACGCTCTTGCTTCTTTCCAACTCACCCTCCTCTCCCCTGACGGCACCACCTCCCAGACTCGCGTCTGCGACTACGCCTCCGCTGGCAATGTCTTCACGGGAGACGCCCCCGACATCGAAATCTTCTCTATCTTTTTCTAGATGTTCTAGATGGGCTAGATGTTCTAGATGTGCTAGATGTGCTAGATGTGCTAGATGTGCTAGATGTGCTAGATGTGCTAGATGTGCTAGATGTGCTAGATGTGCTAGATGTGCTAGATGTGCTAGATGTGCTAGATGTGCTAGATGTGCTAGATGCCCTAGATGCCATAGCCCCTCTAGCCCCTCTAGCCCCTCTAACCCCTCTAGCACCTCTAGCCCCTCTAGCCACTCTAGCCCCTCTAGCCCCTCTAGCCACTCTAGCCCCTCTAGCCCCTCTAGCCCCTCTAGCCCCTCTAGCACATCTAGACCCTCTAGCCATCATGAAGCTCATCGCATCCGAACAAATCATCGCCGAATCTCCCGACCCCAAGGGAATCTATCTCTATACCCCGGCAATCCTCAAGGGATTTGACGAGCGATTAATCGTCGCCATCGACTACGGCGGCCCCGGCACCGAACAACTTGACGGTCCCCGCTCTCCCGATGGCGACTACCGCACAGGCAACCAAATCCGCATCCTCCTCAGCGACGACCATGGCCTGACCTGGCAACCCACCGCTGCCCGCATCCCCATGCGCCACGAAACCCTCTTCGAGGTAAATAGACGCCTCTACATGCTCGGCAACGACCGACGCCTCTGCATCTCCTATAGCGACGACAACGGCGAATCCTGGTCCACTCCCGCCATCCTGGAAGACAAACACACCTGGCACCAAAGTTCGGTCAATGTCGAGTATTCAGGCGGTCGCGTGTATCTTGTGGAGGAAATCTACAACGGCAACCGTTGGCCAGGCGTCAACCAAGTCCTGATGTCTGCGTCCGTCTTTTCGGATTTGACGCAGCCCTCGAATTGGTCCTTCTCCGAACCGTTCAACGGCGATGCACTGACGGATTCATTCCGAAGCGTGCTAGACTTGCCATCAGGCGTGAACACAGGCATTCTGGAGACGAATCTACTTCCGTTGCTGCCGACCTGCGGACATCTGTACCGTCCCGGCCACCAGGACTGGCTCCTCGCCGCCCGCGTCCACACCGAAGGACTTGACTATGGGGCGATTCTGCGCGGGACTATGAACGCCGACGGCATGCCCGCCATCGAGACCTTCCCCTCCCGAACATCAGGCCTCCCGCTCTTCCTCATCCCCATGCCTGGCGGCTTCTGCAAGTTCCATGCGTTCTTTGACGAACCAAGCCAGCTGTACTATCTCCTCGCCAGCGAAGGACGGCAGGTTTTCGCACGCAATTGCCACGAGGACTTCACCCGAAGCAACCGCCGTCGCCTCGGCCTTTGGTCCTCTCCCGACTTCGCCTGCTGGCACCACCTCGGCACCATCGCCTATGGCCCCTCCGAAAATGGTGCCCGTCATTACGCACAAATGGTGCCCGACGGCGACAATCTCATCGTCGCCTCACGCTCTGGCGACGAACGCGCCAAATCCGACCACGACAACAACCTCACCACCATCCACATCGTCCCCAACTTCCGCTCCCTCGCCGCCAACCTTCTACCTCTGCCGCCCCAGTATGGTTGAGGGAGGTGTTTCTATGAGGTAATTGCAAAACTACCGCCCAACCGCCAAGACGCCGCAAGCGAGGGCGAAGAGCGAAAGCGAAGCGTGGTGACCACGCTGAGTTTGAGCGATGAAGCCATCGCGCTGCGCCGTGAAGGCGGTTGGGATGAGAGTTTTGCAATTACCTCTATTTGAAGAGCTGCTTCATTCGTTCCGGGGGAATGTCCAGTTTGACGGGAATCTTCCGTGGCGTGGAGCACCTTTCCTTGATGTTCTGGCAGACGGGATTTTCGGGAGGAACACCACGCTTCCTAAGATAGTTCCAGAGGATTTCGTTCGTGAATGGCCGATATGCCAGTTGCAGGGGAAGTTCCTCCGACAGACGCCACGAGGCATCCAGAAGCTGCGGTTGCTCCATTTTGTCCAGCAACTCGAAAATCCTCTCATACAGAAGCATCCGCCAGCGCGACGTGCGGATGCCCATGGTTTTTTGCGCGTAGGCGAAGGCGAGCACTTCGTCAATGGACGCGATGGAGGCGAACGCATCCCGACACCCGTCGAAGTCACGGTGCGCCATCTGCCTTTTCTCGATTTTCAAGATGCGTTTCAGCAGGTCCTCGATATGCTTGGGAAGCCCCCCACTCGCCAGGTTACGAAAAAAGTGTGCACCTGGGTTGCAAAGTCCACAAAGGGGATTAAGTTAAGGTGAGGACTTTTTGGTAATTCGAAAAACCACACTGCCACAAAGGCACAATCCAAGGAGCATCAAGAGAAATGGAACTGGCACTGAAGAAAGGCTACAAGTACGCACTGGCCTGCCCGACGAGCATGGGCGTCCGCATCACCCCCGCGAACCGCATGGCGGTCCACAACAGCAATCTATTCTACCTGCAGGCGACGAGCGCGGAGACCAACGTCCTCAACGTCGCCAGTTCCCTGGGATATGAGTGCCTGGCGCTGACGAAGTTCGTCGCCGGCAGCCCCATCGCGGCCTTCATCCAGGCGCAGTTGCGCGCGCGGAACATCCGCTACGAGGGCAAGGAAGTCGAGCAGGGTGGTCCCTGGGGCTACCGTCACCAGTTCAACATCGCGGATTCGGGGTTCGGCCTGCGGGCCGCGCGCGTCTGGAACGACCGCGCCGGCGAAGTCGGTCGCACGCTCGCGATTGAGGATTTTGACGTGGAGCGCATCTTCGGGCAGGAAGGCATCGGCATTCTGCATCTCTCCGGTCTCATTGCCGCCATGAGTCCCGAAACCACGCAGTGCTGCCTCGCCCTCGCCAAGGCCGCCAAGAAATACGGCACGCTGGTCTCCTTCGACCTCAACTACCGCGCCACCTTCTGGAAGGGACGCGAGACCGAACTGCGCCAGGCGTTCCACGAAATCGCCTCCGTCGCGGACGTCCTCGTCGGCAACGAGGAAGACTTCCAGCTTTGCCTGGGCTTCCAGGGTCCCGAGGCTGGCGGCAAGGACCTCACCACCAAGATTGAAAACTTCAAGGGAATGATTCGCGAGGTCCAGGCAAAGTACCCGAACGCCAAGGTGTTCGCCACCACGCTCCGCGAAGTCCTCTCCGCCAACCGCAACCTCTGGGGGGCCATCATGCTCGCGGACGGCCAGTGGTTCGTCGAAGAACCTCGTGAAATCGACATTCTCGACCGCATCGGCGGCGGCGACGGCTTCACGGGCGGCCTCCTCTACGGCATCGTCAAAGGCTGGGAACCCGCGAAATGGGTCCAGTTTGGCTGGGCCAACGGTGCACTCGCCGCGTCCTCCCTCAACGACTATGCGGAACCTGCCGATGAAAAGCAGGTCTGGGCCATCTACGCCGGCAACGCACGCGTCCAACGTTAATTTCCATCCATCATCCTTTCAGGAGAAAGCAATGAAAAAAGCTGACATCGGTCTCATCGGACTCGCCGTCATGGGCGAAAACCTCGTCATGAACATGGAATCCAAGGGGTTCACGGTCGCCGTGTTCAACCGCACCACCTCCAAGGTCGACAACTTCGTCAACGGGCGCGCCGCCGGCAAGAAAATCATCGGTTGCCACAGCCTGCAGGAACTCGTCGACAACCTCGAAAAGCCCCGCAAGGTCTTCATGATGGTTAAGGCCGGCAACGCCGTCGACGACATGATTGAGCAACTTCTCCCCCTCCTCGACGATGGCGACATCCTCATCGACGGTGGCAACAGCCACTTCCCCGACACAATGCGCCGCACGGCGTACGTGGAGAGCAAGGGCAAACTCTACGTTGGAACGGGCGTTTCCGGCGGCGAGGAAGGCGCGCTGAAAGGCCCGTCGATGATGCCTGGCGGCAGTCCTGCCGCATGGGAATCCGTGAAGCCGATTTTCCAAGGCATCTGCGCGAAGGTGGACAAATCTTGCCGACGACAACTTCGCCAATAACTCGTCCGGCGTGGCGATCAGCTACAAACTCCTCGCTTTTGACCAAAACATCAAGAATAAAGAGCGCTACTTCGAACGCGGCCTAATGGAGCGTTTTCGTCTCTACA
>JAFRLI010000163.1 GCA_017431255.1 Victivallales bacterium
GGGAATGGGGCAGGGAGGCGCCGTGTCCGGAGAGAATAGATGACGATAAAGAACATAGCGAAATTGGCGGGTGTGAGTGTTTCGACGGTGTCGCGGTATTTCAATATGCCGGAGAAGGTGTCGCCGTTGGTGGCGAAGAAGATACGGGAGGTTTCGGAGCGTCTAAAATACAAGCCGCGAATGCATCGTCCCGGACCGAAGACGATGGAACGGATCGGAATACGGAGCGGGATTATTGTGTTGCTGTTTCTGGGGAATGTGGGACCGGAGGCGGTGCAGACGTTTCCGAGCATGTCGTTGTATATCGCTGCAATTCAAGATGAACTGAACCGCCGCCATCTTTCCCTGATTATCGAGCGGGTCAAGGATTCGGAGGAACTGCCTGAGATTGTGAGCCGCCGGTATTGCGACGGGGTCATCCTGTATGGCATTCCGCAGACGGAAAAAATCCGGCGGGAATTGCGCAAGGCACTGAAGATACTTCCGGCCATCTGGACAGGGATGAATAGCGATCCAAGCTTCCCGAATGTGGACAGAGTCTTCTATGACAATGATGCCATCGGTACGATTGCGGCCGACTATCTTTGCGAGCATGGACATCGCGAGGTTGCCGTCATCTCCACGGATCAAAACCACCCCGCTTTTCCAGGACGTGTTGCCCATTTCGTGAAGCAGGCAAACTTGCTGGGGATGCACTGCCTTGTCCTGGAAGCAAATAGCAAGAACTATCCCAGTTACGTCGCCGTATGCAAACGTATTGCCAAAGTACTTCAGGAAAAGGCAGCCAATGCCACCGCTCTCTTTTTCTGCTCAGATGACTCCATGCTCAGTACTATCATGGAAATGCGTGCCAATGGCTGTGACACCTCTCGCTATGAACTTCTCGGCGTCAACCATGAATATGCTTATCTGCGCTTCTTCGAACCCCCACCTGCCTCCATTGATTTCAAGCCCGTCTCTCTCGGACGAACCACCGTGGACCAGCTTCTTCGCCGAATCAATGGACGCGAGGAGGAAATGCCCGTCTCAATCATAATCCGCCCCGAGGTCAACACCAAGCGAAACTACGAGTTGTAGTCCCATTGGTACATTGTGAAAGCAATCGGCACCTTGTTCTTCCCCTGGCACAAGTGTGAAAGCAGTTAGGAAAAAACGACATGGAAATCACAAAGTTTGCTGCACAAGTCAAACTGGATTCGGGAATCTTTGGTGAAGGAACCTCCTCGCTGGTAGTGGAAACGCTCCATGGGGTATTCGAGGGAACGGCGTTTTTTCAGCTTCGCTTCACGAACCGTTCGGATTCTCCCGTGCGTTTGAAGGAACTGCTATGGCATTGTACCGCGCAGGAACTACCGTTTTTGCGGATGGACAAGGAGGATTGCTCTGTCTACACGGAGGGCTGGCAGATGGCGTCCCCGTGCGGTGTTCGTCATTATGGCGACCGTGACTTTCGGTACAATCCAGACTACCTCAAGCATATTTTGGCCGAGGAGGAGGATTATTCCACGGAAGTCAATCATTTCCACGCGGAGTTCATGACGGCAATTCACAATGCCTCCTCCGGGAAAACCTTGCTGGCGGGATTCATCACGTCGGCGGAGCAGTATGGACGATTCCGCATCGTTCTGGGCGAGGAAGGGGTGCAGTCGCTGGACATCATCAGTTCTGGCGACGGCATGCTTGTCCAGCCGGGGGAAAGCGTCCTTTCGGAAAAACTTGTCCTGTTGGAAGGGGATTCCGTGCAGGTGCTCTTTGAACGCTTCGCGGACCTCTGGGGGAAGGCGATGAATGCGCGGCGTGTGCTTCCGCTTCCCGTTGGATGGTGCAGTTGGTACTATTTCTTCAAAAACGTGACCACGCAGGATGTTTCCGGCAATGCGGTCTTCGCCGCCGAGCAGAAACTTCCCGCAAAAGTCATTCAGGTCGACGCTGGCTTTTATCGTGCATGCGGGGACTGGCTCATTCCCAATGAGAAGTTCCCCGGCGGTCTGCGCGCCATGGCGGATTCCATCCTGGCGCAGGGGCTCGTCCCGGGGGCATGGTTCGGTCCTTTCATGGTCGAGGAGAACTCCTATTTTTATGAAGCGCACCCCGAGTGTGTGATTCATGATGAGCAGGGAGCGCCGGTGGCGGTTCGGGACGGCGTCAAAGGCAAACGCTGTTTTGCGCTGGACGGCACGCATCCTACTGCTCTCGAATATCTGAGAAACACTTTCCGCCAGGTCCGCGCCATGGGCATTGACTACATCAAACTCGATTTCATTGTCTACGGTGCCATCAAGGGCGTGCATTACGATCCAAGGGCGACGCGCTGCCAGGCGGTTCGGCGTGGGCTGCAGGCGGTTCGTGACGGATTCGGCGAGGATGGCTTCATCTGCTGCTGCACGGCACCTTTCGGACCCTGCATCGGGATCGCCGACAGCGAGCGCATCGCCACGGATTTCCTTCCCAAATGGGACTGGTGTAGCGAACCGTTCAGCGAGGCCCCGAATGCCTGGAACGTATGCCGCAATGTCATCCACCGCACTTATATGAACAAGAGGCTCTTCTGGAACGATCCCGACACGCTATTGGTGCGTTCGGACAATACGAAACTGACCGCCGAGGAAAATGCGCTTTGGTACGAAATCGTTCGCCTCTGCGGCGCTGTCGTTCTTTCTGGCGATGACATGCGTACCCTCAAAGGCGAAGAACTGGAAAAACTCCGCGCCCTTTTGGAACGTCCCAACCAATTCTATGCCTGGCAGCAGGAGACCGACCTTTGGGAAAATACGATGCCCACCATCGTCGAAGCCGAAAACAAACAGACAAAAGCCCGGGAAGTCTGGGGATTCAATTTCGATGATGCAATCAAATGCATCGGTGGAATGGAGATTCCTCCCCACTGTGCCCGAAAACTCAAAGGATGACGGCTCTTCCGCGGTTTTCTGAAAGGTAAACAAAGGACGGGGGCTACCACCCCCCGCTCCC
>JAFRLI010000164.1 GCA_017431255.1 Victivallales bacterium
GGTGTAACCCTGGACGCTGACGCTCTCGCTTCCGACCGTCACTGTCCTGGTCTCAGGGATGGAACCACAAGCTCGTCGTTCCTCTGGGGCACGCGGGACTTTTGCTGGAGAAATAGCCAATGAATCGCATCAAAGACAAGCTTTCCATCAGCTTCTGGATTTGGGCCCTGCAGGACATGCCTCCTGGAGGATGCTACCACGACTTCGACCAGCAAATGGTGGAACTGAAGGAGCGCGGCTACAACTGCGTCTACTGCGAATCCGGAGCGGGACTGGCATTCGATTTGAACGGACATCCGCGTGGCCCCGTCGGCGTGGTCGAGCCGGTTCCTGGCTACGGACGGAAGATCCGGCAGCAGTTCGCCGTCGGCGAACCCGGACCGTGCGACTACCTGGCGCGATTGCTGGAACTGTTCCGCGCTGCGAAGCGCCACGATGTCAAAATCATTCTCACCTGCTTCTATTTTCTGCACACGTACTGGTACACGGAGGAGCGCGTTAACGACGAGCTGTTTGCGATTCCGCACCACGAAATCTACCACCGCTTTGCACAGCAGCTTTCCTGGATCATCGATGCGCTGAAGGCCGAACACCTGGAAACGCAAATCGCCTTCGCCGAAATCTTCAATGAAATGGACGGCCTCTATTTCGTCGGCAACTTCGGAAACACCTCCCATGTCTCCTCCGACGAGCGCAAGCGCTTCCGCGACGACCACGAAAACGCCCTGGCGTGGCTTATGGAACGCCATCCGGACATCACGTTCAGCGTGGGCACCTACACCTGGGCCCCCGACCCGGATTTGGTTCCGCGCAACCCGCATGTCTGGAACTTCCACGGCTACTACATGTGGTGCGTGTACGACTGCGTCGAGCACGGCTGGATCAGCAGCGGAATCGGCACGCCTGAAATGCGGTTCCTCCGTCCCGACGCTCCGCGCGTGGATGACACCCTCGACCTCCGCGACCGGCTGGGACGACGCGTCTTCAACTGCATCTCCTGGTACCGCCGCATCTGGTACTATAGCAATCTCAATCCTGAAACCCTGCCCGAAATGGACCGCCTCCTTGCCTCCACCCTTGAAGCCCGCCAGGATGAGGTCCGCAAACGCGGAATGGATTCCATCCACACTGCAATCGCCTTCCGCGACAAAACCTTCCCCAATGCCGAAATTGTCATGACCGAGGGCGTCACCTACTGCGCTTCTAACGACCTCCGCTGGGAGGAAAACTCCCCGCTCTACTGGGACATCGTCGCAGAAGTGGTCCGCGAATGCGCCCGCCTCGGCTTCCGCGGATGCGTCACCCGCACCAACTCCGGCTGCGACGAACCCGTCTGGGATATCACCATCCCGCAGGTTCAGCGCATCAACCGCATCTTCCAGGAAACCAACCCCTAAGCGTCCCTACGCATCGTGCCCTAAGCGTCTCATTTCCAAAGGAAACCACCTATGGCTGCGAGGCGGAGTTGCCCCGTCATGGCTCGCGGTTGTCGTCGGTGTAGGTGAACTCGTTGAACAGCGACCACGCTTTGACGACGTGCTTCTTCGCGCACATGGTGCATTGGTCATAGGGGGATGTCCGCGTGACGGATACCCCGCTTTTTCCGTGGCAGTTGCAACTCATTCGAACCCCTCCGGCGTGGTCGTGTTCTTACCGTATTCGATGGTCTCGATGACATGCTCCTTCGCGCGGAGTGGATGGTCCCCCACCCTGGTGGGTACCGGGCCTAATATCGCGCTTGTCAAGGCTTTCGTCAACCATTTTTATCAAAAAAACGCAAGAGGTTACAGCTTGGACTAACTTTCTGAGATACGAACGTTCTATTTTTGAGAATCCACTCCTGCCGCGGTTGCGAGGGCATTGGTGTTTCATAGAAGTGATTCGTGTCCGTACTTCCGTGTGGCGCAGGTCTCGCGAGCGGGAGGGAGGCGTCCTTGTCGATTTTCTCCTCCCCAATCGGCCCTGGCAGGTCTCGCGCGCGGGGTGGATGGTCCCCCGCCCTGGTGGGTACCGGGCCTAATATCGCGCTTGTCAAGGCTCTCGTCAATCATTTTTGTCAAAAAAACGCAAGAAGTTACCATTTGGACTAACTTTCTGAGATACGAACGTTCTATTTTTAGAATCCGCCCAGCGGAGGTTTCGAGTGGCTGTGTACATTGTAGAACCCTGGAAGAGGAATGACGCGTCCTGTGTGAACTTGTCAGCCATCCGGGGCTACACTTCAAAAATAGGTCGTTTTTTCGGCAAATTGGTTCGCAAAGTCAAAAGGGGTTGTATATTAAAGAAGGTTGTGCCTTTGGGGCGTTTTTGTTTGTTCTTTCGTCAGATGGAACGGTAAATCCCACTATGAAACACATTCTTCTTATGGCAGCATTCATTCTTTCACTTGGAAATCTCAAGGCAGAAGAAGTCAGCGTTGGCATTGCGTGCAGTTCTGCATGTGAATCGTACGGCAACACGGATCCGAAACTCATCTTCGGCTGGGGAGAGACCATTTCGGAGTTTCTGGCTCCCAATGTGAAGGTCCTGAACTTTGCAAAGGCAGGTGCGAGCACCTCGTCGTTTCGCGAAAACAAGCACTGGGACAAACTCCTGGCGGCCAAACCAACCTACGCACTCCTGGCACTGGGCGCAAATGACACGCCGCCGAAAAAACATTCCAACACAATTGACCAGTTCAAGGAGAATCTCCGCCAGTTCGTGGCTGATTGCAACGCCAACGGCATCCAGCCCATTTTCGTGACTTTGAACCAGTCCATGGTCTGGAACAAGGACAAGACGGAAATGGTCTTCCGTCCGAAGAGCGCACCTGTCCGCAAAGACCGCGTCCCGTATTCGCAGGCCATCCGCGAGGTGGCTGCAGAACAGAAACTTCCCTGCCTGGAACTCTTTGACACGCAGAGCAAGTACATGGCGAAACTGGGGGAGGAACGATGCCGTACCTTCTATCGCTACAATCCTGAAACGGAAAAGATGGATCCGTCGCATACCAATCGCGAGGGTGCGCGCTTCGTGGCAAGCATCATTGCGGAATTGCTTTCCCAGGCGCAAACTCCGTTGGCAGAGTTCGCCCTTCGGGAAAAGGTCCTGGCCTTCCAGAAAGAACTGGGATTGAAGTGACAGATGAGTTTTGGGGAATCTTTCGAATCAATAAGGATATGTGCAGAATGAAGCGGATTTTGTGGCTGATTTGCAGTGTCGTTTTGTCCTACGGATTGTTGGGAAAGGATTGGAAGGTCGGGGAGAACCTGAAGGGAGCCGGAGTTCGCACGGTCCAGAAGGAAGGACATGGGATGACGGTGAAGTTCGAGGATGTGGCGGGTGCTCCGTTTGCAGGGGCGGCGTTGCGAATCCACATTGACCAGGTCCCCGCCGGTGAGACGCAGTCCTGGAAAAAGCAGGTTTGCATGGATTCCTCCTTTTCTGTGCAGCCCGGGATGAAGTTCCGCGTGAGTTACTGGATTCGCGGGAATGCCCCCGGCGCGATGTTCGTGGAGAACGCCATGTATCTTGCCCCGTTTGGTTTGCTGGGGAAGAAGGCCCGTCAAAACGTGGAGTTTGGAACGCAGTGGAAACAGGTGTCCACGGAGTTTGAGGTGGAGAATGACTATGTCGGACCGGCCTCGATGCCGCGTTTCCAGCCGGGAACGCTGCCCGCCGGAACCGATGTGTGGATTGGCGGGCTCAAGGTGGAACTGCTCAACGAACTCCTGCCATACAATTTGACTCCAGAATGGAAAATGCTCCGGGGGGACAATCTCCCCGTGGACCGCATCCCCGACGGCACTAGCACCGTCTCCCTGAAGGACAACACCTACCTCTTCCCAGATTTCAAGAATCGCGCCTGCGCGACATTCTACCAGGAAGTCGAGGCGAAACGGGATGGGAACATGACCGTCGGTGCTGCTGCCGATTGGTGGTTCGAGTGCTTCGTGAACGGAAACCTTGCCTATTCCACCATGGAAAAGGGAAACATGGTCAGTACGTTCCAGCCGACAGACTATCCGTTCCAACTGCCGTTGAAGAAGGGGCGCAACCTTGTCGCCGTTCGCGTGTTTTCAGGCAGTGCCGGCTGGCGGTTTGTTTTTGGAAAAGTGCAGGGCATTTACGGGAACCCCGAAAAGCGCAGAATCTTCCAAATCAAGGAAGGACCGAACTATCGTCCGGTGGATCCGGACCACTTCTACACCGTCGCGCCAGGCACCGTGCTGGACTTCAGCAACCTGATTGAACGCGACCGTCCTGCCGGCAAGCGCGGGCGCCTCATCATCGGCGCAAACGGGCATCCCGTCTTTGAGAAGACCCCAAATCGTCCCGAACGTTTCCAGGCCTTCAACTTCTTGTTCGACATGTGGAAGATGCAGTTGCACATGTGGACTCGCAAGCAGTTTGACGACTATGCGGCCGCCATTGAACGCCGCGGCTACAACTTCATCCGCTTGCATCTTCCCGAAAACTTCTTGCGTGGCTGGGAACCCTACCTCAAAAATCGCAATGTCGCCGAGATGGATCCCGCCAAGTTGCCGACCACGGAGGAAGAAATCGAAAAGTTCCTGGACAAGGGGAACCTGGAACGCTTCGACATGATGTTCGCCGCCTTCAAAGAGCACGGAATCTACGTCACGACCGACCTTTCCGGACGTTACGGAATCACGGGTTCCTATGCGACCACGCATCCGCTGAGTCTCAAGGGGCTGCTGTTCTACGACCAGCGCGCACGCGCCTACTGGAAGACTTGGACAAAGTACTTCCTCTCCCATGTCAACCCCTACACTGGACTGGCCTACAAGGATGACCCCGCACTCGTACTGCTGAACTTCATCAATGAACAGGACCTCCGTTTTGCAGACGGACTGCCTTTCTGCCGCGTGCCGTTCCGCGAGTGGCTCGTCAAAAAGTACGGTAACGACGCCGCGCTGTCAAAGGCGTGGGGGGAGAAAGTCAGTTTGGACGCGTTGCCCGACATCACGGAAACCGCCATCCAGAAGGCA
>JAFRLI010000016.1 GCA_017431255.1 Victivallales bacterium
GATTGCTGAACGCGAAAACTGCTCCAACATGCTACGACCTCGGAAGAACCTCGTTCATGCTGCCGGTACGATAGCCCTGCAAATCGAGCGCCACGTAGGCAAATCCGAGTTGCTTGAGCGTGTTGCGGACATGTGCAGGAGTGTCGCCTTCCCAGAAACGCGGAAGGTCCTCCGGAAGCAACTCGATACGGGCCAAATCCCCGTGGACGCGGACTCGCAGTTGCAGAAATCCCAAATCGTGCAGAAACAGTTCCGCCTTGTCCACCATGCGAAGTTTCTCTTTGGTGATGGTTTCGCCATAGACGAACCGGGAGGCGAGGCACGCGCAGGACGGTTTTTCCGCAGTGGGAAGTCCGAGACGACGGGACCATTCGCGGATTTCGAACTTGTGAAACCCTGCCTGGCGCAGCGGACTGAGAATCCCCAGTTCACGCAGTGCCTTCATGCCCGGACGATAGTCGCCTTCGTCATCCATATTGGTGCCGTCCAGGACAAAGGAAATCCCGTTGGCGTGCGCACATTCCAGAAGACCTGCAAAGAGGGAGCGTTTGCATAAGTAGCAACGGTTCGGCGGATTGCTCCGAAACTCTTCTTTCTGTAATTCATTGGAGGGAATGTGAATCTGGCGAATCCCATATTCCTGGCAGAAGGCGGTTGCCTCCTGTTGTTCGCGTTCCGGGAAAAAAGGTGCGGTCGCCGTTACGGCAAGCGCGTCTTCGCCCAGGACATCATGTGCGACACGCAAGAGAAATGCAGAATCCACACCGCCCGAAAAAGCAACTGCGACACGCTTCAACTCCCGCAACTGCGATTGCAGGCTCGCCATTTTTGTTTCCGCAGACATAATGACGTTCGGTTATTTGAGTGCGTTGTCGAGGTCTTGATTATGCTTGTTTTCGATGCTGCGGATTTTCTGGACCGCGTTTTTCTTGGCCTTGATTTGGGTGGCGCCCATTCCGTAATTGATGACGCTATTGACCTCGGAGGCCACGGAGGTGGCAGCCTCGGCGGGGCGCTGGCGTTCCTGCGGCTTGGACACTTCGGGTTTGGTCTGCTTGGGGGCGGTGTTCACCAGTTCTTCTGGGCTCGGGTCGTGATTTGCCTGCTGCTCAGTCGGGGCAGGCGTGCTTGGCTTACCAGAAGCCTTCTTCGGGGCCGGTTTCATAAACACAAGAGCGAGAATAGCAAGCACAATGATGAGAAGAATGACGAGTTGTTTCATAGTGGTTCCGTGGTGTTTCGTGGTTTGTTGTTTGGTGGCTCGTTTCTCTTGACGATCTAAACACTCTTGAGGTAATTGCAAAACTCTCATCCCAACCGCCTTCACGGCGCGGCGCGACGGCTTCCTCGCACAAGCTCAGCAGGGTCACCACGCTTCGCTTTCGCTCTTCGCCCTCGCTTGCGGCGTTTGGGCGGTTGGGCGGTAGTTTTGCAATTATCTCTCTAGAAAAACGAGCCGTTATGCATTTATTCTTCGGCTTCTATAGTAATGTAATACTCAACCGGGTGTCCGTCAAATGCAATTTGTTGTGATTTCCCTGGTTGTGGGAAATCCGGGGAGAGGAGGGACCAGCCGCGTGCGGAAAACTCATCGGTGAGTTTCTGGACGGCGTTATCGGGAAGGACGAGGAGGAAGGATTTGCATTCCAGGGGGATTTTGTTCATTTCCTCGGGAGACGTGAGGAGTTTGGCGAGTTCCGCGCGTCCCTCCGCGATGGTTTTCATGGTCCAGACATGTCGGATTTGCATGGGCAGATGGAACTGCCCCTGGCGCCGTTGCGCAGGTGACTGCTCTTGCGAATGCTGCATTCCGACGAGACGAACCCCACGAAGCGGCACCGGTGCCGTGGTACTCTTTGCGACGGCAGTCTCCTCAGGGGACGGTCGCGACGGCACGGCCGGCGTTTCCTTGAGTTCGGGTTTGACTGCAGGCTGCGGTTGTTCTGGCGTGGTCTGCGCGACTGTCGCGGGCGTTGTTTCGGGAACGGGGGTGGGGGTCCGACCAGTGCGGAGCACGGCAACCAAGACGAGGCATGCCGCCGCTGCCACGCCCACTTTCCAGAGGATGGGTCCCCACACGCGGGGGGCCGTCTCGGGAATACGCTCGGGACGCCCCGAATGCACGGCATTCTGCACGCGTGCCACGAGTCCTTCTGGCGGCGTGAAAAGACGCACCATCGCGGCATTGACACTGCGAATCTCCTCCAGCACCTTCTGGCAATGCGGGCACTGTTCCACGTGCGAGCGCCAGACGTCGCGGACTCCAGTTTTAGCGCGGGAATACTCCTCCAGTTCTTCGTGTGTCAGGCATTTGTCTTTGAGTTGTTCCATCGTCTGTTTCCTTCTTCTTATTTCCTTCTTCTTACAAGCCAAGACGTTCCTTGAGCATGGCGCGTGCTCGGGCAATACGAGATTTGACGGTTCCGATTTTGCAATCCAGCACGTCCGCGATTTCCTCGTAGGACATCTCATCGATGTTGGACATCACCAGCGGCATGCGGAAGACCTCGGGGATGTTCTGGAGTTCGCGGGCAAGGCACTCTTCGAGTTCGGTGTAGGCGGTCTGTTCATCGGGAGCGAAATGGGAATCGGGCAGTTCCAACTTCTGTTCATCGTTGTCCTCCCCCTCGATGGGAGCGTCCAGACTGACGTGCTGCTTCTGCTTGCGGACTTTGTTCCAGCGGTACTTGTTCCTGGCGAGATTCTGCGCAATGCGGTACATCCACGTCGTGAACTCCGATTCCCCTCGAAAGGATGCCAGCGACTTGTGGATGCGAATGAACACATCCTCGGCGACCTCCTGGGCATCCTCGCGATTTCCCAGAATCCCGTAGGCAATCTGGTAGGCCCGCGAGGCATATTTCCCCACAAGTTCGTCAAAGGCGCGTTCATCCCCCGCCTGAAACCGACTCACCAATGTCCTGTCGTCTGTCATTTTTATCCTTCGATGCCATCGAGGTCATTGCAAAACTCTCCTCCCAACCGGTTTCACGACGTTCCGCGGACGACGCC
>JAFRLI010000165.1 GCA_017431255.1 Victivallales bacterium
GAAAACGCGGTCATCCCGCAGGAAGCCTACAAGAAGGCAAATGACTGCTACAAGCTGTTCGGTGTGGAGTGCCCGCTGAAAATAGAGAGATGTTCTGGAAAATAGCGGAGTGGAGTTTGCAAAAAGGGCGACGGCTATTACAGTATAGTCGTTCCCGCGTTTCTCGCTGTTGTAGTTAGAAAGTTAGGGCGGGAATTAGAGCTAATTTTCTGAGAAACGTTTCTTCTATTTTGAATAATGTGGCTCTACGTCGCCCCGGTGCAGCGAACGCTCGTCGCGTGCAAGAGGAGGATTATCCATTTGGAGAATCTGGACTGCCTGTCACTGGCATTGACAGCTAAGTTGCAAAACTCATTCTTGAGTCCACAGAACACACAGAATGCAATCCGCCGCTTCTCGGCGGCTTGCACTTTGTATTTTGTTTTATATCAAATGTTTGGCCGCGCGAGCGCGGACAAACAGGTCTGTGTATTCTGTGTGTTCTGTGGACTTCAAAAGAGTTTTGCAATTCTCTCATTAGACAGTGTCTGTGTTTCCATGGAGTCTGGTTATTTCTCCAATTCCTGCGGGAATCCGAGCATGTTTTCCACGCGGAGACGAATGTCGCGGAGCAGTTTGGAAGTGACTTGCTCGGGATTCGGGAAATGGAACTCGAGGTTGCAAGGACCGCTGTATCCATTGTTGCGAAGCGCGGTGAATGCCTCGGGGAGGTCGATGATTCCTTCGCCTGGGGGGAGATGGTCTTCCCATTCGCCGTGGTTGTCGGAAATGTGGACATTTGCGATGAGACCATTGCAGTTGCGTGCGACATCGACGAGGTTTTCTCGAAGGTTGGAGTGGTTGATATCAACGGTCATTCGCAAATCGGGTTGCCGGAAAGAGCGGACGAAATCGGCGACCTCCTTGCTGTCGGCGTATCGTTCGTTGATTTTAGGCTTGTAAGGGACGGTTTCAACGGCGAGGATGATGCCGAGCGAATGCGCATGCTCGTAGAGTTCCTCAATGGATTTTCGGAAGGCAACGCCACGCGCCGGGTCGAAAAAACGCGACGTGTAGTGGACGACGTAGGGACACGGCGCGAAAGGCGCCGCGTCATCCAACCGAACGAACTCCTTTTCGACAGCGGCGCGGCGTTTGCTCTCATCCAAGTCGCAACTATGTTCGAGTGCGCCATGAATGGACCAGACCTTGAGCCCCGAGGCCCGGATTTCCCGTAGGCGTTCCGTGAGGTCATTTTGCTTGCGCGAAATCTCAATGTATTCATAGCCGGCCTGTTGAATGATTTCCAGCATGCGTGGCAGGGGAAGAGTATCGCTTTCGGGACCAAAGACGGTGGTGCTGATGGAGACACGGTCAATGTTGCTCATGGTTCACTTTGGAAGAAGTTGAGTTGATAGAGGTCTTTTCCGTCGCGGTAGTCCGGTTCCCATTGCGGTTCGTGATAGAATGCGGCGGCGTCAATTCCCGTGCGGCGTGAAATTTGTCGAAGTGCCTCGCTTTCGATGGGACGCTGTTCGTAGCGCATGCCCGATGAGAAGCGTTCGACGAGTCCCCAGGCGCAGGGATATTGTGTGGGTTGTGGAAAGTTGATTTGACAGGCACCGCCGATTTGCGTGCGGGCGACGATGTTCTGGTGCCCGCACCAGATGACCGAACCGCTTTGCTGAAGTTCAGCGAGAAGTTCCTGGTGCTGAACTGCATTTTGGATGGCGAAAGTTTCGGAAGCCTTGCCGCCGTGGCAAATCCAAGGTGCAGGGAAGAGTTGGTAGTGGGAAAGAACGGTGACGCGTCCATAGCGGTAGAGTGCCTTTGCAAGAAGTTCTGCGGATTCGTCGGTGAGGACGCCATTGGCATTGTCGATACCAACGATGGGACCGCCTGGGAGTTCATGAATCCAGGAGCGAGCCCCAAAAGATTTCTGCCAGAGTTCGGGATGTTTGTCATGGTTGCCCGGGATGGCGAAGAACGGGATTCCGCATTGACGGAGGATTTGGGAGGCCAAATCGTATTCTTCGGAAGTTCCTTCGTTGGTGATATCTCCTGGCAGCAGAAGGAACTCGCAGCCGTCGGCTTTTGCCTGGCGAAGAGTTGCCGCAAGAATATCGGGGGATTCCACGAAGAAACGCCCCTTGCGATTTTCTTTCTTGCACGAAAGGTGCGGGTCTGCAATGACACCCAGTCGCAACAGACACTCGCCCGCAGGCTGCACCAGCGTCCGAAAAGCAACTGGAACCTCTCCCAGTGGACAGCAAAACACCCCCGAATACTCCGTGTCGGGTGCCAGGCCTTCCAAACGCAGTTGCCCGCACCCGCACGCCTCCGTGGAACGAAACACAAACTCGCCAGGTGCCAGGCGGATTTCCGCACCCCCCGCGCCTTCCCAGGCATAGCACGCAACCGCATGCTCTGCGCCAATCCCCACAATCCGAAAATAAAACTCCTGACTTTTCATGACATCAACGTGCCCTCAAAACACCATTCCAGACTGCACCGCAAATGTTTTTTGCAGCACCGTAGAAAACCATTTTCTACTATATTCCTTGCGACACTCTTTGCAAGTTCAATCACTGCACAAGAAATCATCTTCCACGGCTCGTTCGCAAGTCTTGAAATGCCTCCTCTAGCGTATACGCCCTGGCTTGTCAGCCGAGGCTGCCAAAGGTTTGGGGGATGATCTGGCAATCGCTGACGCCGAGGTCGTTGTAGTTTTGGAGGCCGAGGTCCTTCACGACGGTCCTCCAGGCTCTGTCCATGGTCGTCTGATGGAACTCTTCCCCGTGCGTGATGCCCCAGGCGGCCTGTGCCGTTTCGTAGAACATTCGCTTCATTTCAGGGCCGTAGAAGATGTGCCACGTCGTTTCCAGCATGCCGAAAAGTTTTTCGCGGCGCGCAAGTGCCCCCAAGGAACGGATGACATCCAATTTTCGCCAAGGGCAGACAAGCGTATCAAAGCCGTTCGCCTTGAAGAACAAGGTGGTCGGGTAGGTGACCTCACCTGGGATTTGGTCGAAACGATAACCGTACTCCCAGTCGGCGATAATCGTATCGTGCGGGATGTGCTTGTGGAGATTTTCGAGATGCTGGTAATCGCGTCCCATCGCACAATAATGCTCCCAGCGCTTGTCGCTGCGGTTCAGGAGCATATCGTGCCACATGATAACGCGTGCGCCTCTCGCGGCGAAGAGGTCGCGGAAATGGGTGATGTGATTGCAGATGAGGTCGGCAATAGGATGCTTGCGGCATTCGGAGCACAGTCCAACGCTGTCCGCCTCATCGCAGCCGATGTGGAAATAGGGAGGACGTCCAAAGAAGTCGTGGAGTTCGCAGACCGCCTCGTCCAGCAGTTTCCTCGTATGCGGATTGGTCAGGCACCAGCACCAGCCGTCTGGCTCGAAGAGTGGCTCCAGTTCGGGATGGCGGTTGAGGACGACATGCTGCGCAGTTCCGCCGCGGCTGTTCGGAGCATGGCCTAGGACATTGAATTGCGGAACAAGTGTCACGCCTTCGCTTTCACGCATTTCGCGAATGAGTTCGGCCCATTGCTCGCGCGTGCCTGGTACCCCTTCCCAACACAGTTCGGGGTGGGATTCAAAGGGAAACGTCCCCCAGAACTCCATGACGATGACGTTGAACTTGAGGTAGGCAGCATAGTGCACTTTCTTCGCCAAGTCCTCAAAGCGGTTTTCCGGAAAGACGCAGAGGTGCAGCCCTCGAAAGGCAAGTGCGGGCGCGTCCTCAATCGTCACCTCGGGAAGAATCCACGTCCCCGACAGTTGACGCGTGCCACGTTCCGGCTCGACGAGCATTCGGAGCGTGCGGAATGCATGACGGAGCCCCGCAATGGTCGCAGCTTCTATGGTGAGGCAATTCGGCGTGATATCAATGCGGTAGGCTTCGCCCGAAACTTCCGCAACACAGGCTTCCCTTGTGATGTCAGCCGTGATGCCCCAGTATTTGCCAAGAAGCCTGACAGCCTCCGAGCAGGCTTCCTCGGGCGCATGGACGCAGAGACGAGAGCCGTTCTGGAGGTGATACTCGCCGTCGCCCTTGAGCACGAAATGATGAGGTTCGGGAAGGATGCGTTCCCGAAGCATACAGGCCAGTTGTTCGACTTCCATTCAGAACTCCTTGATTGAAAAACTCAAATAACTTAAATCTACTGTATCGCCAACGCCAGAAATGTCAAATCCAGTTCGCACGACCTCTGTTACAAAAAATGCGGCCACTGCGTTTGCAATCGGGAAAAGCGGTGCTAGATTAACATTGTGCAAACGTTAGAGCGAAAGGAGTGTTTTTGTTGTGTCACGAGTGACGTTAAAAGATGTTGCGGAACTGGCGGGAGTGAATTTCACGCTGGTGAGCAAGTATTTGAACGGGAGTCCTCAGGCGCGCATGACGGAGGAGACGCGTGGGAGGATTGACCGTGCGCTGGCGCAGCTGAACTACCGTCCAAATGGAGTGGCCCGGGCTTTGCGGGCGGGTCGCACACACGCCGTGGGGCTACTGAGCGGGGACTTGACGAATGAATACAGTGCCCATTTCGCGGACTACTGCATGCGCGTGTTACGAGAACATGGATACGAGTTGCTTCTGACCCTGAACGACGCGGGAGATGGCGGGGACGCGGCCGTGCAAGCCCTGCTGGGGCGCGACGTGGATGGAATCCTGAGCCACAGCATGGGAGAACGTCTCGTGCGTCGCCTGTCCTGTCCCGTGGTGCTGAACGGACAGATGTCCTTGGAGTATTCGACGGTGAATCTGGACATTGGAGGATCCTTGCTGGAAGCACTACGTGCGGTGCCTGGTCGTGTGACGGGGCTGTTTTTCGAGAATTCGGTCTGGCGGGAGGAGGCGCGAATCGCTTGCTTGAAACTGGGTCGTTCGATGGACATCAAGATGCTGTCGCTGAGCCAGGAGACGCGCGAAGGACAACTGCGGGAAATCTGCCAAACGCGTCCAGAGGTGATTTTGACAAACGGGTGGCAGACCTTGCGAATGCTGCAGGAGATGCTTAGCGGGAAGCGAGGCTATCGTCCCAAAATACTGGCGCATGCGAACTGCCAGGGACCGTTCTGGCAGAGTCCGCTCGTCGCAGGCGTCATCTACTCCCCGACGCGGGATTTGATCCGCCGCTCCTGCGAGTTGCTTCTGGACAAAATCGAACACGGAGAGGGACGCCCCAAACATCTCGCCATCCCGACCCGATTTCTCGCCGCAGGAACCGATGACTACAACGCCCTTTGCAGCAAAAACTTCCAATTGACCTGACCATGCAGTTCTCCGTCGGATACCAAGCCAATCCCCAACTCAAACACGCGATTTTGAACCATCTGGACCGCGTCCACGAGGTCTATTTCCCCTGGGCGGGCTTCGCCAGCGGACGGGGATTCGCCTCCGAAGAGGCGCAACGGCAGATGGAAACCGATTTGGACGAACTTGTGCATGCCGGTCTCGCCGCAAATCTCCTCCTCAACGGAAACTGCTATGGACGATACAGCCAGTCCCGCGTCTTCTTCCAGAAAATCGGCGATACCGTGGACGCGCTCGTCGAGCGATACACCCTGTCCTCCGTCACCACCGCCTCCCCCATCATCGCCAAGTTCCTCAAAACCAACTTCCCCTCCCTGGAAATCCGGGCCTCCGTCAATATGGAAATTGGAACCGACTTCGGAATGGAGTACCTCCTAAACCATTTTGACGCATTCTACGCCAAACGGGAACTCAACCAGGACTGGGCGCGGCTCAAACGTTTGAGCCAGTGGGCACGCGAGCACGGGAAGAAGTTGTATCTGCTGGCGAACAGTGGTTGCCTGAACTTCTGTTCCGTACACAATTTCCACGACAACCTGGTCGCGCACGAGCGCGAGATTTCGGAGATGGACAATGCATTTGAGTTCCACGGGCTGTGCCACGAGTGGGTGAAGCGCGAGGGGTGCGCGAAGACGTTGCTCGCGCACAGCAACTTCATTCGTCCCGAAGATGTCTCACGCTACGAGGAGGTCTGCGACGGAATGAAACTCGCAACCCGCACGACGAAGTTCCCGGGAATGGTGGTCGACGCCTACTGCGAGGGACGTTTCCACGGGAATCTTCTGGAGTTGACCGAACCTTCCTTCGCCGCCCATTTCTACCCCAATGTGCTCGCCAACGGAAACTTTCCCGAGGACTACGCAGAAAAACGCCTCCATTGTGACAAACAGTGCGATTCCTGCGGCTACTGCCAAAATGTGATGAAACAAACTTTGCTGAAATTAGACTGAAGAGAAAATTGCAAAACGACCGTCCAACCGCCGAAACGCCGCTCACGAGGAAGCCCTCGAGGAGTTCCTTGAAGGCAGTTGGAAAGAACGTTTTCCATGACCTCTGAAACCAGGAGAACAACCATGCTAGACGACAAGTTTGAACGACAAGACGCCCGAACATCCGTCCCGGAGGAGCCGATGGCAACAGGACAGCAACGGGTGTTGACAAGCCAGATGGTGAAGGAAGTTGCGCTGGCGGCCGGCGCGGATTTGTGCGGCATCGGGGACATGGCGCGTTTCGAAGGTGCCCCGAAGGAGATGGACCCACGGTACCTGTTCCCCGAGGCCAAGACGGTTGTGGGGATGGCGTTCCGCATTCCGCGCGGCGTGCAGCGCGGCATTGAGGAGGGGACGCAGTTCTACCAGTATCCGTCGATGGCCTACGGCGGCATCAATGAAATCTATGCGCCGGCGGTGCTGTACCGCGTCGGGCAACTCATTGAAGACGCCGGCTACGAGGCATTTGTGTACCGCAACACGGGCGCACGCGGGGTCGTTTCGGACATGGATGGCTCGCCAGGAAACAGCCTCTCCCCCGAGGAGCAAATCACTGTGATGAACCAGGCAAAGCACAAGACGGCCCACCACCGCACCGTCCAGTTCACGCGCGAGGTACGTCCGGGCCAGGTGCCGCCCGATTTGCAGTTCCATTTCCGCCTCGCGGGCGTGGTCTGCGGTCTGGGTGAAATGGGCTGGAGCAAAAAGTTCCTCACCCCGGAATTCGGCCCGCTGCAACGCGTCGCCTTCATCTTCACGAACGCTCCCCTGGAACCCGACCCGATGTACAACGGTCCGCGCATCTGCCGCCGCTGCGGCGCCTGCGTCCGCGAATGTCCGGGACACTGCCTGGACGCAAAGGAGGCCATCCGTGTCAATCTCGCCGGCAAAGTCTGCGAATGGGGCAAACTCGACGAGTGGAAATGCTACGGATTCTACACCCACGGCGGACGCTTCTACAACCCCTTCGTCCCCAAGGAGGTCTGGGATAAGAACGAAAACGGAACCCTGGATTTGCTCGAAGGAAAGGCTCCCGCCAACGAACAGGAAATCCTCAAGGTCTACTCCGCTCTCGAAAAGTATTTCCCGACCTGGGTCGGCTACAATATGGCAAAATGCGGAGGCTGCATCC
>JAFRLI010000166.1 GCA_017431255.1 Victivallales bacterium
ATAGGCTTGCTCATCGCGGGAATCGTATACAGTAGTCGTGCTACCAGTTACACAGCTTGCGCCGTTCAAACCTTGCATATAGAGTTTGCTACTCTTCCGCGCCCCCCACCTTCCTCTATCCCTTTTCTTTCGGAATCGTCGCTGCTGCGCCGCGCCGATTCCGGGGCTTTTTTATGAATACCTGTAATTGTGGGACGTGGAGTGGAGAACTTCGTCGCGGATCGTCTAGGCTAGACGATCGTGAGCTCCGTGGTGGTATCGAAGAGGTGTGCGGAGAGCATGGAGACGGCGAGTTTGATGTCCTGGCCGATTTTTGCCTGGCGGTGTGCGTCGACACGTGCGATGGCGCGAGCTTCCTGACCATAGTCGAGGTAGAGATAGGTTTCGGCTCCCATCGGTTCCATGACTTCGATTTTGGCCTCCAGAAACTGCGCGTCCTTTTCAGACTCGGCCCGCTCAGAGCCAATGTCTTCGGGACGTACTCCAAACACCACGTCTTTGCCAGCATAGGACGCGGTTTTTTCGCGCCAGGACGCTGGAATGTGGAAGCAGACGCTGCCCGTGTGGAAGGAAAGATTGCCGTTTTCCTCGACAAGTTGCCCGCGGAAGAAGTTCATCGGAGGCGTGCCGATGAAGCCCGCCACAAACATATTGGACGGATGGTCGTAGATTTCAAGAGGAGTGGCAACCTGCTGCAGCACGCCGTCCTTCATCACGCAGATGCGGTCGCCCATCGTCATGGCCTCGATTTGATCGTGCGTGACATATACCATCGTTGTCTGAAGACGCGTGTGCAGTTTTGCAATTTCCGCCCGCATCTGGACACGCATCTTCGCGTCCAGGTTGGAGAGCGGTTCGTCAAACAAAAATACCTCTGGCTTGCGAACGATGGCGCGTCCGACGGCGACGCGCTGGCGCTGCCCGCCGGAAAGTGCCTTTGGCTTGCGTTCAAGATACTCCTGGATGCCGAGGATTTCGGCAGCCTCCATGACGCGCTTGTGGATTTCCTCTTTGGCGACGTGTCGGATTTTCAAGCCGAACGCGAGGTTTTCATAGACGGTCATGTGCGGGTAGAGGGCATAGTTCTGGAAGACCATGGCGATGTTGCGGTCTTTGGGCGGAATGTCGTTGACGATGCGGTCCCCGATTTGGATGGTGCCGATGCTGATTTCCTCCAGACCTGCAATCATGCGGAGCGTAGTGGATTTCCCACAGCCGGAGGGACCTACGAGCACCATAAACTCCTTGTCTTGGATATTGAGGTCAAAGTGCTTGACCGCCATTACACCGCCATCGTAGATTTTACAGACGTCTTTTAAGGTTACTTCTGCCATGGAGAGAGTCCTTTGATTCTAGAGAGTGGGAGGATTGGAAAAGAGTTCGCGAACCACATTCGCCGCGAGTTTGGGGCGGCGGTATTGGTCGAAGAGACCAGCGGCATTGATGGCAAGTGGCTTGGAACGAATGTCTCCTGCCTTGAGCACGAAGGTATTGGCGTCGCAATAATGCCAGAGAGTGATCCCGCAGTATTCGGGGATGGCAAAGATTTCGCGGATGGCGTCGCGCGTGAACGCCGCCTGAAACTCCTCGGTCCACTGGATGCTTTCGTCATCGTGGAAGCCGTAGAGACAGGACGCACCGACCTCGGAGACGATCATCGGCTTGTTGGATGGCTGCCACGAGCGCATGTAGTCCACAATCTCCAGGAACCTCTTGCGAATCCAGGGGGCGCGGTCCTGACGTTTTTCTTCTATCGAGCCGCCGATCCAACCGGGATAGGAGTTGACGCTGATGATGTCGGTAAACTCGTTGCTAATATCGTCTTGTGTGCGGTGGCAGGCGAAGGTGACGAGTCGGGAATGGTCCTCGTCGCGGATGGTTTGTGTAAGGATTTTGGTGATGTTGTGTCCTTCGGGGGTGTGGGAATGGAACTCGTTAAGGAAGGCCCAGATGATGACGGATGGGTGGTTGATGCTGTTGCGGATCATCAGGCGTATCTGTTCCTTCTGGAGTTCGATGAACTCGGGATCTTTCAACTGTTCGGCGGCATTGCCCCAGCCGAGGGATTCTTCCCAGACGAGCATTCCCGTGCGGTCGCAGGTGTCCAGGAACCGCTGGCCTTGCGAGTAGTGGCAGCCCCGGATGAAGTTGCAGTTCATACGGCGGATGTTCTGAATGTCCTCGATTTCGAGCTGCGCGGGTTCGGCCGCCCCAAACTCGGGATGGGACTGGTGGCGGTTGACCCCGCAAAGGTAGACCGGTTTCCCATTGATGAGAATCTTGCCGTCCCCTGTGGCGACCTGGCGGACACCGAACTGCTCGACGATGGCGTCGTCCGCTGTCTGCACTTCCAGCGTGTGCAGTTCGGGATGTTCAGGGGACCAGAGGCGGAAATTGGGTACGGACGTCACCAGCGTCTGCCGAGGATTGGCCTCATGGAACTCGGTTTCCGTGTCGAAGCGGTATTTCACGGTATTGGGTGCTTCGCCTTCGAAGAGGAAGTCGAGGGAGACGCGTCCGGCTTCCCAATCCAGCGTGCGGATTTGGACGCGGGAGATGGCTTCTTTGGGAAGAAGGTGGAGGGAGACGCTGCGGTAGAAGCCGCCGAAGGCATAGAAGTCGTAGTAGTCCAGGAAGAGTTTCATTCGCTGGGGATCCAGGCGGTTGTCCAAGACGGCGACGAGTTCATGCGGACCGGCGGGGAGGGGACCGGTCCGCATTTCGATGGCGGAGTAGGGGAGTTTGCTGGAGCCGATGGGCTTCCCGTCCAGCCAGACCTTGAGTTGGAGACCGAAGCCATCGAACTTCAGCAGGGCGTCTTCGGCAGGGGAAGAGGTCTGGAACGTTGTATGGTAGAGCGCGGTTCCGCGAAGGTGCTTGTACTGGTTGTTGGTGTCAAAACAGCCGGGGACACTCATCCAGTCATCGAAATGAAAATCCTCGGGAGTGATGTCTTCGAGGAGTTTCTGTCGTTCGAGGCGGAAGTCCCAGAGCCCATCGAGTGGGATGATGTCGCGTTTCGGGTAGAGTGGGTAATGCATTGCCAAAGTCTCCGTTTAGTATATCAGGAATCAAAAGAGGTTTTATTTGCCGAGAAAGTGTTTTTGCACGACTTGGAAGGCAAGTTTGGGGCGGCGGTACTCGTCCAGGACGCCTTTGTTGTTGAACGCGCGAGGACGTCCCAGGGCGCGAGAGGTGCTATAGGTGCGGCAGTCCATGAACTGCCAGAGCGCGACTCCGCAGATGCGCTTGCGCTTCTCCAGGTACGAAAGGAACTCCTCCAGATAGTCGGCCTGGTACTCCTCGCTCCAGTGGCAGCGGAAGCGGTCGCGCCACCCGTAGATGGCTCCCGCACCGACCTCGCTGACAATGACGGGACGGCTCCCCAGACCGATTTTCTTGAGGAAGGCGAGGAAGTCGTCAAATCGCTTGGCAATTTCGTGGAGGGGGCGTGCGGTTTCGGGGTCTCGTGCGTACCAGGCGGGGTATTGGTTGATTCCGACGACGTCGGCAAGGTCGAAGTTGATGTCGTTTTCGGCCTTGCAGGAAGCAAATGTGACGAGGCGCGTGGAATCGAGTTCGCGGAGGTGTGCGGTCATGGCTTCGAAGACGGGACGGGAGCAGGGCGCGCTCCCGTTAGCCTCGTTGAGGAAGCCCCAGAGAATGACGGAAGGATGATTGAAACTGTTTTGGACCATCCAGGTCTGCTGTTCCAGTTGCCGTTCGCGGAAATGTGGGTCTTCCAGGTGGTTTTCCTGGTCGCCCCATCCGACGGTTTCCTCCCAGACAAGGATCCCGTTTTCATCGCACAAATCGAGCCATCGCTGGTCTTGGGGATAGTGGGAACCTCGCACAAAGTTGCATCCGAGCGACTTGAGGAACTGCATGTCCTCCAGAAGGATTTGCAAGGGCAGGGCTGGACCAAACTCGGGATGGGCTTCGTGTCGGCAGAAGCCTTTGAGTTGAAGGGGTGCTCCATTGAGCAGAATCTGCGTGCCCCGTGTTTTCACAATCCGCAGACCGAACCGTTCCACGATGGCGTCACCGTTCGGCAATTCCACCTCCAGTGTGTGGAGGTTCGGCTGTTCCGCGCTCCACAGCGTTGCCTTCGGAACGACCGCCTCCCAACTCGCTTTGCCCTTGGAAACAGGGACCTTGATGGTACTCTTCTTCCCTCCGTCAAAACTGTATTTGACCTCAAGGGAGCGGGATTTGCCACGCAGGAGCAGTTCGATCTGCACAGCTCCCTTCAAATCTTTTGTGATGACGCGTGCGCGGTCGATGGCGACGCTTGCAAGTTCGTGGAGTTCGATGCTGCGGAAGATGCCGCCGTGGCAGTAGTAGTCGTAATTTTGGGAGAGGAGGGGTTGGCGTGCGAAGTCGAATCGGTTGTCGAGTTCGATGATGAGTTCATGGGCGGTGCCTTCACCCGCGTTAAACTCGAACTGCATGCCAGAATAGGGGAGGTCGACCAGCCCGATGGGTTGCCTGTCCCAGAAGAGTTTTGCCCACATGCCGAGACCACCCAGTTTCAGCAGAAGGCGTGCATTTGCGGTGGTGGTGACCTGCGTGCGATAGAACGCGGTTCCGCGCTTTCCGGCGAATTCAGGCAGCGTGTCAAACACGCCTGGCACTGCCAGACGGTGCGTATAGCGGATGCGAGAAAAACGCGGGGAGGCGAGGTCTTTTTCCCCGCCTTCTGTGAAAGCAAAATCCCAAAGCCCGTCCAGGCATTGCACCTTGCGGCCCGTATATTGAGGATAGAATCCAATCATGTTCCTGAAAACTCCTGTGTTGGACACCAAAACCAAAGTGTCCTCCACAAAATAATATACTTCCTTTTTTTCAAATATCCCCCTTCTATTCCATATCTTTGTTTTTCTTTGGATGTTCGCGTCATAATAGGATTTTTTAGCCAGGGATCCCCCCTTGATTACAAAAAATAACAATTTTTTTAAGATTTTGCCGGAAAAAACATCTATTTAGTACTTATATGAAATGTGGGCACTGAGCCTCAAGGCGAAAATCGCCAGAAAATCAAGAAAAATAAAAGGAGGTGATGATAGAAAACCGAAAAAACAGGGCAATCGAGGAATTGCGGCTCTTTGAAAATGAAAAACAACACAGAGGCACAGGAGGATTGGCCGAACCATGTTGAAATCACAACCCCAACCAGGAGGTGCAGATGGAAGAATGAGGAATGGATAGAAAGCAGCGAAACCTTGCGCGTGTCTAGAAAGTCAACCTGTCTAACCTGTTTCACCGAACAAATAACCAAACAAATAACCAAACAGACCGCCAACGACGGCGGAGATAAGTCGACTGGTCATTTCCCAAGTTAACAAATTGGAGCAAAACGAAATGAACGCAACGAAGAACATGAAAACGGAAAACAGTTCAAGCCAACTCAAGGAGAATGTGAACATGAACGCAGACAACGAGCACAGCCAGGATCTGATGGCATTCGCGCAAACCTTTACCGACAGCTGCACCACCGCCTCGAACAAACGTCCCTCCAAAGACAAGCCAAAGTCCCCCAACACCCTGGAAACCCTCTCGGACAACCAACTCAACGCCGTGGTGCGCGTCGACATGGTCATCACGGAACCGAACTTCCGCCTTCCCTGGCAAAGCAGCAATCCAATGCAGGCGAGCGGCAGCGGGGTGGTCATCGCCGGTCACCGCATCCTGACCAATGCCCACAACGTCGCCAACACCACCTACATCACCGTTCGCCGTCAAGACCAGGATACGGAGTTCGAAGCGAAGGTCTTCGCAGTCGACCACGCCTGCGACCTGGCACTTCTGCAGGTCAAGGATGAAGAGGCCTTCTTCAAGGGCATCGTTCCCCTCGAACTCGGGGACACTCCGCCAATCCAGAGCGAGGTTCAGGTGGCAGGGTATCCCGTCGGAGGCGCAGGTCTCTCCATCACCCAGGGAATCATCTCCCGCATCGAGGAAGTCCCCTACGCCCATTCCGGAGAGAAACTTCTGGGAGCGCAGTTGGACGCCGCAATCAATTCCGGCAACAGCGGCGGCCCCGTCCTGCGCGACGGCAAAATCGTCGGAATCGCCTTCCAGGAACTGCGTCGCCGCCAGTGCATCGGCTATATGATTCCGCCCGTGATTATCCGCCACTTCCTCAAGGATTTGGAAAATGGCAAAATCGACAGTTTCGGCAGCCTGCCCTTCTCGTTCCTGGAACTCAACAACCCCGACACGCGTCGCTTCCTGAAGATGAAGCCGAAGCAGACTGGGGTTCTGATTTACAAACTCCAGAAGACGGCAGAGAAAAACAGCCTTCGGGTGAATGACGTGCTGCTGAATGTCGACGGCCATCCCATCTCCAATCTGGGCGCCGTTCGCCAGGCAGGCCAGAAGCCCCGCAGCATCCTCTCCTACTACCGCGAGAAGCAGCTTGGGGAACCCATCAAGTTCGGCGTGCTGCGCGACGGCCGCGAGATGACGGTCCAACTGCAGGTGCAGAAAGGAGAACCGCTGGTTCCCAAACGCCTGTTCGACATGGTGCCCGAATATTTCATCCTCGGCAGTCTCGTCTTCGCCCCGCTGACTGGCAATCTCCTGCAAACCGATGATTTTGACTTCGGCTTCAATCCCAATCCGCCCCTCCAAAATCGTGGAGTCCTGGAAAACTTCGTGGATCAGATTGCCGAAAAGCCTGGCGATCAGGTCGTGCTGCTCCAGGAAGTGCTTGGCGACTCCGTCACCGTGGGGTATGGGAACTCCCAGATCATGCAGCCCGTCGTCAAGGTCAACGGTCACCGTATCCGCAACCTTCGTCAACTGGTCAAGGTCGTCGAGGCGGCAAAAGGGACATCCATCACCTTCTCGCTCCATAACGGAATGCCGCTGACCCTCGACCTCCAGCACCTCAGGGAGGCAACCCCGCGGGTGCTCCGCCTCTACCGCATCGCCAACGACCGCAACCTCAACCCGGCGTCGTAGCCCTTCCCAGGCGGGCGGTTCGTGGCTGCCTTCTCCGCGTGTGCTTGCCTTGGCCGCGCGGAGCGCGGCACTGCAAAACCGATACCATGCCACGCCCTTCGAGGCGACAAGGGGGCGTGGCATGGCGCTAGAGGCGCTAGAGGCGCTAGAGGCCCATCCACCGCACCATTGGATATGTGACGCCCCGTGTCCGCCTGGAAGGACGGCA
>JAFRLI010000167.1 GCA_017431255.1 Victivallales bacterium
CACAAAATCTGCAGGTAAAACCGTGTATGTATCCTTACGCACAACGGCACCCTTGTCGCCACGCAGTCCCAGACTAAACGGCCCATTCATCACATCAATAATTGGTTCATATTGTTTTCCAACTATAAAACTCTCCTCCCAACCGGTTTCACGACGTTCCGCGGACGACGCCATGCCGTTTGGATGGTCATTCTGCAATGCACATACCATTTTGACAACCATTCCCGACTTTTGTTCCAAAGTTACAATATCTTTTTCCCGTAAAAATGCAAACTAGGCACTGCCACTCTTGGCAATGGGGTGCCAGCGGGAGGATATCGCTTCTGACAAGAAAATATTTCGGGAGGGGAAAGACCAAAGGGTTAGGGCGATTTTGGGGGTAAGGGGCAAAAAAAAGATGGCAAGACCGTTTGCCAAACGGGGGAATTGGATTAAGTTTATAGACGTTGAAACGAATCAGACCGAACCACCCCCAAACATCACAACTCCTCCAAACTGGGCGGTGCGGATTCGCACCGTGTCAGTGAGGAATTGTCTTCAATATATGTCACAAGTTCACGAAATATGGACCCACGCTTCCGCATTTTTACGGGAGCAAATGAGCGAAGATACTTTCCAGATATCCATTGCAAAAATCACGCCCGTGCGTTTGGATGAAGACGCCATCGTGCTGGGCGTGCCTGCCGGCTACTGGAAAGAATGGCTCTCCGATAACTACTCGGCACCGATTGCGGAAGGTATTCGTGCCGCCTGCGGGTTGACGTTGCGCGTCGTCTTCGAGAGCGGTTACAAGGCCCCAGAAACCAAGGTTCCCGCGAACCCGGTTCCTTCCGAGGAACCATCCGCGAAAGGGACCGCTCTCCCGCCTCCGAAGGAAGAACGCGGACTGGTGGATTTGGAGGACAATCAAATGCCTCTGGACCGCCGTTTCACGTTTGATTCGTTCGTGATTGGCGAGACGAACCGCTTTGCGTACGGTGCCTGCATGAATGTCGCCCAGCACCCTGGCGAACGCTTAAATCCGCTCTTCCTCTACAGCGGGACGGGACTCGGCAAAACCCATCTGCTTCAGGCAATTGCACAGGAAATCATGCGTCGCGATCCAAAGGCACGCGTGATGTATGTGCACTCGGAAGACTACCTCAACCAGTTCGTCGACGCCATCTATCACAAAAAGACCTTCGAGTTCCGCCAGCGCTTCCGCAATCTGGATGTCCTCCTGCTGGACGATGTCCAGTTCATCGGCGGCAATAAACAAGGGCTTCAAGAAGAGATTTTCAACACATTCAACGTCCTCTATCTTGCTAGAAAGCAGATTGTTATGGCGTCTGATCGTCCGCCCCACGAAATCGGCGGCCTTGAAAAACGACTCGTCTCCCGCTTTGAATGGGGCCTGACTACCGAAATCGAAGTCCCGGATTTGGAAACACGTCTCGCCATCATCCACAAGAAGCAGGAAGAGCAGGACTACAAACTGGACGAGGAGGTCATCCGATTCCTGGCCTCGCGCCTCAAGTCCAATGTCCGACGTCTGGAAAGCGCCGTCTTCAAATTGGTCTCCTGGGCCTCCCTCAACAATGTCAAAATCGACATTGCGACCACCGAGGAAATGCTCAGCGACATCCTCAGCGAAGAGGCCGATTCCCTCCTGACCATCGAGGACATCCAGAAGGTCGTCGCCGAATACTACGACATCCGCCTCGCAGACATGACGAGCCCCCGCCGCACCGCGAACATCGCGCTACCGCGACAGGTCGCCATGTACCTGGCACGCAAATTGACCGAACTCTCGCTGCCCGCCATCGCCGAAAAGTTCAATCGTACCCATGCCACCATTCTCCATGCTGTGGACGCCATTGAGGAGAAAATCGCCGAAAGTGAATCCCTCCGCCGTGAAGTCCAGCAGCTGGAGCGAAAAATGAAGAGCCGATAATCGATTTCCCGCATCACGGGAATCCCGGCAACAGCCTCCAGCGTCCTAGGAGGGATGACAGATGACCAGAGAAGAGTTTCAGGCATTGTGGAAAACTGGCATCGTCTTGCTGGACGGCGCAACGGGAACTGAATTGGCCAAGCAAGGTCTCCCCGTGGGAGTCTCCCCTGAGGCGTGGGTACTGGAGCATCCCGAGGCCATCCATGCGGTGCAATCCGCCTATGAACAGGCAGGTTCCCGCATCGTCTATTCCCCGACATTCGGCGGAAACCGCCTCAAATTGGCTGAGTTCGACCTGGCAGACCGCGTTCACGAAATCAATGCGAAACTGGCGAAAATTGCCCGCGCCGGCGTGAAACATGCTTTCGTTTTTGGCGATTTGGCACCGACGGGCCGCTTCGTGGAACCCTATGGCGACCTTCCGTTCGAGGAGGCCGTCGCCGTTTATCGGGAACAAGCTGAGGCATTGGCGGCGGGCGGGGTGGACGGATTTGCCGTCGAGACCATGATGGATTTGCAGGAGGCGCGCGCGGCCTTGATTGGCATTCGCGAGGTGAGTGCTCTACCTGTCATTGTCACAATGACTTACGATGAAAGCGGACACACGCTGAACGGAAATACGCCCGCATCCGCTGTCGTGGCACTGCAAGCACTTGGAGCAGATGCAGTTGGATGTAACTGCTCGGCAGGGCCGGAGCAAATGCTTGCGCTGGTTCGCCAGATGGCGGAAGTGACGCGCGTGCCGTTGGTCGCAAAGCCGAATGCCGGCATGCCGCGCCTAGTGGGAGAGAAGACGGTCTTTGGGATGGAGGCGGCGGAGTTTGGCGAGAAGACTCTGGAACTGGTTCGCGCAGGCGCTTCCATCGTTGGCGGTTGCTGCGGCACAACGCCCGAACACATACGCGCTCTTTCCCGGAAGGTTCGCGGGCTGGCAAGCCCATTCCGCGACTGCGGCGCCTCGTTCGTATCCAGCCCGACGCAAGTGCTCAAGGTCGCAAAGGACGAGCCGTTCGCCGTCGTCGGGGAACGTTTGAATCCGACTGGCAAGAAGGCGCTTCAGTCCGATTTGCGTTCCGGTGAACTCCAACTCATCCAGAAGTTTGCAGACGA
>JAFRLI010000168.1 GCA_017431255.1 Victivallales bacterium
CAGCCGAAACCACAGCCCAAGCCCGTACCGGAAACAACCAAACCACAACCGCCTCCTGCACCTAAGTTCACCACGGGCACGCTTGAATTCCTCTACCAGCGCAACAACGCGGAAGGCAAGACCATCGCCATCTTGACCTTCACCGGCTCGGACGGCATTCCCGATACCCTCACCCTGGGAATCGGCGATTCCACTCCCGCGTTCCGAGTCCTCTCCATTTCCGAAAACGCCGTCGTCATCCAGGACGCCTCTGGAAAAAAAGGCTCCATTCCCCTCAATCAATCCCGCAAAATCGCCATCCCGAAATAATCCCGGCGTCACCAAGCAGAAACAACGAATATGGCCGAATCTGAATTGCTGAAACAGTTGCGCGTCGCCATTGCGGGGCGCAGTCCCTTGGTCTACATCCATTCTCCGGAGGAGGACCGCATCCTGCGTGGTGTCCGCCAATTGGCTGGAGAACTTTCCCGCCCCGTCAAAGAGTGGTCGTGCGTGGACGGCTTGAGCGATGCGCCGGCGGAGACGCAGGACCCCGTCAAAGCACTCCAGACCGTCGTCGCTTCTGGCGTGGATGCATTCTACGTCTTCAAGGATTTGGCACCCTTCCTCTCGGAAACTCGCGTCGTGCGCGCCTTGCGCGAAGCCTATAGCGATGGACACAACCACCCAGACCGCATGATTGTGCTGGTTTGCGCGGACATGAATGTCCCCGAAGCACTCAAGAAAGAAGTGCACCTCTTGGACATTTCGACTCCCGACGAGGGGGAAATCGAGGCGCAGGTCAAGCAGATTATCGCCTCCAATCAAGACTATACTCTCCCGGAAGGAGCCCTGCGGGAGGTCATCCTCGCGCTTAAGGGCCTCACCGAGAATGAAATCTCCTACGTCTTCTCACGTGCGTGCCGCCTGCGGGACGCCACAAAGGAACAGTTGCTGGACGAGATTTTCTCCGAGAAGAAGAACGTCGTCAAAAAGTCTGGTTTTCTGGAGTTTGCGCCGCCACGTTGCACGATTGACGGTCTGGGCGGGCTTGACAACCTGAAGAACTGGCTGATGAAGCGGCGTCACATGTTCACGCAGGAGGCTTTGGAGGCAGGCGTCCCGATTCCGAAGGGGCTGCTCATCATGGGGGTCTCTGGTTGCGGAAAGTCCCTAGCAGTGAAGACTATTTCCTCCCTCTGGAACATCCCGATGTTCCGCCTGGACATGAACCTCGTCTTTTCGGGCATGTACGGTTCACCCGAAGCCGCCTTCCACAATGCCCTCAAGACCATCGAAGCCGTCTCCCCCGCCGTCCTCTGGGTCGATGAAATCGAAAACGCCCTCGGAATGGATGAATCGGGACAGCGCATCGCCTCCCACATCTTCTCCTCGTTCCTCACCTGGATGCAGGAAAAACCACCACTCATCTTCATCGCCGCTACCGCCAACAAAATCCAGGCTATCCCAGCAGAAGTCCTCCGGAAAGGACGTTTCGACGAGGTCTTCTTCTGCGACCTCCCCGCTCCCGCAGAACGTGAGGAAATCTTCAAAATCCACCTCAAACGAAATGGCGCGAACCTCGACGAGTTCGACTACAAAATGCTCACCATCATGACCGATGGCTGGAACGGTGCCGAAATCGAGCAGGCCGTCATCTCCGCTCGTACTGACGCCTTCTACGAAAACCGTCCCTTCAACAACAAGGATCTTTCCACCGTCATCTCCCGCATCGTTCCGCTCTCCGATACCATGGAAGCCCAAATCAAGGCTATCCGCTCCTGGGCTTTCTCCCGCGCCACCCCTGCTTCCAAATACGGAAAGTCCGCCGCTAAAACTCGATGACCCCTCCATCTGGAGGTCTGCATGAAGCAAAGAGCGGGGGGCGTGGGGGAGGCAGCCCATAGAACGGTGCGGGGGGAGCGGGGGGCGGTCAGCTCCCCGTCCTTTGTTAAAAAAAAAAAAACAAGATAAGCCTAAAAACCAACGCTGGTTCTCATTTTTGCCTTCCTGTTTACCACATCATGAGAATAAGGACCAGGCCGATTTTTCCAAAAATTCCCACATTGTGGCGGGGTAGCTCCAAATCCGCCGAAAATTGGGTTTTCTGGTGAAAAAATCGAAAATTTTTTCAAAAAAATTGGAAAATGGACTGGACAAACGGAAAAGATGTAGTATATTGATAAGTGTTCGGAAAAATCCCACGTTGTGAGAACAGCGAAAGGAAGTTTTCCGAATACGAACGGTCCGCAGAGTCTAGGGTTGCGTCGCGATGAAGCACGGCAAGACCTGAACATCTGCAGGAATCCTCCAAAGGCCTTCGCGGATGCGCCTCCGCGATACCGTCAGATGAAAAAGCCGAGGAGAGTTCCCCCTTCACGCGCAAAGGGCTTCCCCCTGGACCACATCCTCCGGGAATTGCAGACGGCTCGACGGATACAGGGCCCGCCGCGGAACATTGCCCCTGCGACGAGTCCGGAAAAAAGGTACACTGTGGCGATAGTGACCCCAAACGCAAGGAAAAAAGCAAATGAACAACGAACAGTGGAATGGTTTCAAAGGACGGATGTGGAAGGAAGAAGTCAACGTCCGTGACTTCATCCAGAACAACTTCACCGCCTACGAGGGAGACAAGTCCTTCCTCGCCGGCCCAACCCCCGCAACCGACAAACTCTGGGGCGAACTCCAGAAACTCCAGAAGGCAGAGCGCGAAAAGGGCGGCGTCCTCGACATGGATACCGACATCGTTTCCACCCTCACCTCCCACAAGCCCGGCTACATCTGCGCCGAGGGCAAGGACCTCGAAAAGGTCGTAGGCCTCCAGACCGACAAGCCCCTCAAGCGCGCCTTCATGCCCTTCGGCGGCATCAAGATGGCTGAGGAAGCCTGCCAGCAGTACGGCTACACCCCCTCTCCCGAACTCCATAAAATCTTCACGGTCTACCACAAGACCCACAACCAGGGCGTCTTCGATGCCTACTCCCCCGAAATCCGTGCCGCCCGCAAGGCCCACATCATCACGGGTCTGCCAGACACCTACGGCCGCGGCCGCATCGTCGGCGACTATCGCCGCGTCGCCCTCTACGGTATCGACGCCCTGATCGCCTTCAAACAGCAGGACTTCGCCAACATCGGCGACGGCACCATGACCGATGACGTCATCCGTCTCCGCGAGGAAGTCGCCGACCAGATCAAGGCCCTCAAGGAAATGAAGGTCATGGCCGCCTCCTACGGATTCGACATCTCGCAGCCCGCCAAGAACGCCCGCGAAGCTTTCCAGTGGCTCTACTTCGGATACCTCGCCGCCATCAAGACCCAGAACGGTGCCGCCATGTCTGTCGGCCGCATCTCCACCTTCCTCGACATCTACATCGAGCGCGACCTCGCCAATGGTACCCTCACCGAGTCTGAGGCGCAGGAATTGGTCGACCACATGGTCATGAAGTTCCGCATGGTCAAGTTCGCCCGTATCGAGAGCTACAACCAGCTCTTCTCGGGCGACCCCGTATGGGCCACCCTCGAAGTCGGCGGCATCGGCATTGATGGACGCCATATGGTCACCAAGAACGACTTCCGTTTCCTCCACACCCTGGAGAACATGGGACCGTCCCCCGAACCCAACCTCACCGTCCTCTACACCAAGCGCCTCCCCGAAAACTTCCGCGAGTACGCAGCCTATATCTCCGTCAAGACCTCCTCCATCCAGTACGAGAACGACGATGTGATGCGTCCCATCTGGGGCGATGACTACAGCATCTGCTGCTGCGTCTCCGCCACCCAGACCGGCAAGGAACTCCAGTTCTTCGGCGCACGCGCCAACCTCGCCAAGGCTCTCCTCTACGCCATCAACGGCGGCAAGGACGAAGCCGACGGACTCACCCCCTACGCCCAGGTCGGACCCGAAATCCCGATGATCACCGACGACGTCCTCGACTACAAGAAAGTGATGCACAACTACGACATCATGCTCGAATGGCTCGCCGGACTCTACGTCAATACCCTCAACCTCATCCACTACATGCATGACAAGTACTACTACGAGGCCGCCGAACTCGCGCTCATCGATACTGATGTCCGCCGCACCTTCGCCACCGGCATCGCAGGTTTCAGCCATGTCATCGACTCCATCTCCGCCATCAAGTACGCCAAGGTCTCCGTCATCCGCGACGAAAAGGGCCTCGTCCGCGACTTCAAGGTCGAAGGCGAATTCCCCAAGTACGGCAATGACGACGATCGCGCGGACGAAATCGGCGTCTGGCTGCTCAAGACCTTCATCGGCAAGGTCAAGAAGCATCACACCTACCGCAACGCGGAACCCACCACCTCCATCCTCACCATCACTTCCAACGTCGTCTACGGCAAGGCCACGGGTGCTCTGCCTGACGGACGCAAGGCGCACGCCCCCTTCGCACCGGGAGCCAACCCCTCCTACGGCGCAGAACAGAGCGGTCTCATCTCCTCCCTCAACTCCGTCGCCAAGATTCCGTACAAGTACGCTCTGGACGGTATCTCCAACACCCAGACCATGAACCCCGATGCGCTCGGCCACTCCGATGACGAGCGTGCCAAGACCCTCGTCCAGGTCATGGATGGTTACTTCGCACAAGGTGCGCATCACCTCAACGTCAACGTCTTCGGCGTGGAGAAACTCCTCGACGCGCAGGCGCATCCCGAGAAGCCCGAATACGCGAACTTCACCATCCGCGTCTCCGGCTACGCCGTGAAGTTCCTCAGCCTCACCAAGGAACAGCAGGACGACGTCATCGCCCGTACCTGCCACGGACGCCTCTAATCCCATTCGTGATTAGCTAGGTCATCGCCGCTGCGGGAGTTCCCTCTCGCAGTGGCTTTTTCTAGAGAGGAAATTGCAAAACTCTTTAGAAGTCCACAGAACACCCAGAATACACAGATCGGTTTGTCCGCGCTACGCGCGGCCAAACACTTGATATAAAACAAAATACAAA
>JAFRLI010000169.1 GCA_017431255.1 Victivallales bacterium
CGCCGCGCCCGTGCAACCCGCCGCGCCCGTGCAACCCGCCGCGCCCGTGATCCCGCCGCCCTTGCCGCCGCCGTTGTCATCTGTCTCGCAGGCAGCCCGGCCGCATCCCGTTTCCGTTGCTAGCAAGACGCAGTTGGACCAGACGCTGGAGAAGGCGTTTCGATGGTTGCTGTACGGCACTGTGGCGGAAGGGAAGGTGGACGAACGCCAGTTCGCCTCGACGTGGCTCCTTCGCGCCGGTGTGCTTTCGTTGCTGTTTATGCTGGGCTATCTGGTGAGTCTGGGGATTCAGCATGGTTGGTTGAACGAGTATGCGCGTGCCATTGGCTGTGCCGTGGCCGGCTGCGTGCTCGTGTGCGTGGGAGTGAAGTTGCTCAGCAGCCGTTTCCGTGCCTTGGGAGAGAGCCTGGCGGGCGTGGGGCTGGCGGCGATGTTCTTCAGCATTTTCGCGTCCACGGGGCGTTATTTGATTCTGAGTTCAGGCTGGGCGTATGCCAGTACGCTCGTGGTCGTGACGTGCGGCGTATCCTTGGCGGTCAGGTATCGTGCCCCGAGCATGGCGGCGATTGCGTTGATTGGCGGCTATATGGCACCGTGCTTCATTCCGAGCGACATTCCGAGTTTGACGATGCTCGTGACCTATCTTTTCCTGCTGAGTCTGGGCGCGTTTGCCGTCGCCTGCCTGACGGAGTGGTTTGCGCTCACTTGGATTTCGCTGGTGTCATGCTACGGGTATCTGATTTGCTGTCCGCTATCCGGAAGGGCCCCCCTGAAATTGGCGGGGCATTGGCAAATCTATTTTACGGCGGCGAGCCTGTTTTTCCTGCTGCATACGGCAGTGACTTTTGTGCGCAGCCTGTTCCGAAGGCGTTGCACGGAGGAGCTGCAAGTGGTCCATCTACTCGTGAACACATTTACCTTTACCTGTTGCCTTTGGACCTGGACGCAACAACTTGGTTTCCCGCACAAGAACTTTGCATGGGTGACCATCGGGCTGGCGCTCGTGTTTGCGCTTCATATCGTGGAACTCGTGCGGCAAGACCGCAAGGACATCCTCTTGATGAACACCTGCCAGGTCCTGACGGTTGCCGCGCTCGTTTTGACGGTACCCGCGCTTCTCGGGAATGGCTGGGATGCCGCGGCATGGTCGTGCATGGGGCTGCTGCTGATGGTGATGGGACGTCGTGCCGGCTCTCGTCTGATGTGCCTGTGCGCCTGGTGCGTGCAGTTTATCGCCTATTGCTCCATTCTGTTGGCGATGAATCATATCGCAAATGCCCTGTTCTCGTATGGCACGCTCTATCCCTGGGGCGAGCGGATTGTGCGTTGCCTTGTCCCGATTCTTTTCCTTGCCGGAACCTGCCTGGCGAACCAGTTCGTTCCCTACGGAACCGCTCTTTCTGGTTTTGCCAAAAACGACATGCCGCAACTGGAAAAGCCCAATGTCCCGTATTTGATGACTTTGGGCAGTGCCGTGGTGCTGTTCCTGTACTTGACGCTGGAGGCGGTGGCAGTCGCAAGAGCCTATCAGCCGGCCTTCCAAAGCGGGGCAGTATCCCTCCTCTGGAGCGTCTTTGCGGCCGTGCTTCTTTGGAGCGGACTGCAATTCCAGCGAAACTACCTCCGCTATATCGGACTGGGGCTGTTCGCCGTCACGGTCCTCAAGGTCTTCTTCCATGACCTTGCCGATGTCACGACTGGCCTGCGCGTCATCCTCACTCTCGTCTTCGGTATTGTGCTCCTCGTCTCCTCCTTCTGGTACTTGAAGCGAGACCCGGAAACTCAGGAGACCGATTCGGGGAAGGAATCCAAATAAAGAGGACCGGGACGCGTTTGCGCCCCGGCCACTTGGGAACTGTGATTAGATCTTTGGGAGTTTGGCGATGGAGGCGGCGATTTCCTCTTCGGACGGGATATAGTCGGTGAGGTCGTGGTCATTGAACTTCTGGTAGGCGACGAGGTCGAAGTAGCCGGTGCCGGTGAGTCCGAAGACGATGTTCTTGGATTCGCCGGACTCTTTGCAGCGGAGTGCCTCGTCGATGGCGGCTTTGATGGCGTGGGAGGATTCGGGGGCGGGGAGAATGCCTTCGCAGCGTGCGAAATCTTCTGCGGCCTGGAAGACCTCGGTTTGGCGTACGGTACGTGCCTCGATGAGGTGCTGGTGGTAGAGTTCGGAGAGGATGGTGCTCATGCCATGGAAGCGGAGACCGCCTGCATGGATGGCGGAGGGCATGAAACTGGAGCCGAGCGTGTACATTTTGGCGAGGGGGCAGATGCGTCCGGTGTCGCAGAAGTCGTAGGCGTAGACGCCGCGAGTGAAACTGGGGCAGGAGGCGGGTTCGATGGCGATGATTTGGTAGTTTGCCTCGCCGCGCAGCATCTGTCCCACGAACGGGGAGATGAGACCGCCGAGGTTGGAACCACCGCCCGCGCAGCCGATGATGACGTCGGCTTTGACCCCATATTTGTCCAGAGCGGTCTTGGTTTCCAGACCGATGACAGACTGGTGAAGCAGCACCTGGTTCAAGACGGAACCGAGCACATAGCGGCGGCCTTCACGGGTGACGGCGGATTCGACGGCTTCTGAGATGGCGCAGCCAAGGCTTCCCGTCGTGCCAGGGAACTCCTGAAGGATTTTGCGTCCGACTGCCGTCTTGTCGGAAGGGGAGGGGGTCACATTTGCACCGAACGTCCGCATGACCTCGCGCCGGAAGGGTTTCTGCTCATAGGAGCATTTCACCATGAAGACATCGCATTCCAGACCGAGATAGGCGCACGCCATCGAAAGGGCGGTGCCCCACTGGCCCGCGCCCGTTTCCGTCGTCACGCCCTTGAGTCCCTGCGCCTTCGCATAGAATGCCTGCGCAATTGCGGAGTTCAACTTGTGGCTGCCCGAGGTGTTGTTTCCTTCGAACTTGTAGAAGATGTGCGCGGGCGTGTCCAGTTTCTTCTCCAGACAATACGCACGAACCAGCGGCGACGGACGGTACATCTTGTAGAAGTCCAGAATCTCCCCGGGAATGTCTACATACGCCGTGTCGTTGTCCAATTCCTGCTTTGCCAATTCCTCACAAAACACCTGAGACAACTCTTCCAAGGTCGCCGCTTTCCCCGTCGCCGGATTCACCAGCGGCGCCGGCTTCTCCTTCATGTCGGCACGGACATTGTACCACTGCGTCGGAATCTCTTTCTCGGTCAACTGCAACTTGTACGGCATTTCTTCTTTCATGGTTGGATCTCCTTTGGGGGTGGTTTGTTCTAGTGAATCGAAACAGCGATATAATATAACATGGGATTTTTCAGATGCAAGTGGTTTAAAGAAAAAAAGGGGATATATTAGAGGGGAATTGCAAAGTTTTCATCCCAACCGTCCTCGCGGCGGTGTGACGGCTTCCTCGTTCAAACTCGGTGTGGTCACCGCCTCGTTTGCGGCGTTTTGGAGGTTGGGCGAAAGTTTTGCAATTCCCTCATTCGAAAAAAGCGTTTTGGTGGGGAAGGGGAAGAAACAGGTGAAAACGGCACAAGGAGTGTAAGATGAGCAAGTTTGAGTCTCGTGTTGCGTTCGTGACGGGGGCGACAGGGGGAATTGGCACGTGGCTGTGCAGGCAGTTTGCGGAGGAGGGGGTATCGGTAGTGGTGACGGATTTGCGGCAGGAGAGTTGCGATGAACTGGCGGGGGAGTTGCGTGGCAAGGGTGTGGAGGCGAAGGGGTATGCGATGGATGTTTGCGATACGTCCTCGGTGCGCGGGGTGGTGTCGCAAGTGCTGGAAGACTTTGGGAAAATCGATATTCTGGTGAACAATGCAGGGGTCTGGCTGCATCCCGACTTCAAGGAGAACGGCTTCCATCCGTTGCACGAAATGCCGGAAGAGGACTGGCTGCACATCATCGATATCAACCTCTGCGGGACCATTCGCGTCAGTCAGGCGGTCGTTCCTTCCATGATAGCGGCCGGGTACGGGCGCATCATCAATCTTTCGTCCATTGCGGGAATCAGCGGGCTTCCTGGCATGGCGGACTATGCCGCCTCGAAGGGGGGAGTGATTCTGCTCACAAAGACGATGTCCATGGAACTTGCGAGCAAGGGCATCACGGTCAACGCCGTTGCACCGGGGATGGTCGCAAGCAAGAATGGCGGCGTCCGGCCCAATGCGGGAACCTGGGTGGGACGCAATTGCCATCCTTCTGAAGTCGCACGAGCCATCGTGTTCCTGGCAGACGATGAATCGGGTTTTATCACGGGCGTCAACCTGCCCGTCGATGGCGGGCGAACCATCGGTCCGCACGGGACTGGTTGGAACAAGTGAGGGAATTGCAAAACTCCCGCCCAACTGCCTTCACGGCGCGTCGCGATGCCTTTGGCGCTCAAACTCAAGGTGGTCGCTTCGCTTTCGCTCTACGTCTTCGTTTGCGGCGTTTTGGCGGTTGGGCGGTAGTTTTGTAATTACCTCACGTGATTTGCGTCTGCCCTAATTGTGCATCGTGCGGAAGGAGTGTGGAGCGAGGTGGTATTTCTGATGGAAGAGACGGGTAAAATACTCGCTGCTTTCAAAGCCGCAGCGCTGTGCGATTTCCTTGACGGAGAGGGTGGTGCTGGTGAGCATGACCGCGGCGCGTTGGAGGCGGCAACGAATGAGAAATTGCTGCGGGGGGACACCGTATTTTTCGCGGAAGAGGCGTCGAAAGTGGGTTAAGGTAAGTCCTATGCGTTCGGCCTCGTTTCCGAAGTTGAAATGGAATTCGGGATGTGCGAGCAATCGTGCCTCGAGTGAGGCCAGCACGGACGCGCGGTCGTTTCGCGCACCTTGTGCGAGTTCGTGCGCCTCGTGCATTTGGAGCAGGAGGTCTTCCAGCATGAGCACGGCGCGCGGGGGTGGGGGACCCGGTTGGAGCACGATTGGGAAGAGGTCGCGGAGGGTGGTGAGGAATCGGTGTCCGTCTTGGATGCGGACGGGTGTGATGAGCGTGTCGCTCATCAGACCAGTGGCGCGATATTGTGCGGTGCGGGGACCGAACGTGCAGATGAATGCATGGTGGTAGTAGGCGCCATTGTCGGTTCCGTAGTCGTAGACGTGCCCGGGAATCGTGAGGAAGGCGTGGGGACCCTCGAAGAACCCGAGGTCATGCCCATCGATGAGGATATGGACGGGGGCGTCGTGGCTGTACTGGATCCCGAAATGGACGGGATGGTTGCGCCACATTCCCGTGCGGCGTGGCGTTTCGCTTCCCAAGGGGAATTCCACCCCATCAAAAAAACTCAGGTTCATGTTCGTTTTGTTCAGGAAAAATTGGTTTTCTGCATTTTCATCCCTCTTGTATCATAGTATATTTTATGCAAGTTGATTTTCAAATCCACTGGTTGTGAAATGATTCAGAAGGAGATTTTCGATGGAAAAACTGCGCGTTACCATTTGGAATGAGTTCCTGCACGAGCAGGAGCAGGGTGCGCTGGGGGAACTCATCCGCGGTATCTATCCTGAGGGCATCCACAAGTGTCTCGCTTCCGCGCTGGCGGCTCCGGATTTGGAAATCCGCACCGCCACGCTGGGGGAACCGGAGCAAGGGCTGCCGCCTGAGGTGCTCGACACGACAGACGTTTTGATGTGGTGGGGACATTGTGCTCATTCCAAGGTGGAAGACGCGCTGGTGGACCGCATCCAGGCGCGTGTTTTGAGCGGGATGGGGCTGGTGGTGCTGCATTCGGGGCACATGTCGAAGATTTTCCGTCGCCTGATGGGGACGCGTTGCCGTTTGCGTTGGCGCGAGGTAGGGGAGAAGGAGCGTGTCTGGTGCGTGGCACCAGGGCATCCGATTGCGAAAGGGGTTCCGGAGACGTTCGTGATTCCGCACACGGAGATGTATGGGGAGCCGTTTGACATTCCAGACGACGGCAAAATCGTCTTCTCCAGTTGGTACGAGGGCGGCAACGTCTTCCGCAGCGGCGTCGCTTTCGTACGCGACCAGGGGCGCATCTTCTACTTCTCGCCTGGCCACGAAACCTATCCCATCTACCATGACCCTAACGTGCAGAAGATTCTGGGGAATGCCATCCGCTGGGCGGCTCCCGTGAACGGCATTTTCCCGAACCGCGTCACGCCCAGCCCGGAATCCGTTGAGGAAATCCGTACTCCCAATCCCCTTGCCAAACTGGATACCGCGTCCCTTCACAAATAACCCAACCTAGGAGAAGCCATCATGAAGAAAATCAAAGTCGCCATTGTCGGTCTTGGACGCATCTCGGGAGATCACTTCCAGGGAATCGGTGCGTTGCCGGACATGTTCAAAATCGTCGCGATGTGCGACACGGATCCCGCGCGCATCGAACGGTGCGCCGAGGAAAGACCCGGTCTTAAGGCATACGATTCTATCGACAAACTCCTCAAGGACGATGAGATCGACATGGTCACCATCTGCACGCGCCATCCCGACCACGTGCCGATGGCCCGCAAAGCCATCGCCGCCGGCAAGATTGCCGTGGTCGAGAAACCATGCGCCACCTCCGCCAAGGAGCTGGAAAACCTGATTGCCTTCGCAAAGAAGAAGGGGGGACGCGTCTTCTTCCGTCACAACCGCCGCTACGAATCCGCCTTCCAGAAGGCGATGCAGTTGATGAACTCTGGCATCCTTGGCGAGGTGCAGTACGTCAAAATCCATCGTTTCCCGAGTTATTGCCGCCGCAACGACTGGATGACCATGAGCGAATACTATGGCGGTCTCCTTTCGAACTGGGGGCCCCATCTCATTGACCAGGCACTCCAATATCTGGCTGCCCCCATTGCCGACATCTGGTCCGATTTGCGTCGCGTCATCTCCATTGGCGACGGCGATGACCTGATGAAGATTCTCATCCGCGGCACCAACAAACGTCTGGTCGAGGTGGAACTTTCCGGATGCAATGCGCTGCCGGGACGCCAACTCGAAATCATCGGCACGCGCGGCACCTTGATTTATGAGGGCGGCAAGCAGATTGAGGTCCGTGCCGTCGATCCGAGCATTCCATTCAAGAAACTCAAGCCGCATCCGGAACAGCCTGGCTTTGCCTACGGGAACTTTGACGAGACGCTGGAGTTTGTCGATTCCCTGTATGATGTTCCGCCGGAACATATGGGACAGTTGTGGGTTGACCTGTACAACGATGTCGTCAAAGGCATCCCGACTCCTGTTCGTCCGGAACAGGCGCTGGCCGTGATGAAAGTCATTGACACCGTCTTCAAGCAGAACGACTGGAAACCCATCCTCTCCAAGTGGGGGAAATAAAGGACTCCAAGCCAAGGGGACTTCCCAAAGGACAGCTGAAAGGACAGCCCTAAGGACATAAAGGACCGAAAGGACAGAAAGGAATTAGGAGAATGGCCAATGTGCCCCCTTTCCTTTTTGTCCTTTCTGTCTTTTTTGTCCTTGGGGCTGTCCTTTTTATCATTTCAGCCACTTCCGTCCCATTTTTTTCTATTTCCATGAAAGGTGGGCGAGTGGGGTTGCGTAAAACCAAAAATGAGTTACATTAGATAGTGCGGTAGTCTCTGTGCGGGGACCCGCTCACTTCCCATCATACAGGAGAAACAGCACATGAATGACTGGAAGACGCGTCACGTCTTGACATCGGAGTCGGTGTCCGAAGGACATCCCGACAAGGTCTGCGACCAGATTTCGGACGCGGTGTTGGACGCCTGCCTTGCGCAGGATTCCGAGAGCCGCGTTGCCTGCGAAACTCTGGCGACAACGAATTTCATTACTCTTGCAGGAGAGATTGCGACGAAAGCGCAGGTGGACTGGGCGTCCCTGGCGCGGCAGGTGGTTTCGGAGATAGGCTACAACGATCCGTCGGCACATTTCACGGCGGCGGACGCGGAAGTTTTGGTGAAGTTGCATCAGCAGTCGCCAGACATTTCGCAGGGCGTCACCGCGGCGACGAGCCTGTTTGGCGAGCAGGGAGCCGGGGACCAGGGAATGATGTACGGGTACGCGTGCCGTGAGACGGATGCGTTCATGCCGGCTCCCATCTACTACTGCCATCGCATTGTGGAACGCCTGGCGAAATTGCGCCACCAGCAACCATCCCAGTACGGATTCCTGCGGCCTGACGCCAAGTCACAGCTTTCCTTCGTGTACGAGGACGGCAAGCCGTTGTTCATCACGGACATCGTCGTTTCGCATCAGCACACCGAGGAGGTTTCCCGCGAACAATTGACGGAATTGGCGCAGCAGGTTGTTCACGAGGTTGTTCCTGCACAATATCTGACCGAAAAGACGCACTATTTTGTGAATCCGACGGGCAAGTTTGTGGTGGGAGGTCCGGATGGAGACGCCGGGCTGACGGGGCGCAAAATCATCGTGGACACGTACGGTGGTCTGGCGCATCACGGCGGCGGCGCGTTCTCGGGGAAGGACCCGAGCAAGGTGGACCGTTCCGGGGCATACATGGCGCGTTATGTCGCGAAGAACCTGGTTGCGGCCGACATTGCAGAGCGTTGCGAGGTGTGCGTGGCCTACGCCATCGGCGTCGCAAAACCGCTGGCCATCAACGTCGAAACCTTTGGGACGGGCAAGGTTCCCGATGACAAGATTTCTCAGTTCCTGCTGGATGCGAAGGTGTTTGACTTCCGTCCTGCTTCCATCATCGAAAATCTTGGTTTGAAGCATCCTTCTGGCTGGAGCTACCGCCAGACCGCTGCGTATGGTCATTTTGGTCGGGACCTCTTCCCCTGGGAGAAACTCGACAAGACGGACGCCATTGCGGCGGAGTTTCTGTAGCGGATGGGCGTCATTTTGCAACCTTCTGTGCTAGGGCTCGGCGGGGCGCTGGTGGATTTGCTCTACCACGTTCCGCTGGAGTTTTTGTCGCGCATACCTGGCGAGAAAGGCGGCACGGTGCACGTCGGTCCGGAGGAGATGGAGGGCTTGCTGGGGATGCTGCCGCCGCAAGGAGGTTCTATCGTGCGCGGCGGTGCGACGGCGAACACGCTGGCGGCTCTGGCGCACCTTGGGAAGCCCGCGGCATTGATTGGCAAGACGGGGGACGACGAGGCGGGGCGCTGGTACCGCGAACAACTGCGCCGCGAAGGCGTGGATGTCTCTCTGCTCAAAATCTCTTGCACGCTTCCGACGGGGCGCGTCCTCTCCCTGATCACGCCAGACGCGGACCGCACCATGCGCTCCTGCCTGGCGGCTTCGGCAGAACTCCGCGTCGACGATTTGCTGGAATCCGACTTTGCGGGCAAGCGTCTTCTCTATGTGGAGGGATACGCGCTTTGCGACGAGGCGGTTGTCCTGCGCGCCTGCGAACTTGCGAGGGCGCAAGGGATGGAGGTGCATTTCGATTTGTCATCTCCCGAGGTGGTGAGGGCGCATAGAAAGTTTTTGCTGGAAGTACTACCGCGCTACGTGAAAACGATTTACGCGAATCTGCAGGAGGCGCACGCCCTTTGCGGAATGCAAGACGCTCCCGAGGAGACTCTGCACGCCCTGGCACAGTTTTGTGCCGAACCGATTTTGAAACTCGGGGAGCGCGGGGTGTTGCTGCTGGAGGGACGTGCCGTCGTGTCGGTTCCCGGATGTTCCGTGAAAGCGGTGGATGGCACGGGGGCAGGGGATTTCTGGGCGGCGGGGTATCTGCATGGGATGCTGGAAGGGTGGTCGCG
>JAFRLI010000170.1 GCA_017431255.1 Victivallales bacterium
AAGCAGCGTGACCGCCTTGAACGCATTGTCGACAAGTATCGCAGAGACATTTTTGAGCAGGCGGGCGGGGCTTTCTGGGAGCAACTGTTCTGCTGGCCACAAAAGATAGTGGAGTTTGAGGGGAAATTGGGGATTGTTGTGCCAACTTATGGAAAGGATTTCTTTTTTCAGAAAGATCCACGTCGAATTGGCTGTGAGAAGGAAGGAAAATGGTTTGCCTCTGCAAAACTTCTAAGATTTGTTGCTCAAGAAGAACGGGGCAATTTTCTAAACTATTTGAAAATCAGCCTTAAACTGTCACAGGCGGTGCGTCGAATGCATGCTTCTGGTCTCGCACACTCTGACTTGTCTTACAAGAATGTCTTGATCGATCCAAGTAGCGGCAAGGCATGTGTCATAGACTGCGATGGTTTGGTTGTTCCTGGAAAATACCCACCAGATGTGATTGGGACACCTGATTTTATAGCACCTGAAGTCCTGACCACACAGGGAATGCCGGAAGGACAGCGTAAACTTCCATCGCAGGATACCGACAAACATGCGCTGGCAGTTTTAATATATATGTACCTTCTTCATCGGCATCCTCTGCGAGGAGGACGCTTTTTTGGCCCAGATGTCGATAACGAGGAACTGCTTCTGATGGGAAGCCAGCCTTTGTTCATCGAACATCCCAGTGATAGGCAGAACCGGAATATGAAGAGGGAATATGGCAAAGACAACTATGACAAATACCTCCCATGGATTGATCTTGATAATTTTCCAGCAGAAAAAATATGTGGACCATATTTGTGGAAGTTGTTCCAGAAAGCTTTTATTGACGGACTACAGAACCCAATGGCTCGCCCGATTGCCAATGAATGGGAAAGTGCGCTAGTAAAAACCTCTGACATTATTCTTCAGTGCAGCAATAAGAAATGCTCTCAACGGTTCTTTGTTTTCGACAAATCAAAACACCCAAGATGCCCATTTTGCGGGACTCCCTATAAGGATTCACTTCCAGTGCTTGATTTTTACGCTCCGCAAGGAAAAGGAACCTATAAACCAGATTCTTCAAGATTGCTTATCTGGAATGGGCAATCATTGTGTAAATGGCATGTTTTCAAAGGCATTTTCCCAAACGAGAGGTTGAAGGCAGAAGACCAAAAGCGTGTCGGTTATTTTCAAATTCATAATGGCGAATGGATCTTTATGAATGAGAATGCCGCAGATATGTTTGAAATCATGCCTGACAATTCGAAAAATCAAGTTTACCCTGGACAATTCATTAAGCTGCGGGAAGGGATGAGGCTTCTATTGTCCGCCAGTGAAACAGGAAAACTTGCAGTTGTCCAAATGGCCAATACCTAGGAGTTGGCCAATGTGATTTCGCCCTTACAGACGGGTTAAGGTACTCCCAGACGTTTATCTGGACATGGGAAAGCAAGGGGTCTCTATGTCTTTATGTTTTCAAGCGAATACACGCGATTTTCACGCGGTGTGATATTATTAAATCGCGTGAAAACTCCTTGTATAAGGAGGGAAACTGCTCGTTGTTACTTAAGGGAGTTCATGATTTGGCTTAAGAAACTAAGTTCTTCTTCTGTTGTGGTGGTCTTTTGTTGGAAGAACTCCTCTGGGGTGCAGAATTGGATGAGTTCGGGAGGGATTTCGTTGAGGAATGGGGAGATTCTTCGAACGATGACGCTGGTCAGAACTTTTCGTTTTTCCGCGTAGGTGAGGAAGAGTTTGGTTTTGGCGCGGGTGAGAGCCACGTAGCAGAGACGCCGTTCCTCTTCGAGGTTGCCTTCGGTGAGCGCCATCTTGTGGGGGAAGAGCTCGTTCTCCATTCCCGCGACGTAAACAATTGGGAATTCAAGGCCTTTGGAGGCATGGATGGTCAGGATGTTGACGGCGTTGTCCGTGACATCCTTGTCCTTTTCGCGGCGGTCGTTGGCGTCTTGCAGAGCGATGCGTTCGAGGTAGTCCTGGAGGGTGCCGCCGTTGAGTTTTTGTTCGTCGTACTCGGCGATGGCGTTGAGGAACTCGAGGACATTGTCTTTGCGCTGAAGTGCATTTTCGCGGGGGCGGTACATCTGGATGAGTTTGTTGATGTAGTCGATGTCGTCGATGAGGGATTTGACTCGCGGGAGGATGGCACCGGGTTTTTCCGCATTTGCACCGCATCTCAGGATTGCCTGGCGGAAGTGAGTGACTTGGCGGGCGGTTTCGGGCGGGAGGTCGTTCAGGAACTGGGAGCGGGCGAGGATTTCCAGCATGGGGAGGTGCGTGATGTCCCGCATAGAGGAGAGTTTGGAGAGGGTGGCGTCCCCAACTCCGCGCGGAGGGACGTTGATGACCCGCGTCAGATTCATGTCGCTTTTGGGGTTCACCGCCAGTTCCATCATGCTGAGCAAATCCAGGATTTCCTTGTTCTGGTAGAAGGATTTGGAGCCGACAAGGATGTAGGGAATCCTGCGTTGACGGAAGGCCTGGTCGACGATGAGTGCCTGTCCGCCCGTACGAATGAGGACGGCGAAACGTGTCCAGTCGCGATTGCGGGAGAGGAAATCCTTGCTGCTTACGGTCTGGCTGTAGATGGAATCGGCGATGAACTTCGCCTCGGCCTGTTCGTTGGCGCAGCGAATGCCGTGCAGGATTTCCCCTTCGCCTTGGTTGGACCAGAGGTTTTTTTCACGACGTTTGGTGTTGTGGGAGATGACCCCGTTGGCCGCCTTGAGGATGGTGTTTGTGGAACGGTAGTTCTGCTCGAGGCGGATGATTTTCGCGTTCGGGAAGAAGGTTTCGAAGTCGAGGATGTTTCGGGAATCGGCACCGCGCCAGGCGTAGATGGACTGGTCGTCGTCTCCGACGGCGCAGATGTTGGCGCGTTTTCCTGCGAGTTGCACCATGATGTGTAGCTGGATGGCGTTGGTGTCCTGGTATTCGTCAATCATCAGGTATTGGAAGCGTTCTCGATAGGCCTCCAGGAGGTCGGGTCGGGTATTCCAAAGGAGGACGACATTGGCGAGGAGGTCGTCGAAGTCCATCATATCCATCTGCTTGAGTCGTTGTTGGTAACGACGGTAGATGCGGGAGACTTTGAGTTGCAGTTCGTCGTCGGTATCGGCCATTTGGTCTGGGGAGAGCATGGCGGATTTTGCGAGTGAGATTTTGGAGAGCCAACCGTATGGGTCGACATTGTCGTTGGCGAGACCGAGTTCGACGGCGATTTCGCGGAGGAGGCCTGTCTGGTAGCCTTCGCCGGCGAGGGTGAAGTGGCGGGAGAAGCCGATGTAGTCCGCATACTGCCGCAGGACGCGCGTGCAGAAGGAGTGGAAGGTGCAGACCAGGGGAATGTCCTCTTCACGGCCGCCTGTGCGTGCAAGAACACGTTCTCGCATTTCCTTTGCGGCCTTGTTCGTGAAGGTCACGGCCAGAATGTGCTTTGCCGCAATTCCGTGACGCAGCATATTGGCGATGCGTTCCACGATGACGC
>JAFRLI010000171.1 GCA_017431255.1 Victivallales bacterium
ATATTTCTTGCTTTCTTGGATAGAGAGACTTGGATTGGAAGGGGAGGGTGGATTTATTGTTGCTTGTCGGTTGGGAGTTTGATGCCGTCCCAGGAGACATGGCCATACCCGCCGAGGTAGAGGTCGTTGCCTTTGGAGGAGGAGGCATGTCCATCAAGCCAGCTGACATTGATGATGTTGCCGCCGCCGTGACGGCAGTATTTGTTGTTTTCTGGCTTGTAAACGGCGGAGTCGGCCTTGGAGATTGCGGCGAAGGTGGCGTTGACCACTTTGGCCATACCGCCACGGAGGGAGGCGACTTCTTCCTGGTCGTCAACGAAGAGCATAACCTGGGAGGTGAAGTTGGTGAAACCGATCTTCTTGCGCGAAAATGGCTGTGAGGAAATACCAGCGGTGTGCCCCTTGTCGAATTGGAACGCCCAATTCATGGAGTAGCCGCAATCCCAATCGGTATCTTTGACGGGGTCGTTTTGGTGGACGTGGAAGGAGGGGCAGTTGAAGCAGGATTTGCCGAGTTTGAAAACATGCTTGCGGAGGAAGGAGTTGACATCGCCGGTATCCGGGTTCGTGCTCATGCTAACATAGGGGGAGAGCATGACGGGCCAGACATATTTCCAGGAACCGGAGCCGTCGCCGTTCTTTTGCGCGAGGAGGATGAAGTCTTCGCTGTCGGCGGCATACATGGCCTGCCCGGTGCCGAGTTGTTTGAGGTTGTTGATGCAGCCGATGACACGGGCCTTGTCTCGTGCCTTCGCAAGCGCGGGGAGCAACATGGCGGCTAAAATCGCAATGATGGCAATGACGACGAGCAGTTCAATCAGCGTGAAAAGATTTTTTCTCATGGGGAAACTCCTGATTGTTATTGTTCAAATGCGAAATTTCCAAAAACAACGATACTGTACCACCACTTTTGAAAAAAATCTTAGACTGGTTTCACATGCCCATGATACCTATGTGAAATCTTAATATATTCCAAAAAAACGCCTTTTTGCCGAGGTGGTGGGGAGGAGAGGGAGGCGGTACCTGGTCTAGTTCTTGCGGGGCCGCGCGACGCGCGGTCCCGCAAAAACATCGCACCAGTTGCCAGGCGTTATTCCTGTCCCAGGATGGTGACCTTGTCGCTGACGCTGAAGACGGCAGTTTCGGCGACTTCGGGCGAGAGGACGGGGACGACGGAGACGGGGTAGTTTGCGCTGATGGAGACCTCGAAGACGTTGTCCTCGCGGATCTTCCAGGAGACCTGGATGGTGCCGTGCGGGGTCGGGATCGAGCCTTTTGCCCAGGTGACATGACCTGGCATGGGGTTGAAGTAGACCATGTCCATACCAGGTTCGGCGGGTCGGATGCCGAGGAGTTCGGTAACAAGGAAGATGTTGGGAGAGACCGCGTAGCCTTGGCAGTGGGAGCAGACCTCCTGCGCGGCTTCGGGATTTTCGGGGTCGAACATTTCCCACCAGGTGACGGCACCTGCATTGAGCATGGAACCCCAGTAGTGCTGCAGCATGTCAATTCCCCACTGGCGTTTGCCGATGGCGAATGCGGTTTCCAGCACGAAATACTTGAAATAGGGGTTGTTGAATGCGCCTGGTGAGTATTTTTCGAATGGCGGTTGGTCGAGGAAGAGTGCGTTCCAGATTTCCTCGTAGTGTTCGGGGTGTGCAATGCCGCCGTAGATGGCGAGAACGCTGGTCTGCCAGGAGTACTGGGAGGAGGGAGCGTCGTCGTGGAAACTATCGGCGAACATTTTCTTTTCGGGGTTCCAGGTGAGTGCCCAGACGCGGGAGGCGACGGAGCCGGCGCGTGCGCGGAAGGTCTGCGCAAGTTCCTGCTGGGAGTTTTGTGCGGCGAGCCAAGCGGCGTCCAGAAGGGCGCGGCAGTAGATTGCATTGAGGCCAGTGACGATGCCCTGGCGGTCGATGTCGCCATGGTCGAGGAAGCACTGCACGCCGTGGAATGGGGTGAGGTCGCCGAGCGGACCATCGGGTTCCGTGGCGATGGTGTTGTAGTGCGTGAGGAGGTGTTCGACGTGCGGGAGCATCTTGGTGAGGAACTCGCTGTCGCCCGTATGGAGATAATGAGAAGCGAGCCAGGACGGCCAGCAGAGGGAGTAGTCGGGCAGGACCTGGAAGAGGCCCGAGGGGGAGAGTGCGTTCATTTCGCCCGTTTCAAACTGGGAGCGGGAGAAGGAACGCAGTGCCTGGCGGCTGATGCTGTAGGCGCAGTGCGTATAGAAACTGGCGCGGGCCTTGATGAAGTAATCGGGGATGGTCTGCGCGCAGTCCTTCGTCGGAGAATCCAGGAAGATACGCAGCACAGTCGTGGAAAGGGTCTTGACGCCCGCCTCCCAGATGGCGTTGAGTTTGGAATCGGAGCAGCGGAATTGCCCCTGGGTGTCCTGCAGGATGCTCTCCTGCCACACGGAGGACGACAGCAGATGGACCTGCGACTTTGCCTTGCGAACGACCACCATCATGTAGCGCATGCCAATCGGAACGTAGGAAAGCCACTGGTTTTCGCCTTCGCGCAGGATGATTGTGGTCGTGTTGCGGCGATTGTCCTGCGCCTGGTAGGGAGTGACCATGCCGTTGTCAAGGTGTTCCCCGCAGACGATGTCGATGATGTCGCCATAACTTCCGCGGATGGTGATTCTGGGGAATGCGTAGCGTGTCTTTCCAAAGTCGATGGTGGCGTATCCGTGGTTATCGAGGCGCACGGGGAAGTCGAGGGAGGCTTCGGTGGCGAGATTGCGGAAGTCGCATCCGACGTAGGCGGCAGAGATGTCGTGGACATTTCCCGTTTCGGGGACGAAGGGAATGTGCGGGAAGGAATCGAAGTTGACCTGGGGATAGAGGATGTTCATCGGTGTGGAGAAGGGACCGATGACATTCCAGCCCTGGTCGGCCTTGAAGTCGGGCTTCTGGTAGATTTTGAAATCGTCGCTGCTGATTTCGGGAAGGATGAGGACGCCGCCCGAGGTGGGACGGTGGCATTCGGCGACGATGAGAATGCGGTTCCAGCCGGAGCGCAACGGCATTTGCATTTCAGGCGAAGAGACCTCGTATGGCAACAGCGTGAGGCGTTCCTGGCCTACCAATGGGCGGCGGACGGGGAGCGACGGAACCGCTTGCGAGGCGACGCGTGCTTCATTGACGTAGAGGATGTACGGAATGTCGCAGATGCAGTATGCGAAGGCGTCGCTGTCCTGGGTGGCGTAGAGGTAGGTGGTGGCAGCGTAGATGCCTGCCTTGCCGCGTTTGTCCATTGCCTCGTTGAAAGAGAACCAGGTCAGACCGCAGGCACGGCTGAAGGTGCCGATGTTGCGGACGTTCTGCGCGGGTACGGAATCGGGCAGGCGTGGAAGTTGGATGAGGGGAAGCAGGGCACCTTCGTTGGCGGAGGGGAGGTATACGATGTCAGGCGCAGTCCAGATGGCTTCGGAGTTGCGGGTGCGTCCGCTGAGGGTCTTGATTTCCTCGGCAATCCAGGGACGATAGGACTGGCGCAGGTCGAGGGTTTCGGTGAAGAGTTGGCATGGGGCGGTGAGGAGACCGGTGTCGACATAGCCGGATTCCTGGGTGCAGAGCCATTTTTCATCGGTCCAGGCGGCGGGTTTGCCGTCGATATTGAGTTGCAGCCAGACGCCGCGTGCGGAGTGTCTTGCGCCGGCGAGGGGGAGGGTCTGGTCGTGTGCGATGATGGCGATGTGGTTGGTGCCGACTTCCAGGAAGGAGGTGACATCAATGTTGAGTGCGTAGGCGGCGGATCCGGCGCCTGGATTGGGGATGGGACCCGCGCAGGCGAGGCGGCCATTGACATAGAGGTGGAAATGGAGGTGGGACGCAATCCAGAGTTCCGCGATGCTGGGCATCGAGAATACGGTGAAGTCTTGGCGCATGCGAACATGCTGGGTGAAGGCGTCCTTTTTGGGGGACAACCAAATCCATTTTCCGCTGATACGTTCTGGCAATCTCGTGGAGGTTGTACGCATGGCTTTTCCCTGTTTTGATTGTGGTTTATGTGGGCTTGGTCAGTGGTTTGAATGACGCTTGACTGCTTGCCCCTCTAGCCCCTACTTTTCGAACTCGAAGATAGATTCCAGAAGGTTCAGGATTTTGTTGCATTCATCTTCCTCGTTTTCTCCATTGACGCGGACGGTGAAAGTTTCGCCTTGCACCAAGGCTAGACTCATGACGGAAAGAACACTGTGGGGGTTGGCAGTGGTGCCATCGGGACCGATGACCTCCACTGTGCCCGCATAGCCGTCTACGGCCTTTCGAAGAAGGGTCGCTGGGCGCAGATGGATGCCGCGCGCATTTTTGACGGTTCCTTGTTTTTCAACCATTTGCAATCCTTTCTATCGTGGCAATTGCAAAACTCTCAAATTAACCGCCTTCACGTTGCTTCTTGATGGCTTCCTTTCGGGTGGCGTTTGGGCGGTTGGTCGATTGTTTTGCAAATGTTTCTATCAAAAATGTAGATGGTAAAAATGAAAAGTCAAGTGATAATAAGTGAGGCAAGGCGAGAAGTTGTGAGATTTTCGGCGGGAAATGCTTGGAGAGCTTGAAATGCGGCATGTCGGACAGGGACTTCGGGGGCTTGGAGGGAAGCCAGGAGGAATGGTCTGGAGACGGAGTCCTGGCGTTTTCCCAAGACGCGGACGAGGTCTGCCTTGTCCTGGCCTTGGAGGGTGTTTGCCCATGCGACAATTCGTTCGGTCCAAGGTTGGGAGGAGGGAATGGGAGTGTCGGCCAAGGTTTGTAGAATCACGGAACGCAGGGGTGCGTTTTTGCAAGGGAATTCCTTCTGGCAGAACGCGAACAATTGGTCCTGGTCCAAAAGGATATTGGCGTAGGCGTGGAAAGCGCGTGGGCTGTGAGTCTTCTTCCACCAGCGCTGCGCGGTCTTCCGCAAGTGCGGTTCTTGCCAGAAGTCAGTATATTCGATGCACTGCGAGAGAAAGTCCTCGGCGAAGCCGGCGGTGAGCCTGGAGGGATTGTCGAGGTGGTTAAGGAGGTCGTCGAGAAGGACGGGATTGTCAGGGGTGGCATGTGCAAGTGCTCGCCATAGGAGGCGTTGCTCGTCGCCAGTGACGTGCGGAAGTAGGCTGAGTGCCTGCTGTAGGAAGGAATCCTCGGGATGGTGATGGAGGAGAAGTTCCGCGAGGAGGCGGATTCGCAAGTGTCCGCGAGATGCCAGAACAGCCCCCTGGAGAACATCCCCGGCGGTGTCATCTTTTGACGCCATGGCCTCCAGTGCGGCGAGTGCGTTGGTGAGGGTGGGTTCCTCTTTCAGGAAGGGCGCGATGGCGGGAATGGTCTCTGGGACGGCCAGCAGCTGCAGGTACTTGAGGAGGATGCAGACCGCCACCTCGTCTGCTGCCTGAGGGAGCATCTGCACGATGGCGAGCGCGAGGGTGCGAGCCTCTTTTTCGTGTCCTGGTGCGAGTGCCTCCATGACGAGGCCGTCCAGCGCGAATGAGGCGAGGACCGTGGCGGAATCGTTCCTGCGGTTGAGGCGGGGAACGAGATTGGCGACTGCGGCCTGCGGGGATGCCTGGAGGCGTGCGAGGATGGCGCGCCCTTGTTCGGGTTCAGCCCAGATGAGGGAAGGGGCGGCTTGCTTTGGTTTGGCTGGTTTCGGCATGGTCGTTCCCTCCTCAGTAGTACAGATTCCAGGGAGAGCGGTTCGGTTGACAGGCGAGGCTGTTGGCAACGGGGTCGTTGGGGAACAGCATCGTTTCCGGATCAAAGTGGAGAATGCGCCCCGTGCGGATGGCACAGTTCGCGAGGTGCACCAGGATATTGCTGCGGTTGCCGTTGTGCTCGTTCAGCGCAAACGGCTGGCGATTGCGGACGGAGACGTTGAAGTTCGTCACCCTCGGCGGTGCCTCCGGCAGCTCCGCGACCAGTTCCGCCAGATGCGCCGGCTCTGTGCGGAAGTTCTGGTAGACTTTCCCCAGCGGCCCCTCCAGGAAAGGCTTGCCTTTCGTCTCTTCCTCGCCCCACTCGCAGGATTCCAAGATGAGTTTGCATCCGTCGGCATAGGTCATTTGGATGCGTCCCCAGAGGCCGACGACATCGGGATGCTGCGGCCACGGTGCCGTGGCTTCGATGGTGACGGGGCTGGTTTCGTCCTTGTCTAGCAGGTATTGCACGGGGTCGAGGTAGTGCTGCCCCATGTCGGCTAGACCGCCGCCGTCGTAGTCCCAGTATCCCCGGAAGGATTTGGAGACGCGGTGGGAGGTATATGGTTTCCAGGGTGCCGGACCGAGCCACATGTCATAGTTGAAGCCTGGTGGGATTTTTTCAGGAGGAAGTCCGAGCTGTCCCGTCCACATAGAGGCTTTCCAGGCAAAACCGGTGTGTGCCGAGACTCTGACGGTCAGCGGCCAGCCCAACAGTCCGCTCTGCACGAGTTTTTTGAGCGGGGCGATTTGGGTCCCGAGCCCGTAGAAGTTTCCCTCGAAGCGGAACCAGGTGTTGAGGCGGAACATGCGTCCCGTCCTCCGTGCGGTCTCTTCCACCAGGAGGCCCTCTTGGATGGTGCGTGTCATGGGCTTTTCGCACCAGACGTCGCAACCGCAGTTCATTGCGTAGATGCTCTGGATGGCGTGCCAGTGCGGCGGTGTCGCGATATGTACGATGTCGATGCTTTCCTGGTCTAGCAGTTCGCGGAAGTCCTGGTAGACGCGGACATGCCTGGCTTCGTCTTCGCGATTCGCCTCCGCCGCCAGGACCTCCAGCGTGTGTTTTGCCTCACGCAGGGCACTGGGCTTGACATCGCAGTAGGCGACCAGTACTGCTTCCGGGTCCTTCAGAATGTAGCGGAAATGGTGCTGTCCCATGCCGCCAACGCCAATGATTGCGTGCCGAAGTCGCTCGTTCGCACTGCAACGCTTGCCTTTGTTTTGCAATTTCGCCATGTCCTCTGGTCCTTGGTTTGAACATTTCATCACTATACATTAACACCATTTCTGAAAAATGGAAAGCCACTGGCGTTTTTTTTCTTCTTCTAGTAGGGCTAGAGGGGCTAGATGTGCTAGATGTGCTAGATGGGCTAGATGGGCTAGATGGGCTAGATGGGCTAGATGGGCTAGATGGGCTAGATGGGCTAG
>JAFRLI010000172.1 GCA_017431255.1 Victivallales bacterium
ACGAAAAATCAAAATCTGATTTGTAAATATGAAAATACATGATATATTCATAAAGATAAGACAATTTCTCAAATTGTTTCTCAATAAATTCAAATGGAGAAAAATCATGAATCTCGAAAATGGGGAGAGTTGCCTGGGAGTTTTTTCTGCTGAGAAAAAGTGTGGTTGTCTTTTGCGAAAGAGGGAAACTGGCATTATTTTATAGAGAGGATTTTTGATTATAGCGACAGGAGACGAGTGTCCTATGCATGCGTTTGGTGAGTTTCACAAAGGGATGGGAATCGGGGGGTGGTTGACGAATTACAAGCGATTCCATGTCTTGCCGCAGGAACAACGTATGTTGTTGACGGTCGGGGATATGGAACATTTCCAGGAATACATCACCCGTCGTGACGTCCAGAATATCGCCGGAATGGGGCTGGACCACATCCGCCTAGGCTTCGACCAGATTGTGCTTCAGGATCGTGCGACGGGGCGGTTCCGTCAGGAGATCTGGGATTTGCTGGACAATTTCTGCGAATGGTGTCGGGAAGCGGGGCTGTCGGTGGTGCTCAATCTGCACAAGGCAGTCGGCAACTACTGTGATATCCAAGAGGATGTCATTTTGTTTGAAGACGCAGGGCTGCAGGACGGTTTTGTAGCGTTCTGGGAGGAGATGGAACGTCATTTTGAGGGGCGTGATGGACTTGTTTTCGAGCTTCTCAATGAAATCAAGCACATAGAGCCCGAACGTGCCAATGCGCTGTTGCTTCGGACCGTGAAGGCCATCCGCGTTCGCAACCCAAAACGACGTATCATTCTAGGAGGCATCGACTGGAACTCTGCGGAGGGAATGACCTATCTCCCCATCCTAGATGACCGCGTCGGCTACACGTGGCATTCCTATGCACCCTCCTGTTTCACGCATCAGCGCGGTGTCTTGCAGGCACCGCATCTGTTTTACAACCGCAAGATGCCTTGGCCGGGTGACATCGAGCGATATCGTGACTTTGAGCGCGTCGTGAACGGAAAGCAGTCCTCCTACGAGAAGTACGAACGGATGGATATCCAGTATCTACGCGACTGTTATGCCCCCGCATTCCAGTTCACGGCAGAACATCCTGACGCATTCGTCTGGCTCGGCGAGTTTGGTACCATCCGCCACGCCGACATCCAGTGGCGCGAAAACTACATGCGCGATGTCATCTCCCTCTGCCTCGAACACAATATGCCCTATTGCGTCTGGAACTATCTCTCCACTCCCAATGACGGCAATCGTTTCTCCCTTGTAGACGACGATTCCCGCCATATTCTCTCCCAAAACCTTCTCCGAATCATTCAAGGCAATCTTTCTCCCCAAAAAATCACCCAAAAATCTACCCAATAATTCACGCTTTCCAAGCGTTTAAGAATGATAGAGGTCATTGCAAAACGACCGCTCAACCGCCTTCACCGTGAAGGCGGTTGAGATGAGAGTTTTGCAAATGCCTCTATAGATTGAACACCCATCATCCAAGGATTCATAATATGACAGAAAGCGACGTTCAAGCAAATGCAGTGGCTCCCGCTGCTTCTCCCAAACAGAATGAAGACAAACCGTGTGCATTGTGCAAATTGCTCGGCGGCTGCGGCAAAGGCGAGGAGCGCAGCAACGTACCTGTTCCCGCCTGGCTGACCTGGCTCTGCGCAGGTGCACTTCTGCTGATGCTGAACCAGATCAAACTTCCCGTGGCGGGAGGCAAACTCGCATTGGCAGATTTGGCGTTTCTGGCGGGCTTTGTTCCTGTATTCCTGTTCTGCCTTATGAAAAAGCGCGGACTGTTCTATCCGGTATTCGGCGTGGTGGTCCTGTTTGCGATGGGAGTGGCGAACCTGTGCGCTGCGTCGGGGCTTTCGGGTGCCGTGGAGGTTGCGCAGTTGATTCAAATGCTCTTCTGCGGGACGATGATGATTTCGTTCCTGGTGGAAAATGCGCCGCGCCAGGCGGTCTGGACGGTTCTGGCGGCCATCGGGTTGAATGTCCTGGTTGCGTGGGTCCAGTGGGGAAGCGTCGGTTTCGGGGCGCAATTGGCTCCTGCGGACGTGCTGGCGGTCAAGTGTGGATTTGGCGGCGGCTCGTATTCCGGTCTGTTCCGTAGCCGTATGGCACTGGGATTCTTTCTGGCGTGTGCTCTGGCGTGGGTGCTGCCGTCTGTGTACGGGAAGAAGGCGACGATGCTACGGTACGTGCTGGGGATGCTGCTGACCATCGTGGTCCTGCTTTCCATCGCTCATGGCGAAATGCTGTTCCTGGCGACGATTGCCGCGCTAGGTGCAGGATTCTTGCATAGCCGCCGCGCTGGCATTGCCACAAGCCTCGGCGTCTTCATCGTCATTCTGGCGCTCGCAGGGGTATTCCGCGGTTCCCACACGGACGGTCTTCTGCAGACCATGAGCCCCCTCAAACAGGGGGAATACGCTGGCGAACTCCGAACCAATCACTTGGATTTCTTCGCGGCTATGCGAATGGCGATGCGGCAACCCTGGCATGGCATCGGTTCGGGACGATATCAGTCCTGCATCGGACGCTGCTACAGCGGACCCGGCTACGATGAACTTCCCAATCCCAGTTGGAACGACATCGAGACCGACACCCAGGCCGGATGGGGGATTCTGACATCGACTCAGGGGCTTCCCGTGGCGGCATTGTTCTTTGTGTTGTTGCTGTCTGTGGCCGCTCTGGGATTCCGTCAATACGCCCGCTCCAACGGTGAGGAGACGACAGCACTTGGCGGGGCATTGCTTTTGTTGGTTGTCTTGGCAGGGATGTTTGTGACAGATCCGCTCATGCGCGGAACTGGCTGGCTCCTTGCGCTCGGTTTTGGTTCGGCGGTTTTGCCTGGCTTGCGGGAAAAACTGCAATGCGGTTGGCGGTTGTCTCCCGGTCTGGTCCTGTTTGCGGGCGTCCTGATGGCACTTCCGCTGGCGGCAGGTGCCGTCCGCAAAAAGGTAGCCGATCCGTTGGCGGGGGCACCCGTCCCCGTTCAGACGCGCACGCCTGGCGAAACGGAAACCACCTCGGGTGAGGACGTCTTCCTGGTTGTGGACGCTTCCCAGGCCAAGAACATCACGAAGCCCGTTGAAAAAGGCACGGATTCGCAGGCTGCCAAGAATGCCGTCCTCAAGATTCCCGATGGCAAAGGCGTCCCGCCAGATGACAAGGAACCTGCGATGCAGTACGGCGGTGCCGAGTTCGAGGTCGAACTCAAGACTGCGGCCACGGTCAAAATCTGGCTTCGCGTCTGGTGGGATGGCTCCTGCGGGAACACCCTCAACATTCAGGTGGACGACGAGGAGCGCTCCGCTACGGTCGGAAACGACGGCACCTACCGCGTCTGGCACTGGATGGAAGCTCCGCGAGTCTACAAACTTGAGGCTGGCAAACACAAGATTTGCCTGCTCAACCGCGAAGACGGCATTATGTTCGACCAGATGCTCATCACGGGCGATCCCCAGTATGTCCCGCAGGGAATCGAGGAGGAGTAACTGATGCAAAAACTGCTTTGGATTCTTCTTTGCACCGCATTTGTTGCCGCACCGCTGGCTTCTGCCGCCGACGCTGAAAAAACTACTGATGAGCAGGAACTTGCCGTCCTCTCCCCGCAGGAGTTTCTGACGGAAATCCGCAAGCCCCTGCGCGTGGATGCCTGGGGCGAGTTCACGGGACGAATCACCCACAAGGGCGCCAAGGGCAACAAAAAAGGGGCCTTGCGCGTTCGCATGACCTTTGACCCCGAATCCATGCATACGCAGGTGGTTCTCAACGATGTCAATGTCTACGCCATCGAACAGATTCACAAGCAGGGACAGAATGTCACCGCCACCATTGAACGCCCGGAAAAGGAGGTCGCGCCAGGCTTGTTCGATTTCGGCGTGCAACCCGACGACCTGACGTTCTCCTTCATCTACTGGGACTTTCTGGAAGAACTTCCGCGACAGTCCAGCCGTCTTCGTGAATGCCGTGTGATGAGGTTGGCGTCTCCCAATGGGACGGATACCGTCTGCGTTTGGTTCAATGCAAAGCATGGGTTTCCGATGGAGGCCTGGTGGTACGCAAAGGACCAGCAGAAGCCCTGGCGAAAACTGGAACTCAAAGGTGCCAAGCGTTTTGAAAACGGCCTTTGGTTCGTCAAAGAGATGCGCCTGGAGGGGCTGGATTGGAAAACCCAGGTCTATTTCGACCACGTGGCGCTCAATCCTGTCGGGAAATAGGCTGGAGAGGCGATACTGGTAGGGGCTCTGTCCATTGCCTCCCTCAAAGAAGCATTGTCTTCGTCAGTCGAACGCTTGATTTTGGGGAAAAGGGAGAACGTTGTTTGGAGTTGCAGTTGGTGTGTTAGAGAAGCGAAGGCAGTCCAACATGAAGACGTATCGGGCGGAGACGTATTTTCAGGATGGGATGGAGTTTTCCATTCGGCACGCGATCAATCTGGCGAAGGACTTTCCGGCGACGTCGCGTCACAAGCGCGAGTTTTGGAAGATCACGTATATTGTGCACGGGAGCGGTCGTGCAGTCATCAATAACGGTCGTTATGCGGTGCAGGACGGTTCGATTCTGCTGGTGCATCCCGATGCCGAAACGACCTGGGACATGGACTCGGAGGCATACGATGTGTACAATCTGCTATTTTCGAGCCGATTCATTGAAACCGAACTGAAGTCCTTGCGGGATTCGCATGAGTTCTTCACGATCTTCTCGCGGGAGTTCAGCCAGGACCAGGATCCTTCCATCTATGTGCAGACTGCCACGCCTTCCATTCGACGACGTGTCATGGAAATCTTTGACGAGTACAACATCCGTCCTCTCAACTACAAGGCGTACATCAAATCGTCCCTGGTGTTGCTGCTCATCCAGATGCTCCGCGAGAGTGGTCGAACGTTCCGAACCAACCACCATCTGCTCCCCGAATACATCATGCAGTATATGCAGAAGAACCTCTGCGCAACAACCTCCACCACTACGTTCGCCAGCAACTTTGGCATCACCCCGAACCACCTCTGCCTTCTCTTTAAAAACGCCACAGGAAAAACCATCTCCCAGGCGCGCATCGAGACGCGGCTGGAGGCCGCAGCCGAACGTCTGCGCAACTGCAATGACGGCATTCTGGATATCTGCTTCTCCTGCGGATTCAAGGACGTCTCTTATTTCTATCGCGCCTTCCACGCAAGATACCAACTTACTCCCAAACAGTATCGCGCAAAATATCACACCTGAGGCCTTTGCGTTCCTTTGCCGCGGTGAATGGCGAGTCCCAGCGCGAGCGCAAGACCGATGGCGGCGATAGTGGCGCTGGTAAGGTACATCGGGGTGTAGCCGTGGCGTTGCAGGATGATGCCGCAGATGGCGCTGCCGAGGAGACCGCCGAGACCGACGGTGACGGCGGAGTAGATGGTCTGCGCGGAACCCTGGTTGGAGGCGGGGAAGAGTTCTCCGATGTAGGTCACCGTCGCAATGTGGAATGCACCGAAGGTGAGCGCATGGAGGGGTTGCAGAAGGATGACAATGACAAGGGAGTTGCTCAGCGCAAAGCCCGCGAGGCGCAGGACGGTTCCCACAAGCGCCGCCACGAAGAGCCACTTTACCCCGATTTTGGCGATGAGGAACTTGCTCCAGAATATGACGGGAAACTCACAAAGGGACCCCAGCAACCAAATGTAACTGAGCGAGTGGTAGTGGCAGACTTCTTCCAGATAGCGTGAGAAGAAACTGTAGTAACTCATCATGGCGAAGCGTCCCAGGAATGCCGCGAGAACGAAAAGGAGAAATGCCGGTCGAGCGAGGGTTTTCCAGGGGAAGGAGGCGGTTTGTTTGGTGGAAGAGGTTTGTTTGGGGAGTGGCGGCACTGCCAGGAGGGAGAGGCTTTGGCAGAGGAAGGTGCCGGAGAGGACAGCGAGGATGACGCGTCCCGTCGTGTCGTGGCTGATGTGGAAGACGCTCTCGAACACGACTAGGAGTGTGACAAAGCAGATGGTGCCGCCGATGCGGCAGTGACCATAGTCTGCGCCACAGAGGCGAAAATGGCTGAAAGTGAGTCCGTCTGTGAGGGGAATGCCTGGTTTGAAGCAGAATCCGAATGCGAGAATGATCAGCAGTCCCATGGAGGTGGACATGCCCGGGCGCAGAAGGTACAGCGATGGGATGGAGAGCAGGACGGTGGTGAGCAGAATGGCGCGTGGCGCGTGCAGGCGGTCGCTCAGCAGCCCCCAGACGGGAGGTGCTACCACCGCCATGAGTTCGATTGCTCCCAGAAGGTATCCGATTTGCTCATGCTGGTATCCGTAGAGGTGCAGCAACTGCTGCAGGAAGGGCGTGACAACGCTGTACGGTGCAAAAAGCGCCAAATAGACCAGCAAAAACCGACGCTCCATCTGGCGTGCGGTTAGGGTAGTGGAGGGGAGGGCGGTCATAGGGGACCCGGCGTATCAGAGGTTGCTTTCCATCAGGCGGCGTACGCCTTTGAGGAAATGCGCCTCGGAAAAATGGGGAGCGACCAGACTGTGCCCAACTTGGCCCATACGTTCCCGAAGGGTGGCGTTGTTCAATAGAAGTTCGACCTTGCGCGTCATCTCACGGAGGTCTCCTGGCGTGACGAGGAACCCGTTCTCATCGTCCAAAACCGATTCTGTGACACCTCCCAACTCGAAGGTGACGACGGGCACCCCGTGGATGGCACATTCGGCAAGCACCAGCCCAAATGGCTCTTGCCAGCGCAATGGATACAGGAAAAGGTCCGCGTCCTTGTAGAACGGCATTGGATCCGATTGCCAACCCAGGAACTCGACACGGTCCGACAGACCGAGTTTCTGGCAGAGTGTCTCCAGCGCTGGACGTTCTTCGCCGTCACCGACAATGCGCGCGTGGAAGGGGGAACGCAGTTTTGCGAGAACCTTCAGAAACTGGTCGCAACCCTTGCTGTGGATGAGTTGGCTGACGAAAAGAATTTCGGGGACTTCGCGGTTGGGGCGTGGGGAATAGGTGTCGGGACGTGGGAGGAATGGCGGGATGACGTGGACGCGTTCGGGTCCGAAATCGTTGAGGAGAAGATTGTCCCGCATGTAGGCGGAGAGGGCGACGACCTTGGGGAACCTCCGCAGGAGGTCGAGGCGGTCGGCGAAAGCGGAGACTTTGTCATCGAGTTCGGCGCGGAATCCGCCTCGCCATTGTTGCGGGTCCCTTGTCATGCCGCAGCAGAGACAGGAGAAGTAGTGGTACTTTCGGAAGCAGTTTTGGTGGTTGAACGGGAAGTACTTGCATCCACGGGGGGCAGTAGTATTCGTGGTCGTGCATCCAGACTGCGGCATTCTCGCCGTATTTTTGGAGGAAGCGTCGCAGGAAAGTCTGGTCCATCACCTTCTGGATGCAGGCCAGCGAGAAGGGGCCGTCCGGGAGTTCGCCAGGTTCGCAGACATGGTCAAACGCCGTCAAGAAGGTCTCTTTGTCGCGACCGTCTTCGCGGAAACTGCCCCAGACTTCTGCCCCATGGTGGCGGAGGAGGTTCGCCATATCGTAGATATGACGTTCCACACCGCCAGTGATGCCGGCAGTCTGGGAAACCATCAAGATGCGTTTGCCTTGGAACATTTTGGAAACCAAAGGGAACGCCCGGAGCGAGCGGTCTGCCTAGAGAAGGGTAAAGAAGGAGGATTCGTTGAGTTCGCCGGGAGCGATGCCGCGGAGTTTGAGGGTGTAGGAGAAGTCTGCGGGGTTGAGCCAGTATTTCTGGTCCAGGAAAGGACCGCAGGAGTTGGAACCGATGCCGGCCTGTGCGAGGTCGAGATGGAGTGTGATATCGTCGTCGAGTTCGAGTTCGTGCGGGTGGTCGGCCTTGGTGAGTTGTTCGTCGGTGCAATGTCGTGCCGAGAAGTCGAAGGTGGGAGTGCCTGCGACGAGGAGTCCGAGGCCGTGGACATCGCAGATGGCCATGCGGCGGACGAGGTGCCGGTTGCCATTTTCCTGGGGACGGGTGTAGTTGGTGAAAAGACCGGCGACGTTCGTCTGGAAGAGACCGACGCGCTGCGCTGTGCAGGAGTCGACGTAGGCCTCGCCTGGCCCGAGACCGAACCAGGAGACGTTCTCCAGGCAATCGGGAACCTTCAGGGAGACCCCGAGACGCGGCAAGTACGGAAGTTCCTCGACAACGCCACGGTCCAGTTTGCCTGAAACCGTGAGTTCGACGCTGCCGTCGCGCGCAATCTCGTAGAGGTACTGCATGTCAAATCCCCATGTATAGTTGTTGGGAGTGACGCGGGAGGTGACGAGGACCTTGACGGTGTTGTCGCTGTCGGGAAGGAGTTGGACGGAGCGGACGAGGTGCCGCATTTCGTGGTATCTGGCGTTGTACCATTTGCCGATGACGCGGTTTCCCCAGGAGGGGCGGAGGATGCCGCCGTCGTTGTCGGTCGGTGCTCTCCAGATGTCGAGGCGTGGACCCTGCTGGATGAGGGGGAGTCCGTTGCGTTCGAGGGAGGAGAGGGTACCCTGGATGCGGTCGAATTGAAGGATGGTGTCATTGACGGCGACCTGGATGAGGGTGTCATCGTAGTCGACGGTGAACTCGTGTTCGGGGAGGAAGCGGGGGACTTGCGGGACCTGGTATGGGACGGGGAACTGCGCCCAGGCGATTTCGTGTCCGCAGCGTGCCCAGATGGTGTCTTGCGCCAGTTGGAACTCCAGGTTCAGGAAATACTCCGCGTTGGGACGGAGGTAGGCGGGCTTGCGGAAGGGAACGGTGATGTTCTTTGTTTCGCCTGGCAGGATTTTCGGAAGGGAGAGGCTGCCGGACTGGATGGGCTGCCCGTTTTCGGAGAGGGACCAGACGCAGGAGAGATGGGAGAGGTCCAGAAAGTCGTAATGGTTGGTGACGGCGATGACGCCTTTGGCGATGTTCTTGGCGGCGCAACGGACGGGAGCGATGACTTTTTTGTATTCGGTTAGGCCGGGAGTTGGCGTTTTGTCGGGGAAGCAGAGTCCGTCGGCAATGAAGTTGGCGTCATTCGGGACATCTCCGAAATCGCCGCCGAATGCGAAGTATTCGTGGTTGTCCTTGGAGAGGGTGCGAATGCCGTGATCGCACCATTCCCAGATGAAACCGCCCTGCATGTTGTGTTCGCGGAAGAAGAGCTGCATGTAGTCTTCCAGACCTCCAGGACCATTGCCCATGGCGTGACCGTATTCGCACATGATGGCGGGCTTGGTGGGATGTGCGTCGGTCCATTCTTTCCAGACGTCGGGGGCCGGGTACATTCTGGAATGGATGTCGGATTTTTCGGTTTCGTGGTCTCCTTCGTAGTGGATGGGGCGGGTGGGGTCGATGGCGCGCATGGCGTCGAACTCCTTCTTGAGATTGATAGCCCAAGAGGATTCGTTGCCGAGGGACCAGTAGATAATGCTGGCATGGTTTCGGAAGGAGAGGACGTTGCGGGTGCCTCGTTCCACGATGGCCTTTTCCCAGTCTGGCCAGTCTGTGGGATTCTGTCCGGGATTGTAGGTGAATCCGTGGGTTTCGAGGTCGGATTCCGCGCAGACATAGAACCCGTACTTGTCGCAGAGGTCGTAGAATTCCGGCATATTGGAGTAGTGGGAGGTGCGGATGGCGTTGATGTTGTAACGCTTCATCAGCAGGAGGTCTTCCAGGATGGCGTCCTGCGTGAGCGCACGTCCCAAATCCGTGTGGAATTCGTGGCGGTTGACCCCGCGAACCATAATCGCCTTCCCGTTCACCAGCAGATTCCCGTTCTTGATTTCCACGTTGCGGAAACCAACCTTCAGGGAGCATGCCTGCACCGTCTTGCCGGCAACTTTCAGCGAGAGGACAAGCGTGTAGAGCGCGGGCGTTTCCGCCGTCCACGCCAAAACATTCTTCACCGACGGGAATCTCAGCGTCACGGAATCGTCCTTGCGGGACTTCAGTGCCACCGTAGCTGCAACTGGCTTGCCGACGGGGGCACCGTCGGGTCCGAACAATGCCGCTTCCACGGAACCGCCTATCGCCTTGGCTGCGCTGTTGTTCAGGAATACTTCCGTTTCGAGGAGACCGTTGCGGAAACTCTTGTCGAGTCCTGCGACGGAACGGACGTCCCAAATCGCGGTCTTGGGAAGCGCCATCAAGGAGACTTCGCGGAAGATACCGGAAAGCCACCACATGTCCTGGTCCTCCAGATAGGAGCCGTCAGACCACTGGATGACCTCGAATGCGATGAGGTTTTCGCCTGGACGCACTTGGGAGGTGATGTCAAACTCGGAGACGATGCGGGAGCCTTTGCTCATTCCCACTTTCTCGCCGTTGACCCAGACATAGAAGAAGGAATCCGCGCCGCGGACGGTGAGGACGATGCGGCGTCCGTCCCAGTCGCGCGGAATGTCAAAGGTGCGGACATAGCACCCCGTGGGATTTTCGGCATTGGGGACGTTGGGCGGATCCAGGGGGATGGGGTATTGCACGTTCGTGTAGTGAGGATGTCCGTAGCCTTCCATCTGCCAGTTGCTCGGAACGATGAGTTCCTCCCATTCGCAAAGGTCGGCGTCTTCCTTCATGAAGTCCTGCGGAACCGACAGCGGCGATGGAAAATACCCGAACTTCCATGCACCATCCAGCGTCTTGTACCACGGAGATAACGTCTTGTCCCCTAGAAATGCCGTTGCTTCATCCGCAAACGGCACCAGCAGGGTGCGTGCTGGCAGTCGGTTGATATTGGTGATGGCCTGATTTTCCCAGTCGTGCTGCATTGTCATCATTACACTTTCCTTTTCCTTAGTAAAAGACAAATGGTTGCCTGGCATGTGCCAGATACATTTGTTTAACATAATCAAAATACACGAGATTGCAAAGCGAAAGTTGATGATTTTTGCGCAACTTAGGCAATCTTGGCGCGAATCTCCGATGTCGGGAGGAGGTCGCTACATCCAGCGCCACTCGCTCTGGAGTTCGATCCCGTGCAGAGCCAGGACGCGGCGTTGCATTTCGAGGAAGAGGGCGCGGCAATCGGAGGCGGTGGCGGGGGCATCGTCGAGTTTGACAATCCAATTGGCGTGTTGTTGACTCACTTGCAGGTTGCCGCGTTGGAGTCCCTTGCATCCTGCGAGTTCTAGAAGTTTGCCGGCAGGGGCTTCTGGGGGATTTCGGAAGACGCTTCCGGCGGAGTGTCCCCGTGGCGTGGAGGTTGCGCGGCGATGGAGTTCCTCCTGGAGAAGTGCTGCTTCGGACGTGCCGTCGACTGGGTCGAGTTGAATGCGGAGGGAGGTGATGACGAAGTTATCGGGCAGGTGGCAGGTGCGGTAGGCAAAGTCGTCGGGAGTGGGGTGCCATTCGAAGGGTTCGCCGTTGCGGAATCCCTGCACCGAAAGAACGCGGCTGCCGATTTCCTGTCCAAGCGCACCGGCATTCATGGCGAGCATGCCGCCGAGTTGCCCGGGAATCCCCACTAGGCGCGACAGACCGCCACGATTGGCGTGCGCGGCTTCGCGAAGAAAACGTGCGATTGGCACCGCAGCACCGGTCTCTCCCGTCGCAATGTCGATTTGGTCGCAAGCATCCCGCAATTGCAGGACAACGCCAGAAAAGTCCTCATCGCTTCCCACGACATTGGTTCCATTTCCCATCGGAAAACATCGCAGTCCCTCTTCATGCAGTATGTGCAGGGTTTGCTTCAGGCTTTCACAATCCTGCGGGGCAAACTCCCAGAACGCGCCCAGACCGACACCGAGACTGGTCGCCTTCCACCAGTGCCGTAGGCGCAGCCGTCCGTTGTGACACCAGCGCTCCAGATTTTCTCCATTCGGGAGGGTCATAGTTCGAGTTCCTGGGCTTGAATGCCGAGGGCGTTGAGTTTCGGGACCAATTCGCTGTATCCCCGGTAGATCATCTCCGCATTGTAAATGACCGAGGTGCCTCGGGCACATGCGGCGGCAACGACCATCGCCATCCCCGCTCGTATGTCTGGACTGGACATTTCAATCCCGTGCAAGCGAACGGGACCCGAAATCACGACGCGGTGCGGGTCGCATACCACGGCATTTGCCCCCATCGCGACCAGTTTGTCCACGAAATAGAGGCGGCTTTCAAACATCTTCTCGAAGAATAGGGAGGTGCCGCGTGCTTGGGTCGCCACCACGACGAGGCAACTCATCATGTCGCTGGGAAATTGCGGCCAGGGACCGTCGGCGATGACGGGGATGGCGTTCCCGAGGTCCTTCACGAGTCGTGGAGCACTGCGGACTTTCATGGAAATCAGATTTGGCTTCAGCGTAAAATGGAGGGAGAACCGTTCGAAGACGCGTCGCGTCATCCAATAGTGTCTCGGCTGGATGTCTCCCTGCAGTTCAATCTGGCCGCCTGTCACGGCGCACAGGGAAAGAAAACTGGCGGCTTCCACGTGGTCCGAGCCGATGGTCATCTCGGCCCCGTGCAACTTCGACACTCCTTCCACCACGAGGATATTGCTTTCAATCCCCGAAATCCGTGCACCCATGGCGTTCAGCAGTTGCGCCAACTGGCTGACGTGGGGTTCGCATGCTGCATTGCGGATGATGGTTGTTCCCGAGGAGAGCACTGCAGTCAAAAGGATGTGTTCGGTGGCGGTCACGCTCGCTTCGTCCAGAAAGATTTCGGAACCGTGCAGGCGCTTGTCTCGCGAGAAGGAGAACACGTAGGGAGTGGCTTCGATTTTAACACCGAGTTTCTGCAAGCCATAGAAATGCCCGTCCAGACGTCGTCTGCCAATGACATCGCCGCCAGGCGGGGCGAGACGCGCGGAACCGCAACGGGCGGTCAGCGGACCGGCAAACAATAAAGAAGTGCGGATGCGACGGCACAATTCCGACGGCAGCACTGTCCCTGTAACATCTTTCGCGCAAAGTACCAGCGTGTCACCCTCCCAGGAAACCTGGACCCCGAGCGCACGCGCAATCTCCAGCATCTGCTCCACATCCACAATTTTCGGGACGTTGTGCAGAATCACCTCGTCCTTCGTCAGAATGGACGCCACCAACATCGGCAATGCGGCATTCTTGTTGCCACCCAGGCGAATCACGCCGTCCGTCTTCGAACCACCTTCAATCCGTATGCTTCTCATCTCCGTTCACGCTCCAACACTCGTGCGATTTTTTGGACCATTTTTCAATATAGTTCTCATTCGGGACAAATCAAATGCCAAGGGGGATGAAAGGGGAAGGGGCAGGCGGGGCTGGGCGCAAAAACTAGAGGTGCGAGATTCTCTAGCACGTCTGGATTTTTGCAAGAGGTTATTTGACAATAAAGAAAATGGGATTACTGTACATTTGGTTTTTGTATTTGTATGTAGTTTGCATTCTTGTTGTAATTTTCAGAAGAGAACGGAGAAAGGAGCGATGAAAAACATCATCCCGTTGATTGTGGCGGTGATTCTGGGGTTGGTAGCGGTGTTTGCCGTGAGCCGAACGATAGCCGGTAAGGATGAGAGCAAGGAGCAGAAGGTGGAAGTCGTTGCGGCGACGCGCATGCTGGAGGCGGGGGAGAACCTGTCGGATGGTTTCATCTATGCGCGTTCGGTGGCGGTTTCGTCGTTGCCGAAGCAGCACGTGAAGTGGAACAATCGCAGCATGATTATCGGGCAGAAGCTGTTGCATTCGGTCGCGAAAGGGGACTATGTCCTGCTGTCGGATGTCGGTGGCGTGACCTTGAGCAAAGGCAACATCATTGGCGATGGCGAATGGGGGGTTCCGGTGAGTTTTTCAGACAACACGCTCGTGAAGATGTTGCAGCCAGGTGATGAAATCGCCATTGTGGGCACGTACAAACTTCAGGAGACCGTCAAGAAAGGCAAAGATGTCGATGCGGGGACGGACGTTGTTCAGCGCACGGTGACGACGGTGATTTTCCCGCGCGTGCGTATTTTGGAATTAACGCCGAGCGGGGTGCTGCTATCCCTGCCGCCTCAGCAGGCGCTGGCATTGACGGCGATCCAGCAGCAGGCCGACCTCTTCCCGCTGTTGCGCAAGACGAACGACACCAAGGCCATGAACCGCAAGGACGGCGGCATCTACGAATCCAGCACGCTGACCGAGTTGGCCACGGGGTTGAATCACATTGAAATCCCAGCTGTTCCCTCCGAAATCAAGGAATAACCAAAGGAGAATGACATGAAACTGAAGGGCGTTTTGTTTTGTTTGCTGCTGAGTCTGCTGGCTGTGTTTGGCGCGGAACAGGAGAAGTTCAGCTTGACGGTTGGCGCGGTCAAGGTATTGGATTTGCCGTTTGCACTGGAATCCTACCGCCTGAGTTCGAAGGGCAAAGTGACGGTGGAAGAGGTGAACAAGCAGCAGTTGCGCGTCATCGGCGTCGCCTTGGGCGAGTGCAACCTGACGGTCACTGGCGCCGGCGTCAGCATGGACTACAGCATCTCCGTGAAAGGCAACATCAACAACCTCCTCAAACGTCTGCGCACGGACTTGGAGAACATGCCGGAACTGGACATCTCCGTGAACCAGGACTACATCGTCATCAAGGGTACCATCAGCAACCCGACTAAGTGGGCGGATTACCAGAAGGTTCTGGGACTCTATGGCAATAACGTCCACAGTTTTGCGCGCTTCCAGCCGACCCCCGAAACCATGCTTAATCTCAAGAAGATGCTGGAAAATGACGGGTTCCCCTTCGTTGCGGAAGGCCAAAAGCCGAAGTTGGGCGAATTGGATATGAAAATTACCCCCGATGCGGTCATTTTTGCGGGCGAACTCTGCAGTGCGGAAGCGATTGCCAAGATTCGCCAGACCTTGAGCACGCAGACCTGGCTGGACCTCAGCGGTGAGAACCCCTCTCCTGAAAGCGGAAAAATCCGCGGTATTCTGAACCTGAGCGTCGTTCAGACCCTCCTGGATGTCGAAGTGGTTTATGTGGCAGTGAACGAGTCTGACAGTTCCAATATCGGTGCCGGCGCACCTGATTTCACCTTGAACATCCGCTATCTCTATGACGCCGTGCTTGGCAAGGCCGCCACGAACAACTTGATGTTCGGTGCTGGCATGGGCCCGACCCTGAAGTTCCTCGCCCAGAACGGCATCACCCGTACCTACACCGCGGGACACATCACCTTTGCCAACCACGATGACAAGGGCGGCGAACTCCACACCGGCGGTACCGTCTCCGTCAAGGTTTCCGGCACGGACAATGGCAGCCTCCAGGACATCGACTACGGTCTGACCATCAAGGTCAAGGGCGGTCTCGTTGCCCCGAACCGTGTCAAACTGGATTTGGATTTGACCAATACGTCCGCAGTCTCCTCCACGGGCGATGCCTACAGCCGCAGCACCGACACCACGAAGCAGGTGGTGTACTGCGAACTGGACAAGACCCTCGCCATCGCCGGCAGCAAGAAGATTTCCCAGGACATCTCCAACTCCGGTCTGCCCGGTTTCCGCAATACCCCCGTTCTGAAGTGGTTCGTTGCTTCTGAAGGGAAGGCCAAGAATGACACCCGCCTCTTGATTTTGGTCTGCCCGCGCGTCGGCGGTCCCAGCAAGGATTTGCAGATTGAAATCCCCCTGTCCGAGGACGGCAAGGATGTCTACAAGACGGGTTCTGGCGACCTGGAAGAGAAACTTGAAAAAGACCGCGCTGCGAAGCCCTGGTACAAGCGCTGGTTCGGGAAATAATCACGCAACGGCGAGAGTGCTCCCCGTGGCCTGCCACGGGAGCACTCTCTGGCGCAGAATGCCTGCGGGAGACCGGAATCCTCCTGTGGGTATGATTTTACTAGAGGACGCATGAAACTGAAACTCATTATCCAGGACGAAAGCGGGAATCCGTTCGATGTGAAGGAACTCCCTGACGGCGACGTGTCGTTGACGATTGGCCGCCACTCAGAGAGTGATATTCTGCTGACGGGGCCCGGCATCTCTCGCCATCATGCGCGCTTGCATCTGCTGGGCGGCACGGTGTTCGTGGAGGATACCCAGAGTTCAGCCGGCACCTTCCTGAACGATGCTCAGGTGACGGAAATGACGGAGGTCCCTCTGGGCGCCGTCATTGCCATCGGCGGCTATCGTTTGCGCCTGGTGGATGCCGACGCGCAGCCGGAACCTGCGCCTGCACCATCCGCGCCAGTTGCACCGGTCGCGGCACCCGCACCGGCACCCGAGGTGAACAACTTCCTGGATGAGTTCAAGAATGCGTCAGTCCTGTGTTCGCCTGAAGTGATGGCGCTGAAGCGCTCCATTCACGAGGACGTCCTGGACAAATTGAACTTGACCGAAGACGCCCTGAAGGACACCCAGAACAACGACGAGACGCTGGACAAAGTCGGGCGATGCCTGGACCAGGTCCTGCGGGAACGCCGCCACGAGACACCCCACTACATTCCGCTGGATTTGTTCCGCCAGGCACTGATGGATGAACTGGTGGGATACGGTCCGATTTCGCCGCTGCTGCGGTCGCCACGCATCTCCGAAATCATGATCAACGGGCCAGATGTGGTGTTTGTGGAAAGCAAGGGAAAACTGTTCGAGAGCGGCGTCCGCTTTTTCAATGAGCAGCACTTGATGTCCATCATCCAGCGCATCGTTGAACCTCTGGGACGACACGTCGATGACGCCTCTCCCATGGTGGACGCACGCCTGCCCGACGGCTCCCGCGTCAACGCCATCATTCCGCCGCTGGCACTGCATGGCGCGTCTGTCACCATTCGTAAGTTTGCAGACAAGAAACTGACGACGGACGATCTCATCAAGTTCGGCAGTATGACGAAGGAGATGGCGTTGTTCTTGGAGGAGGCGGTGAAGTCTCGCCAGAACATCCTGGTGTCCGGTGGTACCGGTTCCGGTAAAACGACGTTGCTGAACGTGCTGTCGCAGTTCATCCCCGCAGGGGAACGCGTGGTGACGGTGGAGGACTCGGCGGAATTGAAACTGTCGCACCGCAATCTGGTTGCTCTGGAAGCGCGTCCAGCGAACATTGAAGGAAAGGGGCGCGTCTCCATTCGGGATTTGGTCGTGAACACGTTGCGTATGCGTCCTGACCGCATCATCGTCGGGGAATGCCGTGGCGCAGAGGCGTTGGACATGCTGCAGGCGATGAACACGGGCCATGACGGCTCCCTCACCACCGCACACGCCAACAACCCGCGCGATGCCCTGACCCGACTCGAGAACATGGTCATGATGGCTGGTTTCGAATTGCCTTCCAAGGCCATTCGCGAACAGATCGCCTCCGCACTGGACCTCATTGTCCAGCAGACACGTTTGCCTGACGGCTCCCGCAAAGTCGTCCAGATTTCCGAAGTGACTGGACGAGAAGGCGATGTGATTCTGCTGCAGGACATCTTCGTGTTTGAGCAGGAGGGGATGGACAAGGATGGCAAGGTGGTAGGACATCACACGGCGACGGGGAACATCCCGTATTTTGTGGACGAACTGCGGAAAACGGGTCGCTTGACGCTGGACATGTCGGTCTTTGTTCCGAAAACGTAGTGGACGGAGGTGGAAATTGTTGGACAAGCTATTCCAATCTAGTTCTTTTGTGTATGCGGTTGTATTTGCGGCGGTAACGCTGAGCATCTACATTTTGATTTCGACGCTGTACAAGGTGACGCTGGAGACGCAGGAGAACAAGCGTGGCGAGTTCGAGGAACTGAAGCGTTTCGTTAGTCTGCCGAAGTTGCTTTCGATGCGATTTTCGGGATTGTTCCTGCTGGGAACGGTGCTGGTTGTGATTTTATTGCTGTGCGGTGTTGAAAATCCGTTCATCTACATTCCCATCGGTCTGGTCATGAGTGCCATAGGCTGGATGGCGCCTTTGTGGTATTACCGCTGGAAGGCGGCGCAGCGCAAGGAATTGTTCGAGGCAAAGTTGCTGGATTTCACGATGGGACTGGCCAGCGGTATGCGTTCCGGTCTGGGGTTGCCCCAGGCTCTGGAGGCGACCGCCAAGCGCATAGGGGAACCAATGCAGGAGGAATTGCAGACCGTCTTGCGGGAATATCGTTTCGGAATGGAACTGGCGGACGCGCTGCAGCGCCTCAACGAGCGAATGCCTAGCGAGGATATGAGCCTGCTCGTCACCACTATCAAACTGACCACCAAGACCGGCGGAAGCCTGGTCGAGGTGATGGACAAGATGGTGGAGATGATACGCGGCCGCCGCGAGTTCCAGGAACGCCTGAAGAATATGACGGCGCAGGGGAAATTCGAGGCGATTGCAATGTCCTGCGCTCCTGTGGCCGCGTTCTTCCTGTTGTATTTTGTGGACCCTGATTTGATGCGGCCGATGGTGACAACGGGAATGGGCTGGTGCGGCATCGGGGTCGTTGCCGTGATGATTACCTGCGGCTATCTGGTCATCAAGAAGATTGTGACGATTGAGGTGTAGCGATGAATCATTCAGACTTGTTGACATATGTCGTCGTCTTTCTGGTGGTGTTTGTGCCGTACCTGTTCCTGCAGTTCTGCCTGGACAACCAAGGAAAGAAAAAGGAAGATCGGAGCCTGGATGAACTGCCGTTGGCGTTTCGCTGGTGCTTTGGACTGCTGAACCAACTGTCGGATGTGGGTGGCAGGCAGTTGGCGGCCTTCCAGGAAGAGCGCGCGAAGGACATTCGGAACAAACTCGTCATCGCGAATCTGCCGATGAAGGCGGAGCATGTATTTGCGGCGGAGGCACTTTTCGGGATTGTGGGGACGGTGGTGCCGTTGCTGTTTTTTGCGCTGGTGACCAAGCGAATGGACTATGCGATTGGCGCGGGATTGCTGTTTGGAGTGGTCGGCGGACTCTATCCGTCCATGACCGTGGCAAGTCTGGCAGACAAGCGGCAGGAACTCATTATGAAGAATCTGCCGTTTGCGATTGATTTGATTGGCTCCGCCATGCGTGCCGGACTGGACTTTTCTGCGGCCGTGCGGTATTATGTTTCGACGGAGAAAAAGACGAATCCGCTGGCGGTGGAGTTTGGTGTGATGCTGCGTCAGATGGAACTGGGGAAGACGCGCGTGGAGGCACTGGAAGACGTGGCGAATCGCGTGCAGACGGACGATTTCCGCTCGTTCTCCGGTGCGGTGGCGCACGGAACGGAGATTGGTGCGTCCATTGTGGACACGATGCGCGTGCAGGGGGAGGAGATGCGCCGAGCGCGGTTCAACCGTGCGGAACGAAAGGCGGCGCGTGCGCCTTCGATTATGATTTTGCCGATCGCGGTGTTCATCATGCCTGCGATTTTCGTGGTGATTGGAACACCCGTTCTGATTAAGATTCAGTCCAGTGGTCTGGGAGCAATGATGCAATGAAATACCAGATTCGATTCACGGAAGGCGAATTGCAGGGGAAGACCTTCCCCCTTGGCCAGAATGCGGTCTCCATTGGACGCTCGCATTCCAATGACATTCGCGTCGGAACTCCGGATGTCTCCTCGAAGCACGTTCGGCTCACCCTGGAACCGGAAGGCGTTGTGCTCGAAAACCTGAGTTCCCGCGTCACGCAAATCGATGATATGGCGTTGCAGTTGGGTGACCGCAAGCCGCTCATGGCGGGGCAGGTTGTCGCGATGGGAAGTCTTGTCAAGTTCACCGTGGAAGTGCTTGCGGACGCGCCCGCGCCTGCGCGTGCGTCCACTGCGGATGACAATGACGCTACCACGCCACCGCCGCCCAAGGCACCTGCCGCAAAACCCGCTGCCTCCATGGATTCGGACGTGACAATGCCGCCAAAGGCCGCCCCGAAGCCCGCGTCTCCCATGGATTCGGATCGAACGACGCCGCCCCAGGCCGCGTCTGTCGTCCCGAAACCCATTCCGCAACCGTCTCCCATGCCGACGCCAGTTCCGACGCCAGTGCCTGAGCCGGTATCGGAAGAGGGTGCGGACTCTGGGAACGAGACCATTGCGATGCAGACGCGCATGGCTTCCGCGGAAGAATTGGAGTTTATGAAGAGCAGCCATGAGAAGAAAAAGATTCGGAAGACAGGGCTGTGGCTGTTCCTGCTCGTTGTGCTGATTGCGGGTCTGGTCGGCGGGTACTACGGATTCCTGTACAAGCCGCCAGAGAAGTTTGTCTCCTGGCCCGTGGACGAGACCGGGAAAAAACTGACTGCTGCGGTTCAGATGGAGAATTGCCCGTATCTGAAGGATATCGATTTCGAATATCCGAAACTGCCGACGACCGAGGTGGCCAAGGCACCTGGAAAGATTGTGGTGAAGACCGCGCTTGGCAAGTATCGTGACGTGCCGCTGCGCCTCACGCTGGATTATTTCCAGGACAAGAACTCGTTGACCGAGGAACGCACTTCCACCCTCGAACGATGGATGACTACCAAGACAACGGGCAGCGAAAACTGGAACTTTGACCTCATCCAGCCCATCGCCTTCTACCAGAAAGCGCACGGAATCCCCTATCTCGCAGTCTCCTACAGCCGCACGGAAAATAACGAATCCTACGTCGGAGTTGCGGTACAGATTCGCATGGCGGACTGGATTTTCCTGCTACAGAAAGAGATTCCGACGCGTGACCGCTGGCGCGCAGAGTGGTACATCCAGCAGATGGCGTTCTTCCGTTTCTCGGAGGCATTCCTGATGAACCACTGGGAAGGGACCTCGAAGTTCCAGGAGGGGCAGCCGGCTTCCATTCTCGCGGAGGCGAAGTCTCTGCTGCACCGCCGTTCCCCGTCGGTCTGGTTCAAAGCGGAATACCTGTTGCGGAGTGTTCTGTGCCAGGCGCAAAAGGCAGGGGAGAAGCAGGTCGTTGCGGACGCCGTCGAACTGGTTCGTGAATTGCGTGCCAGCCAGATTGAATACTACAACCAGCAGAAGATCACGTATCTGCTGGCGAAGACGCAAAAGAACGAGAAGGAGATGAAGAAAATCAGTGCGGAACTGCGCGGGGTTTTCTCCTCCGAGGAAGACTATAGATTTCATCGAATCAGGCAGGACAAATGGGATTGAAGCCAAAAAAAGAGTTGCAGTTGAGGTTGGAGCACGAAGGGAAGGTGCTCTACGAGGTGTCTGCGTCGGACATCAAGGATGAACTCACGATTGGGCGTGCCCAGGAGAGTACTTGGTGCATTCCGCCGACTGACCGTTCTGCGAGCAACAAGCATGCCGCCATCATCAAGAAGCGCGGCAACTTGATTGTCGTGGACCGTGGCAGCCGCAACGGCATTTATTTCCAGGGTTCGAAGGTTACCGAGCACAAATTGAGCGCGGGCGACCAAATCGGCATTGGCGATTGCCGCCTCTATGCGGAAATGCCTCCCGACAAGGCGGTCAACGGTCCCGAGCGCGAGTTCAACCTGCTGGAACAACTCAACGGCGAGAAGAAAGGCACGATGTATCAGTTGGACAAGCCGACCATCCGCATTGGCTCCGCCTCCGATTGCGACATCGTCCTCAACGATTCCGTTGTCTCCCATTTCCATGCTTCCGTTGAACAAAAGAGTGATGGCGGCAGTTGGCTCCACGACCTCGGAAGCCGCAACGGAACCCAGGTCAACGGTACTCCCATGTCCGGTTCTATGAGCGATAGCGGACGACTGCTCAAGGACGGAGACATCATCACGATTTCCTATATCGAACTCAAATACTGGGACAAGTACGCTGTCCACGTGCGTTCCCACTGGTTCCTCAAGATTGTCACGGTCGTTCTGACCATCGCGGTGCTTCTGGGAGGATATTACATGTGGCAGACGGCACGCCCCTCCGCCAAGAAGGAAATCGACCAGGCGCGCGAGTTGGCGCGACAGTGCAACTTCAATGGAGCGCGCGTCCATCTGGAGAATGCCAAGACGGCTCGTCAGGCGGAACGCTATCGTGCGGAGCGTCGAGAACTGGCGTCGCAGGTGGACCAGTGGGAGGACACGGTCAAGAAGTGGGCGAAGGTCAAGACCCTGTTGGCAGACCGAAAATGGCTTGACGCCAACAAAATCCTCAGTCCGTTGCTCAGCCAGAATATGGAGATGTGGCGCTGGAATGACACGGAGGCGAACGAGGCCAAGAACGAGGCGGTCGCTACCAAGCAGGTCATTGACGCGTATGTGGAGGGACGCACCGTCCTGATGGAGGACGATTCCTCCATGGAACGTCTGGAACGTTCGACGGAAAAACTCTCCGCAGAACTCAACTCGTTGCGGCGCAAGATGCCAGATTACTGCAAGGAACTGGTCAAGTTTGCAACGGACATTGAAAATGAACTGAAGTGGACGACCAATGCCATCCATTCCATCGAAAAGACCTTGCAGGGACTGGACGCGCTGGAGAAGTTGGACGGTGTCATCCATGACTTGGAGACGAGCCGCGACGAGGCAAAGAAGCACCTGGACGCGCGTGCCAAAACGATGATGCGCAGATGGCTCTCCCACAAGCCTTTGCGAATGGCGAAGGATGTGTTGGAACCGCTGTACAAGCTGAAGCGTGCAAAGGATGTCTTGGACGGCAATTATGCGGCAGTGGCCTCCTTGAAGTTCTCCAAGATGGAGAAGGAACTTCCGTTGCCGACCGTCGAAGAGTGCGCGGTGTATCCGGTGATGGCGGACAAGCGGCTGCTCATTGAGAAGTTGTTCAAGCAGTTGAACGATGATTCGCTGCAGTTGGAGCGTATTGTGAACTCTCTGAGCCGCGCGGGAATGTCCCTGGGGAAAGTTCCCGAATGCCTGAAGGCGTTGGGCGATTCCAAGTGCATTGACGCGGTTCTGGCGTGCGATGTCTTGCAGGGACCGATTCCGAAATGGAGCCGCAAGGAACCTGTCGGGGAATACGACAAGGTCGTTGGTGTGGAAGTATTTGCGGAATACTTGTCGCAGTTGCCAGGCGAATTGGACTCGAGCATTTTGGACGAGCGTCCATTCCTGCCGGCGGTGTTCCAGGCACGTTCCATCTACGGCTATCTGGAGACGCTGTTGACCTTCCTGGACAAGGGGACGATGACGATGATCAAGGCGCAGAAGAAGGACAACAAAGTGATGGAATTGGCGCTGGCGGTGGACGATTTGCTGGCGCAGCGCGAGGCACTGGTGGAGGATTTGATTGCACGCTCGAAGGCGTCGGAGAAGCGCGACGGTGTGATTGCGGGTGGGATGGCGTTGCTTCTTGCGAAACCGAAGCGGTTGAGTTCGGACTTTGGGGAGGAAGTGCAGGATAAGTACCGTCGGATTCGGAGGAAGATCATGGCGATGGAGGAAGGGGAGAAGACCCCGGAGCAAACCATTGCGATGCGGAAGGCGATACTGGAAATCGGACTGCCTGGGGATTCTTTGATGAAGCAGGCGTGGGCGGAGGAGCGTGCGAAGTGATGAAGAAGCCGTTGGAACAATCGAAAGGCGAGGGCGGCTCCATTTTGATGGAGTACGCCTTGCTGGTGTTTCTGGCTGCGATTCCCGTCTACTTGGTGTGGAACGGATGTTCCGTTCCGCTGGATTGGGGCGGTGGCAACGCAAAAATCGAATACAAGGGAATTTACGACTTTGCTAAGGGCCAGTACAAGGGCTATGGCAAGGACATGCAAAAGTTTTTTGAAATGGTGCAGGACGGAATCGCCCTGCCCATCCCATGAACCCGGAGGAAGGGGATGTGCCTCTTTCTTCCAAAAAACAAACAAAGGAGTAACACACAATGACAAGCATGAAAATGAAACTGGAACGTGCAAAACGCACCATGTTCGGCCGTTTCCTCTGCCGCATCCTGGGCGACCAGTGCGGTGCCGTGGCAATGGAGTACGTTGTGATCGCGTTGCTGGTTGCGGCGGCAGTCGTCGGTGTCGTGATGGTCTTCGGTAGCCGTATTGCGAAGATGTTCTCGCAGTCCACGCAGGCACTGACCACGACCGAAAGCGGCATGGCTGGCCTGGCGAGCGAAGTTTCGCAGTCCCGTGAAACGGACGCTGCCCGTGTCAAGGAGATGGAAGCGCAGGGGAACACCATTCGCGGTTCCGATGGCGGCGACAGTGAAAGCGGCGAAGGGAGCAATCCTCAGTAGTCTCTGCGTTGCCCTTGCTCCGTGCGGAGTAGGGCGTTTGCGCACGGTCGGTTTGCAGGTTGTGCTCTGTGTGAACGGAGGCACCTGCAAGCCGGGCGGAGCATTTGCGGACATTCGGCTTCGCGGGTGTTCCTGGCGCGACCCAACGCGTGCGGAAGAAAAATCGTAAGGAATGAGGAATACTTGGTTCATGTTGGTTCTGGCGACGCCGTGGCTTGCGGTGTTGTGCTGGAATGATTGCAAGTACCGCCGTCTTCCCAACTATTTGACGTTGGGGATGTTGGCGGGTGCATTGATTTGGCGTCTGGGATATGGGCGATTGCCGATGTTTCTGGACGGTCTGTACGGAGGTTTGGCGTCTGCGCTGTTCCTGTTGATTCCGTTTTTGCTAGGAGGTGCGGGAGGCGGAGACTTGAAGATGTTGAGTGCGGTCGGTTGCATGTTGGGGTTGCGTCGCATTCCGATGTTGTTGTTTTGCACATCTGCGTCGGGGTTTGTGATGGCGGTGGGAATGTTGATTGCGGGGAAGGTGGACGGCAGCCGTCTGAAGCATTGGGCGCGTTGCGTGTTTGACTGGCGGTACGACCGCAAGGCGGGGCGCGAGGCGTTGCCGCCGAAGACCGATGAACGGGTGCGGCTTCCCTTTGGGGTGGCGATTGCGTTGGGTCTGTGGTTGACATTGGGTTTGGAACTGTTCGGGATTTCGTGATGAAGCGCTGGAAGTTGGACATCCAAGACGACAAGGGGACGGCTCTGATGGAGTTCGTGCTCGTGATGCCGCTTTTTGTCTTCATGATATTCTGCATCATCCAGTTGGCACTGGTCTGCATGGCGAAGCAACTTCTTCACTATGCGGCATTTTCCGCGGCGCGTGCAGCGATTGTGTACCATCCGTCGGAATACAGTCAAAACGGGGTGTTTTATATGAGCAATGGGGTGGCGCACCAGGCGGCGTGCACGGCAATGTCCTGGATGGCACAGCTGCCTGGCGGTCCCAGCCCCTTGAACATTCCCGGCTGGGGAGATGTGCCGGGGTCTGGTTTCGCGTTCAATCAGGTGTTCATCGACCCGGACAACAGCGCGATTCTGCCGGATGTGCCCGCCGTGAAGGTCACAGTTGAGTTCTACTATCCGTTGCATATCCCGTTCGCCGGGGCGATCATTGGCTATTTCAACAATGACGGCAAGGTGGATGGCAAATGGACGGAGGCGGGGCTTCTGCCTGAGGATATGGTCGAAACGTTGAGCAGCAGTAAGGTTCAGGGAGTCAATTGCTTCCGCATGCAGGAGACCTGCATCATGCCGATGCCGTGGGACAGCAATCTGTTCCCGCGCGCGGAGAAGACACCTTATCTTGGAACGGAGGGAATCTGATGCAGAGCCGTACCTGGAATATCGCCATTCGCAAGTTTGCCTCGCTAGGTCGGGACGACAGTGGTGCCGTGCTGGTCATCACCCTCGCGATGTTCTTCTTCCTGTTCATGCTCGTGTCGGGCGTCTATGCCATCGGTGAATCCGTCCGCAGCCGCATTGAATTGCAGAATGCCTGCGACGCTGCCGCTTACTCCGCCGCGGTCGTGCAGGCGGACGGGCTTTCCCGCATCGCAACCGTCAATCGTGCGATGGCGTGGACCTACGTCCAGATGGTGAAACGCCAGATGGACTACATCACCTACCGCTGGCTGAAACTGACCTACAAGCAGTTCAAAGAGGACCGCGATAACGCCGAAGATTGGTTTTTCCATTTGCTGCCGTGTGACAAGCACCACGACCGCAAGGGAACAGGCTGGTGGTGCGGGCAAGGTTCGGGGAACGGGATGGACATTATCCGCCTCAACTACCGGATGAACATCAAAAAAGACGATTTGAAGAAGACCCTGGACAAGATGGATTCCGCCATGGGAGACGGCAAAGGAGCCTCCAACTCTAAGGATGACAGCAGCGGTGGCGGTAGCAGTAGTGGAAGCGGCAACAGCGGCAACAGCGGGAATGTCAGCAATTCGATGTTTGGGGAAGCGGATCAGATGTTTGGAATCAATCCGCTCAATCCTGTCAAGACGGAAGTGTATGATAAGATTACAAAGATGACGGCAGCCGGGCAGAATGTGGGAGCGGCCGAGGTCGAGCAGATTTACAAGGACATTTTCACGCGCTCGTTTCCAGAGCCGCCGATGTATATTCCAGATCCCATGAGGAAAAAGCAGATGATCCTCAATCCCAAGTGGACGATGTGGAATGAGCAGTTCCGACTCTTCGTCTCTGGGAATAAAATCAATGTAAATGATTATATTTGCAAGATTTGCGGGCGTGCGATACGGGGCAATGACCACAGCGCCTGCATGCAGCACATGATGGATCAGGCCAACGAAAAGGCGCAGGCCGGGGCCTCTCAGGAACCGCCCGAATCGCCCGATCAACCCACGAAGGCTCCTGTCTCGAAATATAAGTGGGGGAACAAGTTGGCAGAGCAAATCAAGAACGACAAAAAGAGCATCGAAATGATGAATCTCGCACTGGACGCCATCAGCATGAATATGGCTCTGGGAATGCGAGAGGCTGCGCGAAACGTCCTCGAGTTCAATCTTCCACGCAATCGGGACGATGAAGTCTCCGACGATTTCTACTACACCATCCACATTCCGACGGGAAGCAACCCCTACGGTGCGTCCCAAAGCGGAGACGCTTCCCTCGCCGGCATCTTCTCCCCTGTGTACAACACGGAGGAGTTCGAGACTCTCTTCCTGAACATGATGGATGGCGAGGTCCACGACTCGCTCCTGGAGTATTTCACGGGTACCAAATCTTCGGGCATTTTGGGCACGTTGTTCGGTGGCGGCAACAAGGCGGGCGGTCTTGACCAGTGGTTCATACGTACCTACCCGAACGAGACTTACAAGAACAATGAGAAGCACATCGAACCGACTTCCCAGAGTTACTACGCGGAGGGCATCAGTCGTTCCTACAAAAACGCCAACCGCAAGGAAGGCCGCGGCGCACTGGGGCACAACCGTGCCAACCATGTGATGTCCATTGGAGACAATCTGGGCGTTGGTGGCGGCAGTGACATGTTCGGTCTCATGAATATCTTTTCCTCCATCCTGGATTCCCTCAAGCAACAAGTCGACCTAGCCCCGAGTTGCATCAACCGTCGTACCCGTTTCCCCGAAATGTGCGACAAGATTGACGATTCCGTCGCTCTCGTCTCGCAATATCGTTGGTGTTCAGCCAAGTGGTTCTGCTTCTTCACCATCTACCTCTTCGGCATCGAGTGGCATCATCCCTTCTTCCCCAAGTTCTGGTGCGGCGACCACGGCTATGGCTTCATTTGGATCGGAGATGAACTTGACGCCCTGTTCAATGGCGGGAAGGCCCGAAAAGACTATCGCAATTGCTTTATGGGATTCGATGATACCTTCATCTTCAAGGGACATGCCCGAATCTACGGGGATGACCGCGACCTGGTGGATGAAAACTACACGGGCACCCCTGCGCGACCCTGGCTCCTCAACGAGAAGTTCTTCGGCGGAGACGGCACCATCACCGTCGGTCTCGCGCGGCGTCAGCGCAACCCGTGGCAGCGCATCATCAGCTGGCTCCACGCCTACGACTACAACAGCCCCAACCTCAGCAGCGGTATCTTCTCCCTCTTTAATGTCAATGCGGACAACTACCAGTGGACCGTCAGCACCGCCCGCGCGGCATATCGCCGCCGGACCGATGGCGTCGGCTCCACCAGTTCCGATTCGGGAGGGCATTTACCCCTTGTCTGGGAGACTGCGGGGGAGGGACCGCTGGGACTCCATTTGGGTGGCGGACAGGAGGGAGGCACGTCTGCGGCGTCCTGGCACGATTCGCATGCGACGGGGTACGACATGAAGTTCGACGCGTCCGCCTGGCCGAACGCTCTGAAAATCAACTACGCTTCGGGCGCCAGCGGCGACCTGAAGAAACTGCGTGTTGGCTGCGTCTGCGGCAGAGGGGACAACCATTCGCGCCTGGAGCATGCCTGGAACCTGGGAACGACGGACTGGGATGCGACGCTGCTGCCCGTTCGCTATGCGAAGGGGCATTTGGCGAAATACGAATCCTGGAAGGAGAGCGGGGCCTCCTGGTCTGCGTCAAACGGGGAGGGCAGCAGTGTGTTCGGGCTTTTGGGCGGCCTGAAGTGGAGCGGATTCGGCGAGAACACCGGTTCCGTTTCGGGTGCCAGCATCATGCAAACCACCAACCAGGAAGACCGTCCTCTCGGCTCCCTGGAGGAACTGGAGAAGTTGAAAATCTACTAGATTGTTCCCGAAAGGGCCGAAAGGACCGAATCTTTCTCACCAATCCCATAGTTTCAAACCAACGTCCATGAAGAATCCAATGAAACGAATCTTGTTGATGGCATGTTTTGCTGGTCTGATGTCAACGTCCTCCTTTGCTGCGGAGAAGGAGGCGCAACCATTGTCTCCCGAGACGGTTCAGGGCACGAAAGTCCTGCTTACGGCGGCGACGTTGCGGGATTTGGCGGCGAGGAAAAGTGAATCGGCGGTGAAAGCGTTGTTCTCTTCGCGCGGGGAGTTGCGCTGGCAACGCGTGACCAGCGAGTTTTCCGAGGAGCAACTCAATGACTTCTTCCTCGGCTCCATCATCATGGGCAGCAAGAACCCCGATTACTCCGCGCTCTACAACCCCTTCTGGGACACCCTCCTCCTACTCAACTCCACAGGACTTCCCGATGTCCCGAAGGTCGACCGCTTCGCCTTCGTGAGCGGACACAAGTTCCGCGGGGAACCGTATGCAATGAACCCCGAAGCCGTGGAGGGCACCGTCCCGGATGCAAATCCCTACGCCGTAGACCTCTGGAACGTCTGTTCGCGTACCAAGAAGCATTATGAGACGCTCTACGCCCCGAAGGCGGCGTCGGAACTGTCCCGCTTCATGGTGACGGACCTCAAGGACATCGAACAGATTCAGATTCGCTCGGCCATCCGCCTGCGCCTGTTGCTGAAGTTCATGAAGAACAAGCCGATGCAGCGCGAAGCCCAACGGATTTCGCGGTATCTGACTGCCGGGAACGAGGAGAAGATGAAGAAGTATTTCAAGGATGGAGGTGCCAATTTCATCCCGCAGTTCGTGCGGTTGAACCCGTTGCTGCGCCAGAAGTACATCCCATATTGCTACTTCCCCGGAAAGGACGCGACCCTGTTCGTGTTCTTCAATTCGGAATTGCCGCGCATCATCGCCACGGTGACGATCCCCAGCAAGAGTTTCACCCGCATCTTCGAATGGTATGACCTGATGGCGTCCGAGGAATTGCTGACGGCGTGGAACAGCGTCAAGGAAGTCAAGGAAGAGAAGGAGAACAAATAATGAATAAGATGAACAACTGGATACGCCTCATTTTGGTGGCTTTGGTTTCCTTCCAATTGGCGGCCTGCGCAGATGGCCTGGCGGATTCTGCAGATGATTTGTTTGACTTCTTCAATAGTTTTACGACTGAAGCCTCGGAGAAATTGTCGGACGCTGAGAACAGTTTAGCCAAAATCGGCGAGGCTGTGAACGAACTCAAAGACAAAACGGACGACTATGTGAATGGTCTGCTGGACACTCTCAACGACAAATCCAAACTCCAGAAAGAACTCGAGGGAGCCGCGGGCGAACTCGCAAAGTACCTCGAAAAAGAAGGCTTTGACAAAGGGACCATTAGCGCCGCCAACGAAGTGCTCAAACAGATTACCTCCGGGAAGAGCATTGATGGCGACAAATTGCTCGAACTGGCGACCGATATCGCCGTCGACAAAGCCAAGGCAAGCCTTGGCAAGCACATCGGCGAGGAGAATGCCGCCAAAATCGTCGATTACGCCCATCAGATCATCGATGGCGATATGAGCCTCGATGAGGTCTTGACCGACGGGATCGAAAACTTCGTTAAGGACAAGCTCCCGCCCGACACCGCCAAGGCGGTCAACGAACTCATCACTTCCATCGTCGAAGGGGATGACCGATTGCTCGACCTGGCGACCGATCTTGCCCTCGACAAGGCCAAAGAGAGCCTCGGCAAGTACATCGGCGAGGAAAATGCCGCCAAAGTCGTCGATTACGCTCATAAAATCATCGATGGCGACATGAGTCTTGAAGAGGCTCTGACCGACGGCCTCGAAGGTTTCATCAAGGACAAACTCCCGCCCAACACCGCCAATGCGGTCAACGAGTTCATCACCTCCATTGTCGAGGGCGAAGGTCTGGATGACATTATGGGAAGCATGGGGGATATGCTGCAGTCCGCTGCTACGGACGGCATCGCCAGCCTTCTGGACAAGACGGGGCTCACCAAGGAGCAGAAGGAGTCGGTGATGGACGTCGTCGATTCTGCGATGAATGGCGATTGGGAAGGAGCCTGGGACAAGGTGAAGGACGGGGCAGGGGATTACCTCGCCGGAATCGTCAAGGACAAGTTCGGCGAGAAGGCTGGCGAGGAGGCAAAGCAAGCCATTAGTTCGCTTCTGAATGGCGACACGGGAGAGTTCCTCAACAGCGTCTTGGACTTGGGGTCCACCATCGCCACCACCCAACTGGAAAAACTCATCAGCGGACAACTCGATAAATTGGCCGCAAAGTACCCCATCCTGGGCGATGTCTTCAAGAAACTCGGCATCGACGGCGGCAGCGTCATGAGCGCGATCACCAATTGCTGGAACGCCCTCAAGGACGGCAAGTTGACGGAAATGTTCACCAACCTCATGGGCAAAATCACCGATTATCTCAACAACCTTACCGACAAGTTGAAGGACTTTGCGCAAAACTTCCTCTCCAAAATGATGAACGTCGTCACCGATTTCTTTGATGGACTTCTCAACGACTTGGTGGACAAGATTGCCGGAGCGGTCAAGGCGGCGCTCGGCGGTTTCGTGAACAGCCTCAACAAACTCATGGAGAAGATTGCTGGCGCGTCCAGTTATTTCCTCGGCAACGAGGGCGGCGAGGCACCGGCCCTCATCGACATCAAGAACAACATCAAAGATGCAGTTCAGACAAAGGTCTTCAAGGCACAAGGAGCACAATCGAGAGGAAATTGCAAAACTACCGCCCACCCGCCCAAACGCCGCGCGCCGGGAAGGTGGTGTAGAAAAGAGTTTTGCAATTCTCGCTAGATTCTGGGGACATGACAGGGGCTCGGTGTTGACGGAGTTCCTCGTCGTGGCACCATTGTATCTGTTGCTGTTTGGCGGCTTGCTGCTGAGCCACGACTTGATCCGCATCAAGAACAAGATTCTGATGCTGGACGGGTTTGTCACGGTCACGGGTACGCAGCGGTTCATGCGCAGTTCGGGGGATGGGATTGTCAAGCAGGTGAACAAGACCTGGGGGGATTTCATGCCGAAGGCGGTTTCCACGCCCCTGATGATTGCGAATGAGTATGAGACCAGCCAGGGCAAGAATCTCTCCAACAAATGGAATGCGGTCTATGCGGGGCGAGTGGATGTGGAGTACAAATTGCCCTCCCACATCAACTCCCTGCTTTCCGTCCAGCGAATCGTCTTCGGGGATGAGAACTCCCCCGCACCCATTCAGAAATACCGCTTTTTCGCAGACCCGAAGACCGGTTCGTTCCCTGTGGAGAACGAGTGCCGCTTCCACATCATTCAACGCCACTGGGGACCTGGTGGCGACAGTGGGTACGACCGCGCGGCAGACGCATATAAACTCATCGGCAGCAAAATCATGACGAACGTCCTTCAGGATGGCTGGCTTTTTGCGGACAATGTCCAGGGAGTCGAGACCACCGAGGGAAACGACGCAACCTACAAGCAACAGTTGGCCCAATATGCGGAATAGCCTGTTCGCCATCCTAGTCTCTTGCCTCTTCCTCTGGCCTGCGTTGGCGCAGGACCCCGGGTACGGCTCTGCGTTGACGGAACCCGTCCCCTCGGGCGGCTGGCAGAAGAATGGCGAATTGCCTTGCTCCTTCGGTGCGGCGAAAGTCCGCATGAGAACGCAGATGGAACGCAAGGGTTTTACTCTCAAGCATGAAATTGACCTTGGAAATCGGGGGGAACGCTGCTTGCAACTATGGCAGAGGGACCAGGACAACAAGCAGTGGCTGGTGATGCTCTGGCGGAAAAATGTCGATTTGACAGGGTATTCCATTGGGGAAATCCAGGAAAAGAAAAAATGACTATGGACGGTGGACGATACAATTATGTAGAAGTTGCGGCGATGTCCGACATGGGACGGATTCGCAAGAACAATGAGGATTCGTTTCTGAGCGAACCCGAAGCCGGTTGCTTTGTGGTTGCCGACGGATTGGGCGGCGGAGCCGCGGGGGAGGTCGCCTCGGAGATGGTGATCACCAACCTGAGGAAAGCCGCCACCAGCACGGCGGAGGATTCTCCAGGATGCCGGAAATACGCGCTGCAACAGGCGTTGCACAAGGCGAACGCAAGTGTCGTGAACTATCGGGATTCCCATCATTATTCCGCGATGGGGTCCACCGTGGTGATGCTGGTGCTGAATCCCTGGAAGGCAGAGGACGCGTTTGTGTGCCACATCGGGGACAGCCGCCTGTACTGCTTCCGTGGCGGAGAATTGTTCTGCGTGACACGCGACCACAGCGTGAGGAATGAAATGAAGAGCAAGGGCATCGATAAGTCCATTCCCGAAAAGGTCGCCAAGGCGCTCACGCGTGTCATCGGCGGCAATGGCTATCTCGTGCCCGAATGGCAGAAGGTCGCCATTTGCCCGGAAGACCGTTTCCTCCTTTGTTCGGACGGCATCCTCGTGCTGCCTGACGAACAGATTGAACAGGTCTTCCGCGAGAAGACCACGCCGCAGGAAGTCGTCGAGGAACTGCGAACCCGCGTCCTCGCAGCAGGCGCTCCCGACAACCTGACCGCCATCTGCGTGAAGGTCGGTTCCACCCTTCCACCACCGGAAACCATCGACAAATGCGACCAGGAGGAGAGTGACCTCCTTCTCAAAGTCGCAGAGGAGAGAAAAGACTATGGAGCAAACTAATTCCTTTCTGATTCTGTTTCTGGCACCCGTCAAGGAGTTTCTGGAGGACGACGATGTCTCCGAAATCCTCATCAACGGCCCCAATCAAATCTACATCGAACGGCACGGCAAACTGGAGAAGACGGACGCAAAGTTCGTCAGCGAACCCTCTTTGCGCGCGGCGGCATCCAACATCGCGAAGTCCGTCCAGCGCATGCTTAATGACGACAATCCGCGACTGGACGCCCGTCTGCCCGACGGCAGCCGCGTCCACGCCGTCATCCCGCCCCTGAGCCGTTGCGGCACCGTCATCGCCATCCGCAAGTTCAAGAAGGACACGCTGACGATTGACAAGATGCTTTCCTACGGGAGTCTCTCCCCTGACGCGCAGAAACTCATGCGCGCGGCGGTCCTCCTGCACAAGAACGTCATCGTCTCGGGCGGTACCTCCTCCGGTAAGACCTCCGTCCTGAATGCGCTGAGCAGTTTCATTCCCGCGAACGAGCGCGTGCTCGTCATCGAGGACGCGAGCGAATTGCAGTTGCAGCAGGAGCACGTCGTCAACTTCGAAACCCGCAAGCCCGACAAGAACGGCAACGGCGAAGTCACCATCCGCGACCTGATCGTCTCCTCCTTGCGCTTGCGTCCCGACCGTCTCGTCATCGGTGAAATTCGTGGCGGCGAGGCACTTGACCTCCTCCAGGCACTCAACACCGGCCACGCCGGCTCCATGTCCACCATCCATGCCAATACCCCGCTGGACTGCCTGTTCCGCTTGGAAACCTGCGCGCTCCTCAGCGGCGTCGAAATCCCCTTGATGGCCTTGCGCTCCCAGGTCGCTTCCGCCATCGATATTGTCGTGCATACCGCACGCCTTTCGGACGGATCCCGCAAGACCATGGCCATCTCCGAAGTCCTGCCGCTTAAGAACGGCGAATACCAGACGCGCGACCTCATTGCCTGGAAAACCGAGGGGCTCACCCCCGAAGGCAAGGTCAAGGGATCTTTCGTTCTGAAGGAGAAACCCACCTTTGCCGAGCAGGCTGCTTTGATGGGCATCGAACTTCCGGAATACCCGTAATCCCCATTTGCGGCAAGGCATTTTGCACACAGGAGCGATATGGCAGAAGACGCTTGGAAAAATCGATTGAGAAGTGCCGGGAACATGCATTCGGAGCATCTGGTGTTCCGTGACAGTTCCATTCGTGTGGAACCGACGTTGCAACTGCATATCTTTCTGAGCATCTTTACGATTTTCGGTGCTGGGGCACTTTGGTTTGCTTTTCGAGATCGCCAACATATCATCTGGATTCTTGCGTGTGTGGGTGGCTTTTTTGTATTGTTGGCGGAGTTGATGCGCTGGAGCATGCTTTTGGGGAAGCGTGCCTTCTTTGATTTGGACGCGAGAGTCTTCTATCCCGAAGGAAAAGGTTCTGCGACCCTTCCCATCGGAATCAGTGAAATCCTTCAGTTGGAACTTGTATCCTCCACGGTCACAGGTAGTAAGGGGAGTCATTACATGGCATATGCCTTGCTGGCCGTGACACGTGCGGGGCAGCGCTACGCCATCTCCGTCTCCGGGGTCGAAAAGGCAATCCGCCAGGAAGCGCAGAAACTTGCCCAGACCCTGCTGCTCAGTCTGAACGAGTGGTCGCTGGATTCCCAAGATTCTCTCGCGGGAACACTCGATGCGTCGCAGCAATCGGAAGCGCAATCGCTTGCGCAACAAATGAATGGACAGAACCAATCCCCGCAGATGCGCCAGGTGCGTCCCGCGCGTCCGATGTCCCCTGCCGCGAAGAAAGTGGGCGTCCTTCCCGGGATTCTGTTCGGACTGGTCTTCTCGTGCATCGGAATTTGGTTCGGGTGCTTTTTTGTGATTTTCCCGTGCATCAAGGTTTGGCAGAGCCGGACATGGCGCACTGCTCCCGCCGTGGTCATTTCCTCCAGGCTTGGCACTTCTCGCGGGAGCAAAGGTGGAACTACCTACAGGATTGAAATCGAGTACCAGTATCAGGTCGATGGAAAGACTTGGTACGGAAAACAGTACGACTTCTTCAGCTCGATGCACACCAATGTGGGCGTGAAGGGGATGCGCGAGGCGGTGAACAAGAATCCAATTGGCGCAAAGATCGAGTGCCTCTACAATCCCGCGCAGCCCTCTGAATCCGTCATCTCCAGTGACATTCCCGGAAGAGTTTTCTTCTTCGCATTGTTCGCTTTCATCTTTTCCCTTCCTGGAATCCTCTGCTTCTCCGTATTCCTGAAATCCTCTTCCAAAGAGGAAACACCGAAAGAGATGACACCGTAGCACCGAAGCGTTTGTGACCGCGCGGAGCGCGACCTGCAAGGGCCGCGTGGGGCATGCCACCCTGTCGGTTTTGCAGGCCGCGCACACAGGCGGGGGCTTATGGCCGCGCGGAGCGCGACCTGCAAAACCTATAGCACTGCACGCTCCGTGCGGCCCACTAACCACTAACCACTAACCACTAACCACTAACCACTAACCACTAACCACTAACCAC
>JAFRLI010000173.1 GCA_017431255.1 Victivallales bacterium
GGCATGCGGCGTGAAGGAGTCCTAGTGGGGAACTGTCGTTTGGCTGTTCGATAATGATGTCATGGGCCGTATATCCCTTGCTTTTCAGGTACGAGTTAATATATCCGCGGACATAGTTGATTTCTGTCTTTTCCCCTTCTGTGAAGATGCGCAAGACAGGGCGTATCTTTCGCTGACCGGGATTTCGTTTTCTGGTCATTTTGCGTGTGCTCCTTCCCTCGTGGATTTCGTGCTCAAAATGGCTAACAGTTCATTGTATCTGACCTCGGGGACGGCTTCGAATCGTCCTTGCCGATACCATTTTTCGAAGTTCGTGTCTCCTCGCACTTCGCCGTATTCATCCAGGCAGACCAGTTCGGTTGCCCCGTCTTCTTGCTTTTGGGTGAACCACACCTGGTCTCTGCGGAAGAGGTCGGAGTTCATCAGGGATGTGTTGTGTGTGGTGAAGATGAGTTGTGCATGGGCCTGGTTGGCACGTTTGTCGTGGAAGAGCATCACGATGAGTTCCGCGATGCGCGGATGCAGTTGGCAGTCCAGTTCATCGACGAGCCAAACACCGGGATTCGTGAGTCCATAGATGAGCATCGGTGCAATTTCGTACAAGCGTCGTATGCCAGCGGATTCCTCTTCCAGCCCGAATCCTTGCTTGGAGTTTTCATGGTAGAAGACGGGAAGGCGCGTCTGGTCGAAGCCAACTTGCGTGATGCCTGTGTCGGCGAATGACAAAATCCCTGCAAGAGCCTGACGATACGAGGGCGCGTTCAGAAGTTCGTTGTTGACCAGACCATATCCAGGGGCGACGATGTGGATGTCATCCCTGAAAAAACGGTACACATTCTTCAGTTGTTCGGAACTCTGCTGGTGCTGTGCGGCCACGCTGAGATAACTTTGGTTCTCGCGGTATGGAATCTGCCGCAGACCAGAGAGTTTTGCCCCGAACGTGATGCCGTGCGACGTGCGTTCAAACAACTTGGCTGGTTTGGCCGCTGGATAGAAGACCAGCGATTCCTGGATAATCGCTTGCCATGTGAAGCGAATGCGGTAGATATAGCGGAAACCGTCGCGCCCGATGAAATCCAGTTCCAAGGTTACCGGGTTTTGGGAATGTTTGTCGTCTAACCGAAAAGGTTGGCATGCCTTGATCGGTTGATCCAGTTCGTAAAGATGGGAACCAGAGACCAGTTCCTTCAATTCTTTCAACGCAAGTAGGACATTGCTTTTCCCCGAGGCGTTCGGTCCCCAAAGCCCCGCCGTGCAAAGAATGGCTCGTTTCTCATTTTCATCGTCTAGCACGAAATTGCCTTGATGCACATCCGAGAGATTCTCTGCTGACAGATTCAGCGTCTGTTCGTCCCGGATGGATTTGAAATTGTCAATGGTCAATGAAATAATCATGACTTTGCTCTTTATTTTTGCGATTATTGGGAGTTTTTGACAAATATCTATAAAATATAACTTGCAAATCGTGTTTTTCAAGGGGTGTGTTGTTTTTTCGTGAGAGGGCACTCGTCCCCCCTTTTCTTCGGGAAAGATACGCCATTCTAGCAATAAAAAAGGAAAAAAGCCCTGATTGCCGAAAAAAGGCAAAACTCAGGGCTTTCGTGTGTAAAAATGGTATCCGAGAGAGGAATCGAACCTCCGACACGCGGTTTAGGAAACCGCTGCTCTATCCACTGAGCTACCCGGACACACTACCTTTGCTATCTTTAATGTAATGGAATTGGCTGGAAAAGCAAATGCTTCCATGGAAAAAAGCGATGCGTGGAGAGGGTGTCTTCAAATGGGGATGTCGTTCCACAAGGAGATATATTTCTTATGCATTTTTTGTGCCAAAAGTTTGTTTTTTGGAGAAAACGGTATATTTTATATAGAACCAATTGCAAAACTCCTTTTTGAGTCCACAGAATACACAGAATACACAGAAGGCAATCCGCCGCTTCGCGGCAGTTTGCACTTTGTATTCTGTTTCATATCATGTGTTTGCCGCGCGTTAGCGCGGAAAAACAGTTCTGTGTATTCTGTGTGTTCTGTGGACTCCCATAGGGGTTTGCGATTACCTCATATAGAAACGGTGGAGGAGAAAACGCGAGGCAAATTGTGAAGGAATCTTGGATCAAGTTAAAGAAGGGTCGTGAGCGTTCGCTGTTGCGGAGGCATCCGTGGGTGATGTCCGGCGCGGTGGAAGGGACGTCGGGAGAGGTGGAATCTGGGAGGACGGTGGAGATTCTGTCGAGTTCCGGGGAATGGCTGGGGCGCGGGGCGTATTCGGCGGAATCGCAGATTCGTGCGCGCGTGTGGACGTTTGAACGCGAAGAGGCGGTGGACGCGGCGTTTTTCCGGCGGCGTGTGGGGGCGTGCCTGGCGCGTCGCCGTTGCGTGGTTCCATCGGGGACGGAGGGGTATCGTCTGGTGCACGGGGAGGCGGATGGTCTGCCTGGTTGCATTGTGGACATTTACGGGGACGTGGCGGTCTGCCAGTTTCTGTCGGCAGGCGCGGAACATTGGCGCGAGGAATTGACGTCGGCCGTGCGGGAGGCACTTCCCTCTCTGTGTGGGATTTACGAGCGTTCGGACACGGAAGCACGCGGGCGGGAAGGGCTGGCGCCGCGTTGCGGTCTGCTCTGGGGGAAGGAACCGCCTGAATTGCTGACGATTCATGAGGACGGTCTTGCGCTTCAGGTGGATGTCCGTCGCGGTCACAAGACCGGGTACTATCTTGATCAGCGCGAAAATCGTGCGGTGCGCGATTTCTACCGGGGGGCGGAGGTCCTCAACTGCTTCTGCTACACGGGCGGTTTCGGTCTGCGGGCGGCGCAGTGCGGCGCGAAGCATGTCACGCAGGTCGATATCAGCGCCAACGCCCTCGAGTTGGCACGCCGGAATGCCGCTTTGAACCATCTGCCCGACGAACAATTCACCTACGAAAAGGCCGATGTCTTCCAACTCCTGCGAAAGTTCCGCGATATGGGACGCTCGTTTGACGTGGTCATTCTCGACCCGCCCAAGTTTGCGGACACCCATTTCCAACTGGAAAAGGCCGCGCGCGGCTACAAGGACATCAATCTTCTCGGAGCCAAACTCACCCGGCCCGGCGGCATTCTGATGACGTACTCCTGCTCGGGCGCAATGACGCCTGACCTCTTCCAGAAAGTGGTCGGGGACGCCGCACGCGATGCACACCGCGACGCATTCCTGCTACGGGAACTTGCGCAGGCACCCGACCATCCCATCTCCCTCAACTTCCCCGAAGGACGATACCTGACGGGATTGGAACTGTTCCTTCCGTAGGAGTCACCATGACGCAGGCAATGTCACTTTCCCAAGGCCAGCGACTGGTGCAGACGCAGCAGCTTTCCGTCCAGCAGATGCAGGCGATGAAACTGCTGCAATCCACCTCGTTGGAACTGGTGCAGGAGATTCGCCAGCGGATGGAACTCAATCCCGTCATCGAACTTCACAATCCGATGGAAGTGCTGGCGGGAAATCCCCTGGAGGGTGCGCAGGAGCGTCTGGCTTCCGAGAAGGACCGGCAGTTGGACGCCCTGGAACACGACGAAACCCTCCGCTCCCAAATCTTTGCCGATTCCTATGATTCCGACTCCTCGCTGGACATCGAACGCTCCTCCACCTGGACTTCCGACGATGAGGAAAAACGACAGTTTTTCTTCAACTCCCAAATCGCTCCCGTCTCCCTTCAGGAACAACTGACCGAACAACTGCGCGAACGCGTCCCGGATTCGCAATCGCCGCTCTTTCGGGCAGGGCTGGAAGTGCTGGGAAACTTGGACGACAAGGGGCTTTTGAAAGCGACGGACGAGGAGCTAGCCGCCGGTGCGCAGGTGGATTTGCAGACGGCGCAGGAGGCCGTCCGCATCGTGCAGAAGTTCGATCCGGCGGGGATTGGCGGGCGCACGCCGCGCGAACTGCTGCTGCTTCAGTTGGACCGTGCCAACGAGCACGGCGATATCGCCTACGAAATCGTGGATTCCCATTTGGAGGAGCTCGCACGCAATCGATTGCCGCAGATTGCCAAGGCACTGGACGTGGATTTGGAGGAGGTCCAGGAGGCGGTGGAGCGCATTCGGCAACTGAATCCGAGTCCTGCCAGCGGATTGGCGGGCACTCCTACTCCCACCGTGGTCCCGGATGTCATTGTGAGACGCGGTCCCGACGGCAGCTGGAATGTGCGTCTCAACGACATTGCATTTCCGAGCGTCACGCTCAACCACGAGTACGAGCAGATGCACAAGGAGAAGTCCCTGCCGAAGGAGGCGCGTCCATGGCTGACGGAAAAAGTCGAGGAGGCGCGGGGATTGGTGAACAACCTGGATTTTCGCCGCACGACGATTGGGAAGATAGCGGAGGCCATCGTGGCCTTGCAGTTGGATTTTTTCGAGAAGGGGGAGAGTGCCTTGAAGCCGTTGGTACAGGCGACGGTCGCGGAGCGTGTCGGGGTTCACGAGACGACGGTTTCGCGCGCGATTGCCAACAAGTACATGGATACGCCGTGGGGCGTTTTTGAGTTCCAGCACTTTTTCAGCCGCGGGTTTGTGCGGCAGGGCAATGAGGAAGCCACGGACGGCGAGGGCAAGGAGGAGGTTTCCTCGCGGACCATCCGCCTGCGGATTCGCGAAATGGTGGAAAACGAAGACCCCGTTCATCCTCTTTCCGACCAGGCGATGGCGGACCGCCTCGCCGCGGAGGGAATCAAGGTCGCCAGGCGCACCGTCATGAAGTACCGCGAGGCAGAGGGGATTCGCGGCACCTCGATACGGCGGAAGTTCGGCTAAACGCTATTCGATGTTGCAGACCTGGTTGGTGAGGCGGGAGGCCTCGGCCTGGAAGACCATGCAGTGGGATTCGAGCGTCTCGTCAATCCCGGAAAGAATGTAGGAGGGATCGTTGGTTTCGAGGGCGCGGAGGAATGCCTCGGCGAGGCGACCGTCCCCGCCGCCATGTCCGGAGGTGATGTTGCCATCGTCGACAACATTGGTGTCAATGACGCGGGTTTCGCCCGTGAGGAAGTTTTTGACGCGGACGATGGTGGAATCGCCTTCCAATTCGCCTTTTGTGCCGAAGATGCGGGTGCGTCGCGGTCCTTCGGCGAATGCGGTCATGGTCATTTGCGCGGTGGCGTTGTCCTCGAAAACGAGATTGACGACCTGGTGGTCGACGACATCGTTGTCGCAGCGGAAGGCGCATCGTCCATAGGGGCCTTCCCGGAGAGCTTTGACGAGGGATTCCGGGGTGGGGTTGGCGGTGACGACGTTCACTGGCCAGCCCGTTTGTCCATGGGCGAGGCGGTCTCGCAAATAGATTTTGAGTGCGGAGGCGGGGCAGATGGATTCGATTTCGGGCGGGCAGTCCGTGCAGCGGTCGGCGGCGCCTTTGGGTTGGTTTTCCGGTCGGAAATAGGTGAGTGAGCCGAAGGACTGGACGGAGCGGCAGTGCTTTTGCATGAAGTAACGGATGAGGTCCAGGTCGTGGCAGCATTTTTGCAGGAGCATGCAGGAGGATTCGGCGGTGTTGCGCCAGTTGCCACGCACGAAGGAGTGGCATTGATGGAAGAACTTGACCGGTTCGATGTGCTGCAAGGAGACGATGTCGCCGATTTCGCCGCTGTTCAGGATTTTCTTGATGGCTTCGGTATAGAGCGTGTAGCGCAGGACGTGGCAGACCGCAAAAAGGATGTTGGCGTCCTTGACGGCCTGCACGATGCGGCGGCAGGCTTCCATGGTCGGGGCGAGAGGTTTTTCGAGGAGCATGTGGTAGCCGCGTTTGGCGAAGGCGATGGCGGGGGCCTCATGGAGTGCGTCAGGAGTGGCGATGATGACGGCGTCGGCGAATCGTGGCAGTGCGGCGGCGTCCTCCCAGGTGTGGAAGACGCGTTCGGGCGGCAGATGGAAAGCCTCTGCGATGGCGTTGCGGTAGTAGTCGCGCGGTTCGGCGACGCCAACGATGGTTGCACGTTCCGGGAACTGCTTGAGGTAGTTCGTGTAGGTATTGCCGCGGCTTCCCGCTCCAATCAGAAGAAACGTTTTTTTCGCCATTGTGTCTTCACCTTTTTTGGAAAATGGGATGATTCTCTCTGCCGAGATAATTGCAAAACTTTTATGAAGTCCACAGAACACACAGAATACACAGACCTGTTTGTCCGCGCTACGCGCGGCCAAACACGTGAGATAAAACAAAATACAAAGTGCAAGCTGCCGCGAAGCGGCGGATTGCCTTCTGTGTATTCTGTGTGTTCTGTGGACTCAAAAATGAGTTTTGCAACTACCTCTGCCGAATAACTAATATACCACAAGTTTCGCAAAAACACGCGGATCCGGACCGCAAAAACTGCGGATTTTGGTTGTCGTGGTGTTTGCAAAAGGGCGTGAGCGTGCTATAGTCAATAGCAGGAGGGTAGAACGTTCACCTCAAGGCAAGTAGGAGAGAGTAATGAGCAGGAAGGTGTTTTTTACTTGCGACCAGTATCGGGAATCGGAGTTTCGTCGCGTAGTGGAATTGGCTGCGGAACTGGGTGCGACGCATGTGTATGTGAGCCAGATTGAACCGAGTCTGTGGCAGTGGGATCGCAATCGCTACGACCCGTATCCGAACTGGAGCCTGTACCAGCCGTCGCTGTTCAAGTTCCTGGTGCCTGAGGAATTGAAGGAGTTTTTGCCTGAGGATTATGCCAAGCGCAACTTGGACGCGCTGGTGTCCCGTGCCGCGGTTTTGAAGGAGTTTGGATTGAAGGCGGCGTTCCAGGGAATCGAACCGGCCTGGCTTCCCGAAGAGGTCTTCCGCGCACACCCGACCTGGCGCGGTCCCCGTTGCGACCAGGCACGGCGCGCCCGCACGGAATATTATGCCCCGTGCATTGACAACGGCGAGGTGCAAGCCATCTACGTGAAAACCATCGAGCAACTTTGCCGCATCATTCCTTTGGAGCATTTCCATTTCCTGACGAATGATTCCGGCGGCGGCCTCTGCTGGGACGACTATCTCTACCCGGGGAAAAATGGTCCGATTCTCTGTAAGAATGTTCCGACGGGACGCCGCATCACCACCTTCCTCTCCCTCTTCCAGGATGGCGCTGCGCGTGCAGGACTGGAGGCGACGGTCAATGTGATGCATATTCTGCCAGAGAACGTGCCCGCCATTCTGCCGTTCTTGAAGCCCGGGCAGTCGGTCAACAACCAGACAATGAGCACGCCAGCGCACATTCTTTCCGTGGGATTCACCAAGCAGTACACGGAGTTGACGACGCCGATGGCGCGTCTCACCCGCATTGTGAGCGTCGCCCAGCAGCTGCAGACCGCGCAGAAGTTCCCCGAACACGATCTGTCCCTCGCCATTCGCGCTCTGGACGATACGGATACCATTCGGCTATACCAGCAATCGCTTGGGAAAATCGCCCCGAACACGCTGGGCAAGTACACCGCCTTGCAGAAATTGGCGGAGAGTTTCGTGTCTTCGGAAGACGCCGGCAACCTGGTGGACGCCTGGGATCTGGAAGACCATGTGCAGAGGCGCTTTGAGCATTTTGAGACAGGCGGGTGCATCTTTGCCCTGGGAACGGTCCACCAGCGCTGGCTCACCAGGCCTCTGGTTGCGTTCCCGAACGAACTGAAGCCCGAGGAAAAGGACTACTATCGAAAGTTCCAGTTCCAGGCACAAGAGGAATCCGATGCAGACAATATGCTGGATTTGCAGGCGCACCGCTGGCTGAACGGCTATTCGGGACAGTTCCTGCTGGACCATTGTGTGAAGCACGCACTGCCTGAACTGGAACGCGCCATCCAACTGCTGGCCGACCTCCGCGAGAAGGGGCTTGACGCAGAGGCAAACTCCTATCTGGAGGGACAGTGGTACAAGATGCGCTTGCAGAAATGCGTCCTGCGGAATGCCGTCAATGTCTGTTGCTTCCAGGTGACGCTGGACCGCACCAACTACCAGGAGGAACCTCGCGATACTTCGCCCTGGCTCAAAGAACAGGGCGACCCGCGATTCCTGCTCGTGAATGAATATATGCGGGCCGAAATCGACAATACGCTCGAGATGATTCAAATCCTCGAAACGGCCCCCGGCACCGTGATGCAACTCGCAGATACCCCTGAACTCGAAACTGTCATGCTCTATGGCCCGGATATCTGCGGCGCTCTTCGCAAGAAAATCACCATTATGGAAAACCATCGGCGAGATTTTACTCGCCTCTACAAGAGCAACAATCGCTGACGAATCCCGACGGACCTCAGGCCTTTGTCCGGGGGAGGCCGCCGCCCGATTGCGGCACGTTGCCGGAAAACCATGTAAACTCTACGATGGAAACATGGTGCCGTCGCCGGAATGCTTTGCGCACGAGACGTGCTACGGGAGGGCATGCTTCCTGCATTGTGGCACCTCACGGCAACGGAATCAATACAAATCTACGACGGAACCACCGGGAAACCAAACCGTCGGGAGAAGGAATCTCGTCACGGCTTGGCGTTATGCGTGGTTTTCGTCGTAGAATTGAGGTTATTATTCAGAACCCTGGTTCATGGTAATGATTTTGAAACACTTTCTTCCACAAAATACACAAAATACGCAAAAATATTGGATAC
>JAFRLI010000174.1 GCA_017431255.1 Victivallales bacterium
CGCCGCTTCGCGGCGGCTTGCACTTGGTATTCTGGTTTATATCAAGTGTTTAGCCGCGCGTTAGCGCGGACAAACAGTTCTGTGTATTCTGTGTGTTCTGTGGACTCCCATAGGGTTTTGCAATTACCTCATCTAAGTAGCATTTTTAAGTCTCAAGGTATGTTGCATGAATGGCTTAAGCAAGGTGAATCTCAATAAAAGGTATGGGAGTTTTTGGGGATGCCCTCCCCTGTGATCCCATTGAAACGAGTCGTTTAAGGGAGGAATTTGCCGGAGGCGAGATAGAGGCTATACCATTCCTGGTGGGAGAGAGTGATTTGGGATGCGGCGCAGATGTCCTTGAGGTGCTGTGGATTCATTGTCCCGGCGATCGCCTGCATTTTTGGGGATGCCGCAGAATCCAGGCGATGGCGATCGCCGTCTTGGGGACGCCGTACTGCTCGCCGAACTGTCCCAGCACCGCGTTCAATTCCGGAAAGAAGGGATGGTCCACGAAGCAGCCCTTGAACATTCCGAACTGCAAGGGAGACTATGCCTGCACCGTGATGTCGTTCAGGCGGCAGTAGTTCAGGATTTCGTTGTCCCGGTCGATGGAGCGGTCTGTCTTGAGGTTGTTCATATAAAGGCCGCCATCAAGGAATATAGGATAATAAGTCATCACATCATTGCAGAATAAAGACGGAGACGGTTATTAGAACTTTCTGCGTGTTTTATGCAGGCAGGAGGGTGGTAAAGATGGCGAGAGCGAGGGTTTCAGCGAGTTCCTCGCAGCAGCCGATGGTGTCGCCGGTGGCTCCTCGGATATGTCGCCAGGTGACCCAGGACCAGAGGCAGGCGAAGCAAATGAGGGCAGGGGAGAGCACGAAGGCGAGCAGGGGGAGTGGGATTGTGCCTTGAAGGGAACATTGGGCGGAAGAATGAGTGCTTCGGAGGAAAATCAAAACGGGGAAGAGTGCGGCAAGGACGAGTCCGAACCATGGTTTTCGGTCGAACCAGACTTTGCCAAGACCCTCTTCCCGGGCGTATTTGCTGGTGGCGATGTGAAATAGGATGGCGCAGCGTCCCGATAGAAGCATGGTGAGCGCAGCAGAGGGAAGCAAGTGCCGGGGAATCGTTGCAAAGATTGCGAACTTGATGCCGAGGATGGCGAAGATGGCGGCGACTCCCATGGTGCCGATGTGGGAATCGTGCATGATTTCCAGGATGCGTTCACGTGGGCGGCTGGATAGGAATCCGTCGGCAGTGTCCGCCAGTCCATCGAGATGGAATCCCTTGGTGAAGCATTCCGGAAGGATGGTCAGGAGAATGGCGGCAGGCAGTGTGGGAAGGGCGGAAATGGGGATGGCAAGGACAAAGAGCAGCACTCCCAGGAAGAGACCGACGACGGGGAATAGGTTCATGGAACGCTTGAGTTCCTCTTCCGTGGGCATGAAGTTCTTCTGTGGGAATGCAGTGAGGACGGAAAGTGCGGCCTGGAATGTTCGAATCAGGGATGTCATCGGATACCCTCTGTGGTGACGTTGGCTTGGGAGAAGGTGGACATTCGGTTCATAATGGCGGACGCAGCGTCCAGCAGAGGCATGGCGAGTGCGGCTCCCGTTCCTTCGCCCAGCCGGAGATTCAGGTCAAGCAGAGGGCGTTTGCCGAGAAACGCGGCCATTTTGGCATGGGCGGGTTCGGCGCTGCCGTGTGCGAGAATCATATAGTCTTTGGAAGCGGGCGAGAGGGAGGCGGCGAGGAGGGCGGCGGCGGTGGAGATGAAACCGTCCACCAGAACGGGCTTGTGCCGGGACGCAGCAGCAAGAATGACTCCTGCGAGACCGCCGATTTCAAAGCCGCCGACCTTGGCTAGTACATCCAGGGGAGCGTGGGGATTCGGGCAGTTGAGAGCGATGCCGTGGCGGATGACCTCGGCTTTGTGGGCGAGTCGGTCCAAAGGGAGTCCTGCGCCTGGACCGACGTATGGCGCGGGGTCGGTTTCTCCCAGAAGGACGGTGAGGATGGCGGTGGCGGGAGAGGTGTTGCCGATGCCCATTTCGCCGGTTGCGAAAACCTGCACGCCATCGTCAGCGAGGCGTTGCGTGAGACGGATTCCTGTTTCGAGGGAGGCGATGGCCTGTTCGCGGGACATGGCGGGACCTCGGGCAAAGTTGTTGGTTCCGTAGGCGATTTTGCAGTGTTCGATGGGAAGTGCTTCAAGGTCAGAGGCAACGCCGATGTCCACGAGGGTGACGTGTGCATGCGCCAGGTCGGATAGGACGCCGATGCCGCCGCCGCCGTTGCAGAAGTTCCGCACCATCTGCGCGGTGACGCAGGACGGTTGCGGACAGACACCCTCCGCGACGATGCCATGGTCCCCCGCCATCAGCACGATTTCCTTGCGGGAAACGGGAATGCGCAGGTCGCGTGTCATGCCGGCGAGATCGACCGCAAGATCCAGAAGGCGTCCCAGTGCCCAGTCGGGCATGGTGAGGTCATGGATGTGCGCGACGGCGTCTGCACGGCACTGCTGGTCGGCAAGCTGGATTTCGGAAAGGGTTTGTGCTAGAAGGGAACTCATCGGGAAGGGGCTTTATGGATTCGTTCAGGGGGATTTCCTATTACTCAAGAAGAGAGGTATTCCTTTTGCTCAACAAGACTTTTCGTGGGTGCGCGCACGAGGGCGGATGGCCCCCACCTGTGGGATGCCGAAAAATATCGCACTTGTCAAGCACTTTTTCAAGTGCTTTTTCTTGAAAAACAGCCATTTGTGTCAAGCTATGCTACATTCCTGAGATACGTACCTTCTTTGAGAATCATCCCCTCAGGCGATTCGGGATTGCAACAGAGTTTCTGACTTGAACTGTGTCCCGCCGTGCATGCTGTCGACCGTCTCCGGCGTTTTGGGATTGCAACTGTGTCTTTGACATTGTTGGAACCGTCTGTTCATTTGACTCGGAGGGGGATTCCTGCGATGGTGAAATGGACTTCGTCGGCTTCGTGGGCGATGATTTGGGCGCAGCGTCCGGATGCGTCGCGAAAGAGGCGTGCGAGGTGGTTTTCCGGAACGATTCCGAGACCGACTTCGCTGATGACGAGGACGACGGTGGCGGGGATTTGTCGCAACGTATCGAGCAGGTTTTGGGTTTCGGTGGCGATATCGTTTTCGGTATAGTTAGGATGGTGGAAGAGGAGGTTGTTGATCCAGAGGGTCAGGCAATCGATGAGGATGGAATCGGCGCCTTGGGAGGCGGCTTGGCGGAGGGCACGCGGGAGGTCGATTTGTTCTTCGATGGTAGTCCAGTGGTCATTGGCGCGGGCCTGCTGGTGTTTTTGGACGCGTGAAGCCATTTCGTCGTCTAGGATGGGGGCGGTTGCGATGTAGAAGCGATGAATGCCCGCCTGGCGAGCGAGGGATTCGGCGAGGGCGCTTTTGCCGGAGCGTGCGCCGCCTGTGACGAGAATGATTTTATTCTTTCCAGAGTCCATTTTCGTTCCTCAAGATGGTTGCACTGCCACGTGGGGGGAGGCATTGGAACATATCGCGGGAGGGAAGGCCACGCAGGCGAGAGAGCAGATGCATCAAAACCCCGCCATGCGTGACGGCAACCACATGCTCTTCGGGACGATTGCACAGTTCAGCAAACACCGCTTCCGTGCGTTCGTTGAATTGAAGAACCGTTTCTCCGTTCGGGAAGGCGAAATGGTCCGGGTCATCGAACCAGGCGTGGAGCCGTTCGGGGGTGGTGCGGCTGGCGATTTCATCGTAGGTGAGATTGTCCCAGTCCCCGAAGTCGAGTTCGGCGAGGCGCGGATCGAGGTGGAAATCGTTTCGGATGGCAGCTGCGGTTTGCCGTGCACGAAGGAGTGGGCTGGAGAAAAGGATGTCGCAAGGGGTGTTTGCGAGTCGTTTTGCTTGTTCGAGTCCTTCCGGGGAGAGTGGTGCGTCGGTATGACCGATGTAGCGGTGTCTGAACGGTTCGGGGAGTTCCCCGTGTCGGATGAGGGTCAGGAAGTGAGCCATAGGGCACCTCCGAATGCGAGGAAAGCAAGGAAGAGAGCGCAGGCGGACCATGCGAGGACCTCGGCCCGTTTGATGTCGCGAGGGCGCAGTTGAGCGCGTCCATCTCCCCAGAAGGGGTACTCTTCGCGTTCTCCCTGGTAGACGGTGGGGCCGCCGAGGCGGATGCGGAGGGCACCTGCGAATCCGGCCATTCCGAAGCAGGAGTTGGGGCTGGGGTGGTCGTGTCGGTGTTTCCAGCCAATGTGGAAGGTGTGCCAAAAATCTCCGCGTTGTGCGAGGGCGGCCAGTGCAATGGCGAGGAGCGTGAGACGTGCGGGAAGCCAGTGCGCGGCGTCGTCCGCCTTGGCGGCGACCCGTCCAAAGAGCAGGTATCGTTCGTTTTCGTAGCCCCAGCAGGCGTCGAGGGTATTGACCGCGCGGAGGAAGACGGCTGCCGCCGCTGCGAGCGGGAGGCCGCCTATCAGGTAGCCGATTGCCAGCCAGAAATAGGCGCTGGTGACGCCATCGATGAGGTTTTCCCCGATGCTTTCGATGGTGCCGCGTGCAATTTCGGATTCATCCAGGTTCTGTGTGTCGCGGCTGACCATCATGGAAAGGGCTTTTCGTGCGGCTCGGAGGTTTCCATTGGAAAGAGGGATGCGAACGTGTTCCGCATGGTCGCAAAGGCTCCGCAGCGCCACGGTGAAATAGGCGATGACAACCGCCAGCAGCAGGGATGCTGCAACGCACCAGCGGCCTGCCAGACGCACCGCAAACCAGGCAACCGCCGCACTGCCGAAGGTCAGAAGAAGCCAGCCGATGAATCCTGCCAGAATGGTATTTCCCAATCGTTGTCGGCAAAGATGTTCGACGCGGGCGGCGAGGCGTCCGAACATGGCGACGGGATGCCAGGCGCTATGCGGGTCGCCGAGCGCGGCATCCATGGCGAAGGTGAGGAGGAGAAGAAGGAGGAAGGGGATCATGAGTCGAGTTCCTGAACGAAGGCGTCCAATGCCTGAGGGGCAGAGGCGAAATGGAGATGGATGTAAGAGCCTTTGACGCGGGCAGATGTGCAGCCGCAGTCCCATTCGCGTCCCCTGGCATCGCGTGCATGCCAGAGGGGGGAAGACGTCCCGTCCGTATCTAGGCTGGAGTAGTGGAACTCATGTCCCCGGATGGTTCCCCAAGGTCCCGTGACGGTGCGATAGCCGAGAGAGGAGAGACGTTGATTCATGCGAGCGGTTCCGGGGAGGAGACCGAGGAGGGGGAAGGTATTTCCGTCGAAATCCACGAGGTTCTGGAGGAGATAGAGGTATCCGCCGCATTCGCCATAGACGAGATGGGATTTCGCGAAGTCGCGGATTTGTTGCAGAAGCGTGTGGTTGCGGGAGAGTTTGCCTGCGTAGAGTTCCGGATAACCGCCACCGAAATAGAGCCCGTCCAGTTGTTCCGGCAGGGCGGTATCTTTCAACGGGGAGAAGAAGACCGGTTTCACGCCGCGTTCGCGCAGCAAATCAAAGTTCTCCTGATAGTAGAAACAGAACGCTTCATCCCAGGCGACGCCCAGGCGCAGGCGCGGCGATGGGAAAACACGGGAGGACGGGCAGGACAGGGGGCGCTGCGGGCGTAGGGAAAGGAGCGCGTCCAGGTCAATCGTTCGTGCCGCTTCCGTCCCCAGGGCGTCCAGCCACTCCTCGAGAAGTTTGCCGACGGAGAGACCGAGGTGCCGCTCCGGCAAGGTCCAGCGTTCATTTCGCAGAAGATACCCCAGCAACGGGGGAAGTTGTGACTGCGAGAGTGCTTCTTTCAACAATTTCGCATGATGTTCGCTGCCGACGTTGTTCGCGATGACGCCCGCGACGTGAACCTTGGAGTTCCATTCCGCAAACCCCTTCACCAGCGGCGCGATGGACGATGACATGCCGCGTGCGTTCACCACAAGAACCACAGGAAGTTCCAGTTGGGCGGCCACTTCTGCGGTGGAACCTTCCAGGGAGCCGGGGCGGATACCGTCAAACAATCCCATGACGCCTTCGACGAGTGCAACGTCGGCGTTTGGGGCGTATTGGTAAAACGCGGGGATGGTTCCGAGCCAGGAATCCAGGTTGTAGGAGATGTTGTGCGAGGCCTGGCTGTGGAAGAGTGGGTCGATGTAGTCGGGACCGCATTTGAAGGGGGCGACATGGAGACCTCGTAGTGCGAATGCGCGTAGGAGCGCGAGGGCGAGAGTGGTCTTGCCTGCGCCGGAATTGGTTCCTGCGAGGATGAAAGTGGAAGGGTTATTGGGTAACATCATATTTCTCCCGATAGCCTCGCAGACAATAGAGTCGGTTGCCGCGCAAAGTGGTTTTCGAGTTTCCGAGAATGACCAGCGTCGTCATATTCACCTCGGAAAAGGGAAACTCCTCCAGGTGGAAGAACTGGATGAACTGTCCGGGACGGTAGGCGTCGCGCACGATGGCACCTGGAAGATTTCCACCATGTTCGCGGAATTGTTCCACGGCGTATTCGAGAAGGTCGTGGCGGCGATGACTTGCGGGATTGTAAATGGCGACGGGCAAATCCAGCCGTGCAAAGGATTCGATGCGCTTGCGGATGAGTTCTGCGGGGGTCATCAAATCGGAGAGGCTCATCACGGCAAAGTCGTTCATAAACGGGGCTCCGA
>JAFRLI010000175.1 GCA_017431255.1 Victivallales bacterium
AAAGCGCATTTTTCAAGAGGAAAGTTCCCAAAAAACCGATACGGCAATGGAATAAAGGCAAGAAGAGCGGAAGGCAACAGCCTCCCGCTCCCCAGCAGGTATCCTTTTTCCCCACAAAACACACAAAATACACAAAAGAACGGTCAAAGTTCAAAAGGCACCGGTCTCTCATAGCAGCGCTTCTTTTGATCCTTTTGATGAGATAGGGAACCCTTTTTTTGAGTATTTTGTGTGTTGTGGAAGAAAATAAAGTTGGAGGAATCTCCTCCAGCACCTGTGCCCTTGCAAGTTATCCTTGCGCCTGGACGGCGGTAAGGGAAACGGTGGCGACGATGTCGTCCACAGAGCACCCACGGGAGAGGTCGTTGCAAGGTTTGGCAAGCCCCTGCAGGACGGCGAACGCGGTTGCACCGCCGATGCGCTGGGTGATTTTGTAGCCGATGTTGCCCGCCTGAAGGTCTGGGAAGACCAGGACATTGGCATGTCCCGCAACGGGACTTCCCTTGGCTTTGGAAGCACCGACCTCCGGCACGATGGCGGCGTCCATCTGCATTTCCCCGTCCAGCGCCAGGTTCGGTGCCAGTTCGTGCGCGATGCGCACAGCTTCCTGAACCTTGGTGACGAGTTCATGCTTGGCACTGCCCTTTGTGGAGAAGGAGAGAAGTGCCACCTTTGGCTCCGCAATTCCGCACAGGGTGCGCGCCGTCTCTGCGGCGGAAATCGCAATGTGCGCAAGTTCCTCGGCCGTGGGACAGGGAATGACCACGCAGTCCGAATACACCAGCAGACCGTCCTGCCCAAGTGCCTTGTTCGGACACTCCATCAGGAAACTGGACGACACCACCTTGGTGCCTGGCTTCGTCTTGATGATCTGCAGCGCAGGACGCAGCATGTCCCCCGTCGTGTGGACGGCTCCCGAGACCAGTCCGTCCGCGTCCCCCAACTTGACCATCATCACGCCATAATACATCGGATCCTGCACAAGTTGGGCGGCGGCTTCTTCGGTCAGTCCCTTCGCCTTGCGCAGTTCAAAAAGCGCCTGCGCGTACGTGGACGCCTTCGAGCTGGTCTTCGGGTCAATGCACTCGATTCCCGAAATATCCGTCCCCGTCTCCTGCGCGACCGCCTGAATGCGCTGGGGGTTCCCCAGCAGCACTGGCACGACCAACTGCTCTTTGACCAGTTTCGCGGCCGCTTGCACCGTGCGTGGCTCATCGCCCTCCGGCAACACAATCCGCTTTACGTTCTGACGCGCCTTCGCCTTCACCAATTCCAAGATGCCCATCGTTTTGTTCCTCTTTTGTTACAGGTCAATTTCCTCAAATCCCTGCCAGACAGGCTTGCCCGCATAGGTCAGCACGGTCGCCTGCCCGCGCAACGCCTTCAGCACGGAAAGCGCCAGCGCGTCCTGTTCCATTTCACCTGGATAGACGGTGACAGGGGCAATCCAGCCGCAACGCTTCTGAATGCCTTCCAGAATGTCCTGGAAGCGCATAAGACCGCCCGTCAGCAGAATCCCGTCCACATGTCCGCACAAAACCGTGCTCATTTCACCGATTTGCTTGCAAATCTGGTAAATCATCGTGTTCCAGACCAGAGTTGCCTTGGGGTCTCCCTCCGCAACCTTCTGATGGATGACATCCGAGTCCGCAGTTCCAAAGAGGCTTACAAAACCACCGGCACGCGTGCAAAGGAGACGCGCCTCCTTGACGGTATGCGTGTCAAGATAGTCCAGCACTTCAAGGACGGGGACGCTGCCGATGCGGGTCGGGGAGAAGGTTCCTTCGCCGTCGGCTCCCATGTTGCCATCGACCATGCGCCCATGGTCGTGGGCGCTGACGGTGATGCCGCCGTCGATGTGAGCAACGATGAAATTGCACTCTTCGTAGCGTCGTCCCAATTTCTCGGCATGAAACTCGGCGACGGCCTTCTGGTTGAGGTCGTGGGAATGGGAGGTGCGATAGACTCCTTTGATTCCCGTGAGACGCGCGTAGTCACAGAACTCATCGACATTGGTGGGATTGAGGGTGTAGGCCTTGCGTCCAAACTCCTGCGCGAACTTCCATGCGAGCATCACGCCCAGTTTGGCAGGATGTTCGCTGCCGCCGACGGCGGCGACCGTGTCATCGTACAGCCGCTGGTCCACTGCCGTCACGCCGCCAGGCTGCGAATAGGCACTCCCTCCGCGACCGACAAAGACATCGATTTCCGACGGGGCCACCCCGTACTCCTTCAGCATGTCCAGAATCACCTGGTAGCGAAAGGGCATTTGGTCGTTCACATGCGGATACTGCAGAAGAACCGGTGCGTCATGAAACACGCTCTTCTCGAACAAGGACTTCTCATTGCAGTACAGGCTCACCTTCGTCGAGGTCGAACCAGGATTGATGACCAGAATCTTCCATTCCGCCTTCGCATTCTCAGCACTCATTTTCTCGTCTGCCTTTTTTCATAAGGATGCCATTTTCCTTCCGAGGGAATTGCAAACCTCACATCCTAAGCACTTTCCCGGCGCGGCGCGACGGCTTCATCGCTCAAACTCGGTGCGGTCACCACACAGAGCCTTCGTTCTTCGCCCTCGCTTGCGGCGTTTTGGCATTTGGACGGTTGTTTTGCAATTTCCTCTCCCTTGTAATAAGATAATTCCTCGTGGCAGATTTTCCAATGATTTCCCCGCAGATGGGAAGTCGTTTCTCCACAAATTACAATGCCCCACCGATTGATATTTGGGTTCCATCCTTTGGTTTCAGGCGATTTGCCCCCTCACGGAATAAGACAAAGGACGCCGACGCCAGCCAACTTGCGCCCACGGTGTCCCGCCAAAGTTGCGTCCCCTCTTCATTCTCGTTGGCAACAACGAACGCGGGCACCGCTCCAGCACCTCTGGCGTCGCATACGTGTGCACAACAGGATAGACGTTATAATCGCAGAGACCAGCGTCTTCATCATATTCGCCTCACTCCTCGCAGATCTGACAGGTCGCATCAACACAATTATGCGGCGAGTATCCCGCTGTGATAACTTCCAATGCTCGACTGCCTACGACATCCCCCCACCACGGACCTGGGGAACTTTCTCAAAATAGATATTTCATATCTCAGAAACTTAGTATATTTGGTGATAGTTGCCCCATATTCAGGGAAAATACTTGAAATAGGGCTTGACAAATGCGATATTTTTCCCCACCCAGGGCGGGGGGCCCTCCTCCCCGTGCGCGCGTGCGCGAAGCCTCAATGTCGTCGTTGCACTGGACAATCAGCTCCTCCTCCCCGTGCGCGCGTGCGCGAAGCGAACTCCAGTTGCCTATTCTCGCCATCGCTCCTCTCCTTCTCGTGCGCGCGTGCGCGAAGAGAAGGCCGAGTCCTGGACCTACCGTGACATAAGCTCCTTCCCGTGCGCGCGCGTGCGAAAAAAGAAGAAAGTTTATTATAGATGAGGTAATTGCAAAACCCTATGGGAGTCCACAGAACACACAGAATACACAGAACTGTTTGTCCGCGCTAACGCGCAGCTAAACACTTGATATAAAACAGAATACAAAGTGCAAGCGGCGGATTGCCTTCTGTGTATTCTGTGTATTCTGTGGACTCAAAAAGGAGTTTTGCAATTACCTCAGGTCTTAGAGGTGCTAGAGGTGCTAGAGGTGCTAGATGC
>JAFRLI010000176.1 GCA_017431255.1 Victivallales bacterium
GCAATTGCCTCTCACGCCGTACCGATTCCAAGATGAAAGGTCGCAGAGCGCGCCCGATCTGGAGTTTTGCAATTGCCTCTCACGCCTTACCGATTCCAAGATGAAAGGTCGCAGAGCGCGCCCGATCTGGAGTTTTGCAATTGCCTCTCACGCCTTACCGATTCCAAGATGAAAGGTCGCAGACCGCGCCAGATCTGGAGTTTTGCAATTGCCTCTCACGCCTTTCCGATTCCAACTCTAGTGGGCTCTCTCCTCTGTTGCCGGTCGCTCTCGCGCAAGTGTAGGTGTTTTAGAAACGGTCAACTTGCCAAATGGGGTTAAGAGAGTGGCAAAATGCGTAGATTTGAATATATTAACATATTGGAGGTATTTATGCGATTACAGGTAATACAATTGGACTTTTTGAGCGTCAACTGCTACGTCGTCTGGGACGAGGGAAGCGGTCGTGCGTTGCTAGTGGATCCTGGAAGCAGCGAAGTCCGGATAGAAGCGGAAGTGGAGCGTCTATCGGTCAAACCAGAAGGAGTCCTGTTGACGCATGCACATGTTGACCACATTGGTCGCGTTCCTGAGATTTGCGCCAAGTACGGGATTCCTGTATGGATTCATCCGATGGATGTTCCCATCTATGAATCAGAAGACAACAACCTGCTTCCTTGGGCGGCAGCGGTAGAAGGGCTTCCCAAACCCGTAGCCGACTGCCCGACGGCAGGGCTGCACATGGAAATCCTGCACACACCTGGACATAGTCCTGGAAGCGTCTGCTTTCATTTCCCCGACGAACACATCCTGCTTTCCGGAGACACGTTGTTCAAGGGAACCTACGGTCGCACGGACTTCCAAGGCGGAAACGAACGCACCATCTTCCGCTCCATTCGCAATGTGCTGTTGACACTCCCGCCTGAGACGGTGGTCTACCCCGGGCACGGGCCAACCACCACCATCGCGGATGAGCAGAACAATCCCCTTTTCTACTAAAAATCAACCCATAAGGAATCTTTCCATGCCAGGCAAACGCATTCTTTCGGGGGTCCAATCCTCCGGCACCCTTCACATCGGCAACTATTTCGGGATGATGCGTCCCTCCTTCGCTCTCCAAGAGGAAAATGACTGTTACTATTTTATCGCAAACTTCCATGCCTTGACCTCGCAACCCGACCCCGAGCTCCTGCGGCAGCGCACCTATAACGTCGCGCTCGACTTTCTCGCATGCGGACTTGACCCGCAAAAAACCGTCTTCTTCCGTCAATCCGACGTCCCGCAGGTCCAGGAACTCGCATGGCTTCTCTCCTGCATCTGTCCAATGGGTCTCCTGCAACGCTGCCACTCCTACAAGGAGAAACTGGAGCACGGTCTGAGTGCCGACCACGGTCTTTTTGCGTACCCCGTCCTGATGGCAGCGGACATTCTGATGTATGATGCGGACCTAGTCCCGGTCGGAAAAGACCAAAAGCAGCACCTGGAAGTCACGCGTGATTTGGCCATCCGCTTCAACGAACGTTTCGGCAGCCGCAAGCATCCGATTTTCCGGATTCCCGACGCATTGATTTCAGAGGAAGTTGCCGTGATTCCGGGGCTGGACGGGCAGAAAATGTCGAAATCCTACAACAACACAATCGAAATCTTCGGAGACGCCAAAGCCATCCGCAAGAAAATCATGAGCATGAAGACGGATTCCACGCCCGTTGAAGCACCGAAGGATCCCGACAAATGCAACATCTTCCAACTCTACAAACTGATGGCGACCCCCGAAGAAGTCGCAGAACTTCGTGAGATGTACCTCAAGGGCGGCATGGGCTACGGCACCGCCAAGCAAATGCTCTACGACAAGTACATCGAGTATTTTGCGCCGATGCGCGAAAAGCGCAAGGAACTGGAAGCGAACCCGCAACTCGTCGAGGACATCCTGCAGGACGGGGCTTCGCGCGCCCGCAAAGTCGCCCAAGTCACATTGCAACGCGCCCGTGCCGCAGTCGGCCTCGAATAATTCTTTGAGAGACAATCGTATGAAACGCCACCTTCTGCTCCTCGCCCTGCCTCTTCTGCTCGTGCTCCCTGGTTGCCGCACGGAACAGCCTGTCGCACCGGATACCTCCATCTCGGCGTTCCTTCCAGGGAGCGCCCTTCCAGACGACGACCGCCTCTGGAACATCTATTCCCAGGGCGAGCATCTCTCCTGCCAGAACGGAAACGTCCGCCTCGCCAAAGTAGTCCGCCCCCTCTTCCTGGAAAAGTTCCAGACGGCAAACGACAATTGGGAGGCGTTCGAAAACCAAGATGACAATCTTTCCATCGACTTCGGGACCCAAAACGGCATCAGCGGGCTCGTCATCAAACCCGCCAAAGAGGGACCGACTGCGTTTGCGCTGCGTTCACGTCCGTTCCCCGTGGTGGGCGGTTCCAGTTTCTTCCTGGCGGTTTCCGCGGCGGGCACCTTGAACATGCGCGTTTCCGCCAACAAAAACCGCCAGTACTGCAGCCGTGTCGTGTGGTTGGACGCCAAGGAGAGGGTCATTGACGAGTTTGCCTTCAACGTTGACACATTGACCGACGCACCGATGCGCACGCCGCATCTGGGAATCGTTCCCCCCAAGGCAACCCATGCCGTGTTGTACCTAGGTGCCGATTCGCCATCTTTCCATGCGAGCGACTACGTGGTGTTCACAAATGTGCAGTTCCAAGGCGAAGGAACGGACAGCCGCTACTGGAGTAACGGCAAGTTCGTCTCGCGTCCATTTCCCATCACGCCGAGCGACGGCGACAGCATCACCTGGAACGCCACAACGCCACGCGAAACCGCAGTCTATTTCCAAATCTCCACTGCGCCCGATGTCCTCGGTGCACCTGGCACCTGGACCCCATTCGCAGGTCCAGGAAACGATCCGCAGCGCGCCTTCACAACCTCTGGCGAACCCCTTCCCCCCATCCCCGAAGGACATCGTTGGATTCGATACCTCGCACGCCTGCACGGTCAGGGAACCAAGACCCCCATTCTGCATGCCGTCACCATCGCACGTGCCAAAGATTCCACCTGGGTCGGACCAGATTTGTTCCCGCCATCTGTGAGACGTTCCACGCCCGCCATCGTGGAAAACGGCAAGTCCATCGTCGCATTCGAAATCAAAGATGAAACCATGGTGAACTGGCGCACCGCATCCGTGACCTGTGACGGGCGGGACGTCACCACGCACGTTCGTCATGTAGGGGCAATGCTGGTCTACACGCCGGCGGCGGAAATGTCCGCAGGACTGCACACATTCAAGGTGACGATTCAGGATGAATCCGCCAACCAGTGCGAGCAGGAGTTTGCAGTGCTGGTAGGACCAATCCTTCGACGCAACTTGGTTTCGGTGCAAGGAGATGGAATGCTGCAGGTGGACGGTCGTCCATTTTTCCCCATTGTCGCGTATGATGTGTGGCAGAAGCCCTTCAACAACACGAGTTTCGCGAAGGCATTCCGCGATTTGCGGCAAGCCGGCTTCAACACGGTTCAGACGTATGTCACTCCCAACGCGCCTGCAATGAACGATTTCATGAAAGCCGCGGACGCAACTGGCATGAAGGCACTCGTCTCCTGCGGGACGGGAATCAACTCCACCGATTTCCGCGCCATTCTGGCGGATGTCGCGCAGCAACGCCTCCATCCTGCCGTTCTGGGCTGGTACCTCTCCGAACTTCCATCCTCAGGCCTTCCACCCAAATCCCTCCAATATCTTCACGATGCCGTTCACGAAATCGACCCCGCACACATCACGTTCCGCGCAAATACCACCGCCCACATTCCGTGGGAAACGCCAGATTCCTTCGCTACCGACGCCATTCTGCCCTGGATCTTCCCCATCACTGACCGCGTCAACCGCGTCCCCGAGTTCATCACTGCAATGAAGAATCTGCGGCAACCCGTGGAAAAAGGCGGTTCCGCCTCCAGAACTATCATCCCCGTGCTGCAAGTTTTCTCCGATGCGAAACACCGATTCCCCGACTTCAATGAAGTCCGCGCCATGGCCTACCTCGCGGTGGCATACGGCGCAAACGGCCTCGGATTCTACACATACAGCGAGGATGAAAAGACACGCGGAATGACCTCGAATCCCGACATTTGGCGCAACGTCACCAAGATCTCTTCCGAACTGGGACTTCTGCAACATTTCCTGCTTCAGCCGTCAAAGCCGTGCTCTTTCCGCATCCTGGACGGTCCGACGTTGGATTTGGAAGGACATCCCTCGCTGCATTGCATCCTCAAGGAGAGTGGAGGACGGCATTTCCTGCTGTGCGTGAACTCGACGCGCGAGACCGTGCAGGCCTCCTTCCAGGCGAGGGAGACGGACCAGGTACTCGTCCATTTCGAGAACCGCAACATCCCCGTCAAGAAAGACCGTTTTGCGGACACATTCCGTCCTTTGGATGTGCATGTCTACGAATTGAAACTAATGTATTGAGGCCATTTGTCCGTGGCAGTATCTGTTCGCCAGCAAAAGGAGATTTCCGAACTAGCGCGTCTCATCGCTTTGCAGGCGCGCCGCGAGGCGGCGGGTGCACTTTCAGGTCTCTATCGCAGCCGTTTCCTCGGTCGCGGGTTGGACTTTTCCGAACTGACCGACTACGATGCCGGACAGGACGCCCGCAGCATCCACTGGCCGACCTCCCTGCGCAAGGGGCGCATGCTCGCGAAACGTTTTGAGGAAGAGAGGCAGCGACCGTTTTTCGTGGCTATGGACGCATCGCGCTCCATGAGGTCGCTAGCGCAGAGTTGGGAGACTTCCGTGCAAGCCGCAGCATTGCTTCTGGCGTGTGCACTCCACAACGGCGACTGCGCGGGAATGCTTCTTTGCGCGGAAAATTGGGAACAGTACTCGCCACCAGGAAAAGGTACATTCCAATTGGAACGCCTCGTCCTGCAAATGTTCTCCGCGAATCCCCCAAAACCAGGCACTGCGCTGGCGGCAATGCTCTCCCGTGCAGACACACTTGCCCCGCGCGAAGCCTGCATTGTCGTCATCAGCGACTTTCTGACGGAAGGATATGAAGAGCCGTTGCGGCATCTGGCAAGACGCCAAGATGTTCTCCTCTGCCACATTCAGCACGCGATGGCGCTCCCTTCGGGCACCTTCACCTGGGAGGACGCGGAAACTGGGGAAATGTGCTGCGCAAACGCCATGGATTTGACGCAAAACTCCTCCCGTCCTGTCGGAACGGAGGGACTTGCCTGCGTTCTTTTGCGTGGCGGCGAGCCCGCCGCACCTGCGCTCCTGCGTCACTTCCAAACCGCGAATCGGAGGCGGAAATGAAGAAACTGCCTCTGCTTACATGGTATCTCCTGCTGCCGCTGGCATTGCTTGCGTGCTGGTTGCTGGTTGCCTCGTTCGTTCGCGTACATACGCTGGACGAACCAGAATCGACCCTGCCCGACATTGCTTCACTGGGCAGGCCGCAGATTCTGCGTCTTTGCGCACGCGGAGGCCTGTTTCCCCCCGACGAGACGGAGTTCCAACGCCTTCCGCAGGATTCGTGGGACTATCCCTGGCCGCTCCCCTGGCGTCTTGCTGGCGTCGCTTGGAATGGATTCATCTGGCGCGTTGAGATTCCTGTCTGGCCCGTACTGTACAACGCCAATCAGCAAAAGGAATTGTTTCGACACGGTCCCTCCTCCCGTGTTTTTTCTGCGCAGACGGTGTCCATTCCCCAGCAAGGAGCACTGTCTCCTGCTTGGATGCCGGACCCGCCTGCACGCAAGCGAAATCCTTGGCGTGACGCCGCCGCGCTGCTTTTCCTCACGGCCGGTGCGTGGACCCTGATTCGCCGCTGTTCACCGTCCGCACGCGTCCGCCGTGCCATCCTGCACGCAGAAACCCCTTCGCAACTTGACAATGCCGTGCGCAGGCTTTATCATTACACCCAAATACCTGGCAACTCCCCTGATGCGTGCGCGACCTCACTTCGCAACGCAAACCATCCTGCGACCGAACTTGCGGAAGCCCTCGCCAGACGCCTGGAACACGCCCGATTCGCCCCCGGCACACAGCCGCAATCTCTCGAACAGGCGCGAGCACTCCTCGCGGACTTCGATTCCCTCAAGGCACTCGCCTCCCTCGTCGCACAAATGCTATTGCAATAGAATCTGCCAGGCTTCCAGCAGTTTTGTCCAAGGGAATAGTGCCTGATTTGCCGGGCTGGTGGAGGGGAGATAGATGGCGTCGCGTCCAATGACAGGTGCAACAAGTGCCTGGAACAAACGATAGGCAGTCTTGCCCGTGGTGAAAATGCGTTCGATGGATGTTTCGCGCAAGACGCAAGAGAAGTCGTTTGGGACGGGTTTCCGGATGGAGGCGTCTGACGCGCCTGCAATTTCGCAGCGGGCAAGCACGTCCCAGAGCGCGATACCATGACGCAACGCCAAGTTGCGCTTCTCTTCGCAAGTGCAGGGGACTTCCTCTTGAAACAAGGTCGCCAGCAAAGGCCAGAACCGATTCTGCGGATGCGAATAATAGAAGCCGTGCTTCACCGATTGCGGCGATGGCATCGTCCCAAGAATCAAAACCCGCGACTTTTCATCGTACACGGGCGCAAATGCGTGCTCCACTACTTGTACTTTCATGGCAAGAAACACAGTGGCGCGAACTTACGCCCGCGCCACCGAATGCAATTACCTCGAAGAGGAGGATCACAAGGGCGAAATCCACCTTGATGTTGAAGATTTCGCCTTCCGCAATCTCCAACAGCCATCAATCCAAGCAAGCGAGAAAGGCAAACCGCTTGAACCTCTTCGATTCTCTCCTAAATTAGGGCTTGGGAGCGGCTTTCAAGTCAACGGAAATCTCGTAGGTTTCGCCTTCCACAACATTCAAACGGAAGGACAAACGATTGTCATGATTGATATGTGCCACGGTCTTTCCATCCACCTCGGCCAGCTGCGACTTGTTAGAAAGCCAATAGCCAACAGGCATCCGCTTGTTGTTTTGAGCCTTGACTTCTATGGTTTTCTTGAAGTCTCCATTTTCCTTATAGGACACGCCATTCACCTTGACATTGCAGGCATAAACCCACTGACGTTCCTCTTCCTTTGCCGTGAAACCGCCACCTATCCGGAAATCAACAACACCGGCCCCTTCTGATTTGAACTTAAAAACGAAAGTCTTCCATTGGTCCGCGGAAAGCGGCTTCGCGTCCTGAAAGGTCAGCCAGGACTGTACCAACGCAACGTCCTTGTGCCAATTGGGATGCTGCGGCTTCGGGACGCTTTCCGTCGCCACTGGCTCCAACACAAACAACTTCTGGCTATCCTTCTGGTTCACTTGGACATCAAACCTTGCCACGCTATCTGCGGCCCACGCCGAAACCGCCGCCATTGCCAAAACCAAATGCCACTTCGCTATCATTGCAATTTCTCCTTGATTTGTGAAACGAAAACACATTCATTGAAAAAAC
>JAFRLI010000177.1 GCA_017431255.1 Victivallales bacterium
ATTCGCAGGAACCCGAGACGCCAGGCCCCATGATTTCGGAAAGACCATAGATGTCGTGCGGACGGATTCCCGTGCGCTGAATCATCACATTGCGCATCTCCTCGGTCCAGGGTTCTGCACCGAAGAAGCCCGTGCGGAGTTTGGTGTCATGGAGGTCGATGCCCATGGCATCCGCCTGCTCAATGATATGCATGAAGAAGGACGGCGTGCAGCAAATCGCGGTGACGCCCAGGTCCTTGATGAGCATAATCTGCTTTTCTGTTGCACCACCAGACGCGGGAACCACAGCTGCGCCGAGTTTCTCCGCGCCGTAGTGTGCACCGAGACCGCCCGTGAACAGACCGTAGCCGTAGGCGACCTGCACGATGTCGTGCTCGTCCAGTCCCGCCATCTGCATGACGCGGCAGACCGTCTCCGCCCAGATGTCCACGTCATTCTTGGTGTAGCAGACCACGGTCGGTTTGCCCGTCGTTCCCGAGGAGGCATGGATGCGGGTGATATCCTTCATGTCACATGCAACCAGACCGAACGGATAGTTTTCCCGCAAATCCTTTTTGAGCGTAAACGGGAACTTCGCCAAATCGGCGAGGCACTTCAAATCGGAGGGTTTCACGCCCGCCTCATCGAAAGCCTTGTGGTAAAACGGGACACGCGCATACACCCGTTCCAGGTTTTCCTTCATCCGCCCCAACTGAATCTTCTCCAGCGCACGGCGGTCCACAAAGTCCTTCATCAGCAAGTCTACCATTGGTTTGTCCTTTTTTACATCATCCGACTACAATCTATTCTATCTCTCCCACAAAAACAGCCAATGTATAATGTACTATCTTTCCAGCATTTTCGCAATCTAAGACCCCAGAAATAACCTTCCAAATCCTGTTTTTTTCCTTTTGACAAACGTTTTTCTTTCGTGTATAGTACATACAGCATACGGATTTTTTCACCCCAAAACCAGGAGTTCTCCATGAAAACGCAATTCCTAAGCACCTTTGCCAGCCTGGCCATCTTGTTCAGTGCCAGCCTCTCTTCCGCACAAACCGCCGTCCCCCAGAACAACCAGGAGAAAAAGATGCCCATCCAGAAAACCTACGATTTCCTCAAAGCCACGCAACACTACTTTCTGGCAACGGTAGACGGCGACCGGCCGCGCGTCCGCCCATTCGGCACGATTCACATCTTCGAGGGAAATCTCTACATCCAGACTGGGCGCTCCAAAAACGTCGCAAAGCAACTCCTCGCCAATGGCAAAGCCGAAATCTGCGCCTTCAACGGCAAGGAATGGATTCGCGTTTCAGGAATCCTCGTGGAGGATCCACGGCGCGAAGCAAAGGCCTCCATGCTCAAGGAATACGAGTCTCTCCGAAAAATCGGTTACTCCGAAGATGACCCCAACACGATGGTTCTCTACTTCCAGCCGGGCAGCGTCACCTCCACCATCTCCTCATTCACCGCGCCACCTGTGAAAATGAAGTTCTAGGAGTCGCTATGCCAGTCATCACAGAGCGTGATTTGAGTGGCGACGTGGTGGTCGTCGGCGGTGGTTTGTCTGGCTTGTGCGCGGCCGTGGCGGCGTGCCGTCATGGGGCGCGGGTGGTTCTTGTGCAAGACCGTCCCATGCTCGGCGGCAACGCCTCCAGCGAGATTCGCATGGGAATCTGCGGAGCGCATGGCAAGGGACGCAAGGAGACGGGAATCCTGGAGGAACTCCAACTCAACAACGTCTTCTACAACCCACTCATGCGGTACACCCTCTGGGACGACCAGATGCTCTCCCTCGCTCTCGCCGAACAAAACCTCACCTTGCTCCTCAACACCTCAGTCGATGATGTCACGATGGACGGTACCACCATCCGCTCCGTGACGGCCTGGACCCTCAACGAATACTGCCGGTACCACATCTCTGCACGAACCTTCATCGACTGCTCGGGCGACGCCATCCTGCGACTCTCCGGCGCCGAATACCGTCACGGCAGCGAAGCCGCCAACGAGTTCCACGAGTCCTTCCGCCAAACCCCGCAAGCCACCCCATACACCATGGGGAACTCCATCCTCCTGCAACTCCGCAAAACCTCCGAACACCACCCCTTCCTCCCACCACCTTGGGCACACAAATACGACGACGATTTCTTCGCGAAACGCGTGCGCCCTCTCACCCCAGATCCCGACGAACGCTCCTACATCAACCCCTTCCCCCAAAACAACAACTTCTGGTGGATCGAAACAGGCGGTCTCCTCGACACCATTTCCGACGCCGGAGAAATCCAGCGCGAACTCAAGAAAATCGCCTACGGCGTCTGGGACTACATGAAAAACCATCCCGATGGTCGTTGCCGCGACTACGACCTCGACTGGATTGGCTCCCTCCCCGGCAAACGCGAATCCGTCCGATACGTCGGCGACCTCATCCTCAATCAAAACCACATTATGGAAGGCGGGCAGTTTCCTGACAATGTCTGCTATGGCGGCTGGACGCTGGACGACCATTACCCCGAGGCCTTCCTCCGCGAAGGCAGCGTCTCTCTGCACCACCGACCGCCCTCCCCCTTCGGCATCCCCTTCCGCGCACTCTACTCCCGCAACATCTCGAATCTGCTTTTCGCGGGTCGAGACATCTCCTGCACCCATATCGGTCTGAGCGCCGTCCGCGTCATGGCGACCTGCGCCCTCATGGGGCAGGCCGTCGGCACCGCGGCCGCCCTCGCGCTCCCCTACCAGGAAACTCCACGAGAGTTCGGGCAGAACCACATCCGCGAACTCCAGAACGCCCTCCTCGAGGACGACGTGATGATTCCCGGTTTCACCCGACAAGTCGCCGACGTCACTCTCGCCGCGCACGCCTCCCATCCCGTCCTTCAAACTCCCCAAGACCGCAACATGGATGACGCCGACCACGGCGCATGGCTCCCTCTCGACGAACCGGCAACCTATACCTGGGACACCCCCGTCACCCTCTCTTCCGTTCGTGCCGTATTCGACACCAATGTCGCCGACTTCAACGACAAGCGCATGCGCAAGCTGGAAGCACTTCCCGACCGCAAGCCCATGCCTCCCATGCTCGCACGCACCTTCCGCCTCGAGGCCAGCGTCGACGGAGCATGGCGCACTCTCGCACGGGAAGACAACTTCCACGCACGCCTCTACCGCAAAACCTTTCCCACCATTCAGACTGCCGCCGTGCGCCTCGTCATCGAACGCGCCTGGGGTCCCCTCCCCTTTGCACACGTCTTCTGCCTCGAATTCCGCTAGCACTCGCCGGCAAGGAACTTGATTTTTCGCAGAAAGAAGTTACAGTGTACTAGGAGGAAAGACAAATCAGCGAATCACTCTGGAGCCAATCTCATGGGTAACTTTTCAGAACGTGTGGCGCTCGTGACGGGCGCAAGCCGAGGCATCGGTCTGGCTATTGCAAAAAAACTGGCATCGGAAGGTGCCGCGCTCGCCATCGTCAGCACCAAGCAGGACGGAGCAGACGCGGCGGCTGCGCAACTAGCGTCGGAAGGCGGCGCTGCCAAAGGATATGCATGTGATGTATCCGACACGGCGGCGGCGGCGGCACTGGTCGAGTCCGTCCTCGCGGACTTCGGGCGCCTGGATATCCTGGTGAACGATGCTGGCATCACGCGCGACGGTTTGCTCATCCGCATGGACGAGGAGGCGTGGGACCGCGTGCTGGCAGTGAACCTGAAAGGGGTGTTCAACATGACGAAGGCAGCGATGCGTCCAATGATGAAGGCGCGCTACGGTCGAATTGTGAACATTTCGAGCGTGGTGGCACTTTCTGGGAATGCAGGGCAGGCCAACTATGCGGCGGCCAAGGCTGGCATCATCGGCTTCAGCAAATCCATCGCACGCGAAGTCGGTTCGCGCAACATCACCGTGAACGTCGTCGCACCAGGCTATGTGGAAACCGATATGACGAAGGTCCTCTCCGACCAGCAACGCGACGCTTTCCTCGCAAATCTCCCCATCCAGCGCGCCGGCCAGCCCGAGGACATCGCCGCCGCCGTCGCATTCCTCGCAGGCCCGGAAGCCTCCTACATCACGGGACAGGTCCTCTGTGTCGATGGCGGTTTCCACTGAGGAAACAATGGACTTCTGGGAAGACCTTCTCGCCGACTTCAAGGCGCACCTGCTTCTGGAACGCGGGCTTTCCCGCGCCTCGGTCGCTGCCTATGCCCACGATATGCGATGCTTCTGCGAACGCATGACCGCAAGGGGAATCTATGCCCCCGAAGACATTGGACGCGACGACATCCTGGACTTCCTAGAAGAGTGCCAGTCCAGTGGTCTGCAATCCGCTACGCTGGCGCGCCGCCTGGTCTCAGTGAAGGTCTTCTTCCGCTATCTCGCCATGGAGAAAATCATCCGCACGAATGTGACGGAGATCATGGAAGGGCCGCGCCTGTGGCGCATCGTTCCCGATTTCCTCAGTGTGCAGGAGGTGGACTCCCTTCTGGAGGCCTTCCACAGCAAGGAGGATGTCCTGGATATTCGCAACCGCGCACTGCTGGAATTGCTCTATGCCTCGGGCCTCCGCGCCAGCGAAATCTGCTCCCTGCGCCTCAATGGCGTGGACTTCGAAAAGGGGGTCCTGCACGTCATCGGCAAACGCGACCGCGAACGATATGTCCCGTTTGGACACAGCGCATGGAACCACCTCGACCTCTATCTCCAGAAATCCCGCCCGAAACTCGACAAGACGGGCCGCGCCATCGAGTTCTTCCTCTCCAAAAACGGGGAACCACTCACGCGCGCCCGCATCTGGATGATTGTCAAGGACGCTGCACGCATCGCCGGAATCCAGAAAAATCTCTATCCGCACCTGTTGCGTCACTCGTTTGCCACCCATCTCCTCAATAATGGCGCCGATTTGCGCGTTATTCAAGAAATGCTCGGTCATTCCAGCATCGCCACCACCCAAATCTACGCGCATACCAACTACTCCCGCCTCGAACAAACCCACCGCCAATTCCACCCACGCGCCTAAATGAACCTTCCGATGCGACACTTTCTCCTCCTCACCTTTCTCCTCACACTGACCGCCTCCGCGGACACGCTCGTCACCTCCTCCAACACCATCGAGGGATTCTTCGCGGGAACCTCAGGCAACACCATCCTATTCCAAGAATGGGACGCCAACAAGCCCAACAAGTACGATGCCCGCAACGTCCGCAAAATGGACTTGGACAAGCCCGTTGAGGCAAAACTCTTCCGCAGTTCCTCCTCCAAGGACTTTGAGACCGTCACCGTCCGCAAGTTCACCAAAGGGAAGCTCTCTGTTTTGCAGAAAGGCGAGAAAAAGCAGGTGCAGTTGAACATGATTCACCGTATTGAAGTCCCGCAGATGGACATGGCCACCTTCATGGCGAGACGCAAGGCCGCCCAGGCCGCCAAGGATGAGGAAGACAAGCCCGTCTCCGCCAAATCCCTCCTGACCGACGGCAAGGCCAATGTCGTCCATTTCCACGTCGAAGACGGTCCTTCCAGCCAACGCCAGGGAAATCTTGCCGAACGCCTCTGCAACGACAGCCGCGGAAAAGTCGTCTACCACAAAATCACCGTCACCCCGGATGACGCCACCTGCCAGAAGAACAGACTCGAATCCCTACCCCAGTTCTGGTTCTACGACCGCAGCGGAAAACTCGTCAAAAAACTCGACAAACGATTTGCCGAAGAAGATATCACGCAGGCCTTCAAAAGCATCCAGAAGTAACATTTTCTTCCAGGAGAACACCGATGTCCATTCGCATTGCAGGCATGGGATTGATTTGCAGCCTCGGAAACAGCCCCGAACAGGTCTTCCAGAACATGTGCCAGGGAAAAACCGGATTCCGTACCATCACCCGCTTCGACCCGGCACCCTTCCCTCAGAAAAACGCCGGACAACTCTCCGACGACGATGAGCAACTCCTCCGCGAAGCCTGGCCATACGACGACTTCGGTGCCGCACTCGTCAAGTACGCCGCGCTCCAGGCACTCGGTCTGCGACCGGGCACCACCCCATCTCCCAGCCCGCGCCGCGGCCTCGTCCTCGCCACCAACTTCGGCGCCATGGACACCCTCCAGTGGGCCTGGCAGGAACGCCTCGACACGGATACCATCGACAAGGAGACCTTCGCCCCCGCAATGACCTTCATCCAGGCAGTCGCCACCGCCCTGGGCTGCGGCGGCCCCACCTCCCAGATCTCCATGTCCTGCGCCTCGGGAGCGGCGGCCATCGCGGTCGCACGCGACTTTCTGCGGGACGGATACGCGGACGAGGTGCTCGTCGTCGCCTACGACACCCTCACGGAGTTCTGCTGGTGCGGTCTCTCCAATCTCCACACCATCACCACCGATACCATGCGACCGTTTGACGTACGGCGAAGCGGCACCATCTTCAGCGAAGGCGCCGCCGCCATGCTCCTCGACCGCAAGGAAGGACTCGCCCAAGGCTGGATTGTCGGCACCGCCACGGGCTACAATGCGTTCCACCTGACGGCACCGCGTCCCGAAGCGGAAGGCTCCCGCCTCGTCATGGCTGCCGCTTTGCAACAGGCAGGAATGTCCCCCGACGACATCGAGCATGTTTGCGCCCATGCAACCTCCACTTCTGCCAACGATTCCACCGAAGCAGGTGCCCTCCGCAATCTCTTTGGGGAACGTCTTCCGCAAATCACGGTTGCCGCGCACAAATCGCAATTGGGGCATCTGCTCGGAGCCGCCGGTCTGGCAGAGGCCATCATCACGGTCGAGGCGATGCAAGCGGGAGTCATTCCGCCCACAATCAACCACGAGCAACCCGATCCCAAGTGCATGCCTCTGGACTGCGTCCCCGAGTTTCCCCGCGACAGGCTGTTCCACACCGCCATCACCAACTCGGCAGGCATCGGCGGCAACAATGCCTCCCTCGTCATCGCAGACACGCCACGTCCCGAACCACCCTGCCCCGCTCCCCCCGTCTATGTCCGCAACCTCGCCTGGGTCCTCCCCGCCAACGTCGGTGCTGGCAAAGACCTTCTCTCCCATCCCGAATGGCTCACGACCACAGACAATGCGCCGCTGGACGCCTTCAACGCCAAGCCCTTCCTGAAGTCTGTCAAGGGCTTCCTGGATCCTGCCGGGGCATACGTCCTCGCCGCTTGCAGCCTCGCACTCAATGGTGCTCCCGTCGAGTTCTCCCCTACGCGAGGCATCGCCAGCGAAACCTGGTTCGGCTCCCCGAAATCCGCCTTCGGATTCTTCTCCCAACTCCATACCAAAGGTCCCCGTTTCGCCAGCCCGATGGTCTTCCCTCACTCCTACGCCAACACTCCCGCCAATCTCGCCTCCATCGAGTTCGGCTTCGGCGGTCCTCACATGGTCTTCTACGGACGACAAAACCCCGCCGCCGCCCTAAACTTCGCCTTCTCTCGACTCCGCGAAGGAACAGCCACCGAAATGCTAGCCGTCGTCTTCGAAGCCGCCATCCCACAGGCCTTCCCTGACATCCCGCTCCCCGTCAACGGCGCGATCGCCTGCCTCCTTTCCACCACACCTTCCGATAACGACATCGCCACCATCGGCGGTCCCGTCCGACCTCCCATCCCACCTCAAGGCGGACTCCTCCCCGCCGCATTCGCCCTCTTCCAGGCCCGACTTTCCTAAGAGATAATTGCAAAACTCTTTTGAAGTCCACAGAACACACAGAATACACAGACCTGTTTGTCTGCGCCACGCGCGGCAATTCGGTGATTTTTCCCAATAAAATTCGGTGATTTTTCCGGTATTTTGGAAATGCTTGAGTACGAAATTGAGATTTTTTGAATAAAAATCCTTTTTTTTACAAAACTATTCCAACGATAAAATCTACCCCAAAAACGACATTTTCAAGTACCCCTTTTTAGAAAAACTTGAAACGGGGGCATTGGGGAGCAAACAATGCCCACTCCCCGGTCCCCGCTTTACTCCAATGCCCGGTGTTTTTTTGCAGGCAAGGGAAGTATTTTTTTGTGTTGCGTGTTATAGTATGTAGAAGGATTTTCAAAACTACCGCCCAACGGTCAAAACGCCGGAAAGCGAAGCGTGGTGACCACGCTGAGTTTGAGCGATGAAGCCGTCGCGCCGCGGCGGCGGTTGGGATGAGAGTTTTGCAATTCCCTTTACAAGAACAATGCACTGGAGAATGTAGTGATGGGCGAATTGAAGCATGATTTTCATGATGCGGAGTTTTGCGTAGTTGGCGGCGGTATGGCGGGTTTGCTGGCGGCGGTCGCGGCGGCGCGTCACGGGGTGAAGACGGTGCTGATGCACGACCGTCCCGTGCTGGGCGGCAATGCGTCGTCGGAAATACGCATGTGGATTTGCGGGGCGGGAGCGCGTCTTCCGTATTTGCAGGAGACCGGCATTCTGGAGGAGATTGCGCTCAAGAACATGAGCCGCAATCCCGACCGCAACTGGTCCATCTGGGATTCCATCCTCTACGAAACCGCCCATTTCGAACCCAATCTGACCCTCCTCCTCAATTGCGCCTGCTGCCAGGCTAAGATGGACGGGGACAAACTCGCCGAAGTGACGGGCTTTCAATTGACCACCTACACCTGGCACACTGTCCGCGCACCTCTCTTCGCCGATTGCTCAGGCGACAGCATTCTGGCGCCCCTCACGGGCGCAGAGGTCCGAAGCGGACGCGAGGCAAAATCCGAGTTCGGCGAAGAGTTCGGCCTCGAACAGGCCGACCCCTATACGATGGGAATGAGCCTCCTCCTGCAGTGCCGTGAAACCGACCATAAAGTGACCTTCACCCCGCCGCCCTGGGCTTACACGTTCCGGACCGACGAGGAGATGCACAACAAACCCCACACCATGCTCCGCGACCTCAATACCAACTTCTACTGGATTGAACTCGGCGGCCTCCAGGATTCCATCCACGACACCGAAACCGTCCGCGACGAACTCCTCAAAGTCGCCTTCGGCTGCTGGGACCACATGAAAAACCAGGGCGACCACGGTGCCGACAACTGGGAACTCGAATGGCTGGGATTCCTGCCAGGCAAGCGCGAAAGCCTCCGCTACGTCGGGGACTACATCCTCACACAGCACGATGTCGAAAACGCGGCTGCATTTGATGATGAAGTTGCCTACGGTGCCTGGCAGATTGACAACCATCTTCCCGGCGGTTTTGCGCTTGACGCCAGTTCCGGTGCACATCTGCAAAAACGACGCCTCACCCGTCCCTACGGAATCCCCTTCCGCTCGCTCTATTCCCGCAACGTTCCCAACCTGATGTTCGCAGGACGCAACATTAGCGCCACGCACATCGGGTTCAGCACAACGCGCGTCATGGGGACCTGCGGCATTCTTGGGCAGGCCGTCGGCACTGCGGCCGCCGTCGCCAAGATGCATGGCGTCCTGCCACGCGAGGTCGCTGCAAAGTACGTACGCGAAGTGCAGGACATCCTTCTGGAGGATGACTGCTACCTGCCTCATGTCCAGCGAACCGTCTCCGCACTCAATCGCAATGCCGCCCTGGAAGCCGATGGCTGCGCCGAACTCCTCCGGGATGGCATCGACCGTTGCATCGACGGCATGGACCACGGCTACTACGGAAAACTCCATCTCCCCATCACCTACACCTTCTCGGAGCCACACCATCTCCACGAGGTGCGCCTGGTCCTGGACAGCGACCTCGACCGCGAATACTGCACGGGCAATCCCAACCTGATGAAAATCCCAATGCCCCTCTTCCGAGCCATCTCCTACAACTACACCTCCTTTGGCTTTCCGACCTGCATGCTCAAGTCCTTCACCGTCGAACTCCAGAATACCGACGGTTCCTGGCGCGAACTTGCTCACGTGGACGAAAACATCCAGCGTCTCGTCCGTATTCCCGTGGAAGCGGACGCGTGCGCTGTCCGTCTGACCCCGCTCGAAACCTGGGGCAGTTCGCAACTGTACCACACCTACGGTTCCGGACGCGTCCACATTTTCTCCTTCGAGGTACGATAATGCGATTCCCGACTGACCGTCCATTTTTGATTGCCCATCGCGGCTGCACGCGTCTGGCCCCCGAAAACTCCCTGGCTTCCTTCCAGTGCGCGGGACGCCTGGGATATCCTGCCATCGAAACCGACGTTCATTTGCTACGCGATGGCAGTCTGGTCTGCTGCCATGATTCCTCCCTTCAGCGCACCTTCGACTCCCCGCTCGTCCTGGAAGAAGCCACCTGGGACGACCTCAGCGGCCTCCGTATGTCCTGCGAAAAGTTTCCTGGACTGTGGCCAGACGAGCTTCTGCGGCTCCCCACCTTTGCCGAGTACCTCGACATCTGCGCCGCCTATTCCGCCATCCCCTTCCTGGAGAGCAAGGGACCAGTCTCCGTTGTGGACGCCGTGGTGGCAGAACTGCAGCGACGCGACCTCCAGGAACGCGTCGTCTTTTCCTCCTGCATTTTCGAACATCTGCTCCGTGCACGCGAACTGGAACCGAACCTCTTCCTCCATCACATCTTCAGCACGCCGGAACAGATGGGAACCCTCGCAAAACTCGGCAATGCAGGACTCTCCTACAATTACCCAAATCCCGACGATGCACCGCGCGAACTCTTGCAACTGACGCACTCCCGAGGTGTCAAAATCTGTCTCCGCGCCGCCGATTCCCTCGCTACCTTCCACAAAATGCAGGCTCTCCAACTCGACTACTTCCCCACAAACTGCCTCCTGCCAGGTGCCGTCAACTAGCACTAGCCCCCGGTCATTGCATAAACTTGCCAGCGTCCACAACGAGATTTTGGCCTGTGATGGCGGCTGCGGCAGAGGAGAGGAGGAACAAAATCGGTGGGGTGATGTGTTTTTCCTCAAGCAGGAAAGGGAGTGACTGGTCGCGTAGAAGGTCTTGCTTGTCCTGCTCGGTGACATAGAGTTCGAGCTGTTTTTTCGTCATGACCCAGCCAGGAGAGACCATATTGGCGCGGATGTTTTCCGGACCGAGTTCGCGCGCAAGGGCACGGGTAAATCCGACAAGACCCGATTTTGCCGAGGAATAGAGGGTGAAGGGACTCAGTCCCAGCATCCAATTGGTGGTGCCCATTGTGACGATGGCACGGCCTTTCCCCGCACGAAGTCCTTCCAGACAATGCCGCGTCACCAGGAAGGCCGAGCGAAGATTGAGCGCGACGAAGCGGTCGAAATCCGCAGCAGTGGTTTGTTCGAAATCCATTCGCCCGTCGAACGCGACATTGTTCACAAGGTAGTCGATGGCGCCGCGCGAACGAACGACGCCATCGAGCCAGGCATGCAAGGCCTCTTCATCCGCGACATCGCACTGGGTGTAGTGGGCACGCCCTCCGCAAGCGGTGGCGACGCCCTCCTTGTCGCCGTGTCGTCCGCAAAAGAACACCTCGCACCCTGCGCTTGCAAGTGCGCGTGCGGTGGTGGCACCGATACCGGAGGTTCCACCTGTCACGACTGCCGTCCGCCCGGCAAAATCCGCTTCCCAATTCATTTCCATCTCCTTAGAGGGAATTGCAAAACTACCGACCAACCGCCAAATGCCGCGCCGTGCAGGCGATTGGGATGAAAGTTTTGGAAACTCCTCCTTCCTATGGTTGAATCATGACCTTGTTTCGCCCGGGCATTCCCATGGTTTCAACGGCCTTGTGGATTTCGGTCAACGGGAATCGATGGGAGATGATGCGGGTGGGATCGACCAGACCGCGTTCCATCAGTTGGATCGAGTGCAGCATGGCCAGCGGAGTCGTCCCGAAACTGGCGTCCATTCGTCCTTCCAGAAAATGCGTGTAGCCGCCATCCAGTTCAAAGGTCTCGTGCGTCGTAATCCCGAACACATTCCAACGCGTGCCGCGACGACGCAAATCTACCATCAACTTGACCGCCGCCACTGGCCCCGCCGCCTCGATCACCAAATCTGGCCCCTTCGGCAAAATCCCGTACACCTGCTCTTTGACATTCGCAGACTTCGCATCGATGACATGCGTCGCACCGCACGCCAGAGCGTTGTTGCGGGCGAACTCGCTCGCGTCGATGGCAATCAGACGTCCTGCACCAGCAGCCTTTGCAACCATCAGGCACAGCAGTCCAATCCCGCCTGTTCCGATGATTACGACATCCTCACCGACCTGCAGTTCACTCTTCTGAATCACGCCTTTCCAGGCACCTGAGAGGGGTTCCGTGAGCGCCGCTGCGTCAAAACTCAAATTGGCAGGCTTTTGGAAAAGACATTCTTCTCCCGTGACCATATATTCCGCAAATGCGCCTGGACGCACGTCATCGGGACCGTCCCCACCTGTTGTGTACGCATGTTCGCAATAGTGCGTGTTTCCCATTCGGCACTGCTCGCAGACACCGCAGTATCCCGACGGCTGGCAAATCACCTCGTCTCCGACATGGAAATGCTTCACGCCTGGCCCGACCTCCGCAATCACGCCAGCAGGCTCATGTCCTGGAATCAACGGGAACGTGACATTGCGACGAATCCCCTTGATGGCCTTGTAGTCCGTCGCACAAAAACCACACGATTTGATTCGCACCAGAACTTCCCGCGCCCCAGGCTTGGGAGTCTCCACCTCTTCCAGAACCAAATTGTTGAAATCCTTCAAAACCGCCGCTAACATCGCTGAACTCTCCTTGTCACATCCGCCTCCCACGTTTGTTCAATATAGTGTCTTTTTGTGTTCTTTCAAGTACGAAAAGGACCTTTCCCGCAGCCCACATTATGTCTACGGCACCAATTCGGGAATTGGGCAGCCATTCGCCAGGGCGCGTGCAACCAGGTTTCCGGCGGCCTCGCCAGCCTGGTTGGTGTTGACCATGACACGCAATGCGCCGAACGCGCCAGTATCGGCGTCGAGCATTCGTCCAGCAGTGATAAGATTGTCAAATCCGACGGGGATTTGGGAGCGAATGGGCCAGGTGTAGAACGGCGGTGTTGGAAGAGAGGGATCACGCCAGAAGGACTGTTGTTTGGGGGCATCGGGAGTGATGAGGACCTCGGTGCCATCGAGATAGCGGAAACGGGTACCAGGCGGGTTGCGACCGTGGACATCGCAGCGGTAGGTGCCTTTTCCAGCCTCGTCAGGGAATCGTTTTCCGGAGAGCAGTTCCGTTTCGGTGACGCGATAAAGGGACGCAATGTGGCAGGATTCGCGGATGCCGATGAGGGAACACACCTCCTCCATGACAGGACGCGGATAGCCTGCCTCCCGCAGAATGTCCGCAATGGCGCGCATCTGGCGGCGTCCCTCGATTTCGGCAGCAGTAAGGTCATCCTGACAGGAAGCATCCAATCCGACGACGCTGGTGGCCGCAAGCATGCTAGAAGAACTTCCGCAGCAGGGTGCACTCCAAATCATCCCCTCGGGCATCTGGTACTATTCTGCAAC
>JAFRLI010000178.1 GCA_017431255.1 Victivallales bacterium
CAGGGCGAAGTGTTTTGCAATGAAATCGTAGACCATAGTGGTCAGGAGATCGTAAGCGGGTACCAAGGACGGTTTGCCGTGGCGATACAGGACCGCATAGTTCTTGGCATGTGCGTCGCAATTGCCTATCAGGAAATTGAACATTAGCAGACGCAAGAACTTCCTTATTTCCCGGTAGGCATACGCATTTCCGACATACGCCGCAGACAATCCTCCGCGCCAGGTCCACTATAGGAAAGCCTTTCCGTCCTTTTGGTCCTTTTCATTTGCAGAGTTCGCAGAGAGATTTATATTAATAGTGATAACCTGTAACTCTGTGGTCCATTTCAAGGAAAGAAGAAATGAGTTTCGTGCGCAAGGCGATTGCCGAGATGGCGGGATATGTTCCGGGCGAGCAGCCCAAGGGCGTCCCGCTGGTGAAGTTGAATACGAACGAGAATCCGTACCCGCCGTCGCCGAAGGTGTTTGAGGCGTTGCGGGAGTTTGACGCGTCGTGTCTGCGTCTGTACTCGTCGCCTGCATCGGACGCTGTTCGCGAGGCGGCTGCGGAAGTCTATGGAATGAAGCCGGAGCAGTTCCTCATCGGGAATGGTTCGGACGATTTGCTGACGATTGCGCTGCGTACGTTCGTAGGGGAGGGGGAGCGGCTCGCGTTCGCGGAGCCGAGTTATTCGTTGTACCCCGTCCTTGGGGAACTCCAGGGCGCGCAGAAGCGTCCTGTTCCCCTCACGGAAAACTTTGAACTGCCTGACAATGCGGCAGAACTGGCGGGAGACGCGAAGTTGTTCCTGTTCGCGCGTCCCAATGCGCCGACGGGGAACCCGACGCCGCTGCCAGTCGTCGAAAAACTCTGCCGCGAATTCGCGGGCGTGGTCTGGATTGACGAGGCCTACGCGGACTTTTCCGGGGAGTCGTGCCTCTCCTTTGTGAACCGTTTTCCGAACGTGGTCGTTTCGCGCACGCTCTCCAAGAGCTATTCGTTGGCCGGTTTGCGGCTGGGAATTGCGTGCGCACCCGGGGCGCTGATTCAAGAGATGCTGAAGGTGAAGGATTCGTACAATGTGGACCGGCTTGCGCAGACGCTGGCGGTCGCCGCTTTGCGGGACCAGGCGTATATGAAGGAAAACTGCCGCCGCATTTGCGAGACGCGGGATTGGCTGGCTGGCAAATTGGTCTCGCTGGGCTGCAAGGTGCTGCCGTCGGCAACCAACTTTTTGTTCGTGCAACCGAAGCATCCTGCCCCGGAACTGTTTGCTGGGTTGCGCGGCAAGGGGTACCTCGTTCGGTACTTTGCGCTGCCGCGCATTGACCAGTACCTCCGTATCACCATCGGCACTCGCGAGGATATGGAGGGATTCCTCGCAGCATTCCAGGAACTGGACCAATGAGCGAAGAGCAGAAACAACCCGTTGGAAAACCGTCGCCCGCGCACGGGCTGCCGCATCTGATGCGCTCCTGTCGCTACTCCTGGCAAGGGTTTCGTACCGCCTGCGAGGAAGCCGCGTTTCGCCAGGAACTCGCTTGCGGCGTGATTCTCGTGCCGTTGGCGTGGCTGCTACCCATTCCCGTGATGCACTCCGTTCTGCTGACCATCGTGTGGGTGGGACTGCTCTTGACCGAACTGCTCAATACCGCCGTCGAGGCAGTCATTGATCTGGTCTCTCCAGGATTCCATCCGCTTGCGGGCCGAGCGAAGGACCTCGCGTCCGCCGCCGTGACCTGCGCCATCGTCATCAATGCACTCGCCTGGGCAGGCGTTCTCTGGTGCCGATGGGGTGCAAAGTAAAGGAGTATGAACCTGCCGGGTCGGCATTCCGCGCTTCCAACGCATTCGTGAGGTCCCGAAGGCGTCCGTCGTTGGCAACACAAAATCCTTTCAAGCAGGAGTTTTTTCAAGATGTCCAAAACTGTTTTGGTATTAGGCGCGACTGGTGCCATGGGCAAGTACTTGATTCCGCAGTTGGCGGAGCACGGGTACGACATCACGGCGGTATATCGTGAGGATTCTCTCACGGCAAAGGGCATTACGAGCGACGCACCGAACGTCCATTACGTCGAAATGGATGTGATGGAGCCAGAAAACTACGCATCTGTGATGTCGAAGCACTACGACGGAATGGTGGACTTCATGATTTACAATACCTCGAGGCTGCCCTATTATCTCCCGCAGGCGCTGGCGGCAACCGACCATTATATTTACTTCTCAAGTTATCGCGTCTACGACGGCAAGGACGTGCCTGTCCACGAGTATTCGCGTCGCTTGATGGATTCCACGGAGAACATCTGGCTGAAGCATTCGGACGACTACAGCATCTACAAGGCGCGTGGCGAGGAGATGCTCAAGGTCTATCCCCGCAAGAACTGGACGGTGGTGCGTCCTTCCATCACCTACTCGCTGCAACGCAATCAGTTGGTGACGCTAGAGGTCGCCAACACGACGGCACGCGCCCTGGCCGGACGTTCGACGATTCTCCCCATCCAGGCCAAGGACGTTCAGGGGACGATGACCTGGGCGGGCGACGCGGCTCGCATGCTCGCGGCCCTGCTCTTCAACGAGCTTGCGCTCGGAGAAGCCTACTCCCTCTCCACCGCCGAACACCATACCTGGGGCGAAATCGCAGAAATGTACCACGACATCTGCGGACTCAATTCCGTCTGGGTTGACGAGGAGGACTACCTCCAGGTCTGGGCGAAAGGCTACATCGGCGCACGCTGGCAACTGGAATACGACCGCCTTTTCAATCGCGTGATGGACAACTCCAAGGTCCTCGCCGCCACGGGCATCTCCCAGGAATCCCTGCGTCCCCTCTACGATGGACTTGCCTACGAAATCGGACGTTTCCCAAAGGATTCTCCCTTGATCGCCTGCGATTCTCCCATGGCCTTCCGTGCCAACGAGTTCCTGGCCAAACGAGGCATTCGATAACCATGCGTTTCCGACCTTGCATTGACCTTCACGAAGGCCGCGTGAAGCAAATTGTCGGCGCCACCCTCACCGAGGGCGGCGTCGCCACCAACTTCGTCTCCACGCTGCCTCCACGCCACTACGCCGATTTGTACCACCGCGACGGGTTCCGCGGCGGGCATGTCATCATGCTCGGCAAGGGAAACGAGGACGCTGCGCACGAAGCACTTGGCGTCCATCCAGGCAATCTCCAGGTCGGTGGCGGCATCCGTCCTGACAACGCGCGACAGTGGCTCGAAGCAGGCGCTTCTCACGTCATTGTAACTTCTTATCTATTCGTGGACGGGGAACTGGACTGGGGACGCGCTTCCGAGATGACCGCCGCCGTTGGCCGCGAACATCTGGTCATCGACCTGAGTTGCGTGCCAGTGGAGGGGCAGTACCACGTAGCCTGCAACCGTTGGCAGACTGTCTGCAAGACCGTTCTGGACCGCGCGACAATGGAGCACCTGGCAGAATTTTGCGGGGAGTTTCTCGTGCATGCGGTGCAGGTGGAGGGACGTCAGGCCGGGATTGACGAGGCACTGGTTTCGCTTCTGGCAGACCTCTCCCCGATTCCCGTGACCTATGCGGGCGGCATTCGCGGGCTGGAGGACATCCATACCATTGGACGAGCGGGCGGCGGGCGAATCGACTTCACGGTCGGCTCCGCCCTCGATATCTTCGGCGGGACCTTCGTCCAGTACCAGGATATGCTCCAGTGGCGATGAACAAGAGGGCGCAGCGAATGAAATGGAATGCGATACAATGCCTGTGGACGGTGGCTCTTCTCCTCTGCGTGAGCGCAGCGGCCACTCCGTCCGCAGAGTATTTTTCGCATTTCCACGACCGCATTCAATGGGACGTCGGTCCCGAACAGGCCGCGCCAATTGCCTCGTCCAAGCCAAATGAACTTCCGCAATGGACGCCTCCACCGCGCAACGTCTGGCTGCTCGCCGTCTCCATTGCATTTGCAGTGGCGATTGCCCTGCAACTGCTTGTGCATTTGGTGCGCCAGGCGCGTTCGCTCTGTTTTCGCCTGCGGCTCGCCGCCGCCGTTCGCGACGGCGATGGTCCGCGCTTCCGCAAAATCCTTTTGGACGCGCATCGCGCACCCCCGGGCGCGGACGCGCTAGAGTTTGCGGATTCCCTTCCCGAGAAACTACGAGACTTTTTGAAAAAAGCAGAACGAATCCAGTTTTTTCCAAATACCTAAATCAAGAACAAGGAGAGTCACCAATGAAGAAATGGATGCTGTGGATTGGTTTGGCGGCAATGCTTTCCGGTTGCTGCAGTGTGTGCAAGAAAGATGCCGGCGCGTTGGATTCGCACACCACGTATGCGAAGGACGCCTTGCAGCAGTTCGTGGATTCCGGAGAAGTGCCTGGCGTGATCAGCGTGTTCTATCAGAATGGTGTGCAGGAGACGGCGTGCATCGGCTATGCGGACGCACGCACGAAACGACCCATCACTCTTGACGACGTGTATATGCAGTGCTCCCAGACCAAGGGATTCTGCGGAGTCACCATCGCGATGCTCGTCGAGGAGGGCAAGATTTCCCTGGACGATCCCGTCTCCAAATATCTCCCCGAGTTCAAGAATCTGTGGGTGCAGGTGTCCGAAGCCAATGGCGAACGCAAACTGGTGAAGGCGAAGAACGTGCTCACCGTGCGGATGTGTATGAACCACACGGGCGGCTTTCCATTCGAACTGCCGAACTTCCAGGCGATGGGCGGTTGGTCGCGGCGGATGCCGCTGCGCTCGGTCGCCGCGACAGCAGCCTCGCAGCCCATCAAGTTTGAACCCGGCACAAAGGCCTCCTATTCCAACGTCGGCATCGACATCGGCGCGGCGGTCGTCGAAGTGGTGACTGGCAAGCGCTGGGAGGCTTTCCTCCAGGAACGCGTCCTGGCCCCCCTCGGGATGTCCTCCACCACCTTCTGGCCGACCGACAAGCAGTTGCAGAACAAAATCGAACTCTTCAAGGTCGAGAGTGGCAAGCCTGCCATTTGGCAGGAACAAGCCTCCTCTATGCAGCGCCCCTACAATGACGACCGTGTCTTCTCCTCCGCAGGCGCGGGACTCTGGACAACCGTCCGCGACCAACTCAAGTTCTACAAGATGCTGATGAATCTCGGCGTCGGCGAAAATGGCGTGCGGATTCTCCAGGAAGACACCGTGAAGTCCATTCTGGCGCAGTCCACGCGCCCCAATGGCCTGGGCGGTTACTCCCTCGGTCTGAACGCCCCCGTCACCGACGGCGAGGACCAATGGTTCGGACACGGCGGCGCCTGGCGCACCAGTTGCTCCGTCAACTGGCACAAGAAACAACTGAAACTCATCGCCATTCAGCAAGTCGGCAAAAAACTCGACGACTTCAACAAAAACTACAATCAGGCCGCAACCAAGTTCTTCGCCGATCCGAAAATCTCCAATGACGACGCTTACACGGGAAGGCTCACCGAGTAGCATAAACCACTGGGCGTTCCGGAAGGATGGGACTTAGGGACATGCGATTGCGCGTCCCATTAGTCCCATGGATCCCCGTCATTCCTATGTCTCTCTGCGCCTCGAAAACTGCAAAAAGGAGCGATTTTTCATGAAAAAATCTCCAACTCATTGGAATTTTGGAAAAATACGGATTATATTATTAGGACTTATTTTTCGTGTTACCCTCTGCCTCTGCGACACTGTCCTTACGGAGAACCGACCGAACATCCCCGAATCGGTGGCGTTGCAGGAGGCACAAGTTGCCCGGGCGTCCGCCGAAAGGCGGGCCGTCGCCCTCGAACTGGAACTCGAGAAACTGCAAAAAGACTACGACGCGCTACGGTCCCGCTACGCAGAACTCTACATTCAGAGCCATGCGACTGTCGACCGGCTGCGAACCGTGGAACTCAACGCAGCCCATCTCATCCAGAAAAAGAGCGAATTGGACGAAAAGCAGGTCGCACAGCAGGCACTCGAGGCGCTCAACCTCGCCCTCTCGCGGCAAGTTCAAGTCTACCAGGCACTTGACGAATTCGAAAAATACATCACAACCCTGTTGGATGTTCTGCAACCTAGCGACGCGATCCGTCGCGAAACGTCTGAAAGGACCGCGGCACTCAAACATGCCGTTGAGCAGAGTCTCAAACCGCTGTCGGTAGTCGCCCGGCGAGGCAGCGAGCGGACCCAAGACCAAGGTGCGACCATCCTGCAGGTACACAAGGAATTGCAAATCGCAATTCTGGACAAAGGGCTTCTCTCAGGCATCCGTCCGGGACAACGCTGGCATTTAACCGGCAGCGACGGAAAAGTGGTGGCCCGGCTTCAGACGGTCGACTGCCGTCAGGAGTTCTCGGCCGCCGTCATCCTGAACGGCTCCCTGGACCAAATGGGACCCGGCACAATCCTAATGCCGGAATAACCGCCCGCACTGCCCAATGCAGACGCGGGGGGCGACAGCAGACTGCCATGCTGTTCGCCCAGTCACAACCTGGCAGATATTTGCACAACCATGGAAAAACTAGCAGTCACCAAAAACGTGCGCATCGCGGCGGGCAAAGCCCGGCAGGTCGCCCGCCTCGTCCAGGGGAAGGGTGCCGTCGAGGCCCTGAATATGCTCAGCCTGATTCCCCGCAAAGCGGCGCGCATCATCGAGCAGACGCTGAAGTCCGCCGTGGCCAATGCCGAGAATGACGAGAAGGGCGGTGTCGCGCGCACCAATCTGGTCGTCAAGGAAGCTCTTGTCGGGGAAGGTCCCACGATGAAGCGTTTCCAGCCGAAGGCACGTGGTTCGGCCGGTCACATCCGCAAGAGAACGAGCCATATTCGCGTCCTCGTCTCCGATGAAAACAACTAGGTAGGAGTGTAACAACTGTGGGTCAAAAAGTAAATCCCATTGGTTTCCGTCTCCCGGTTACCAAGGACTGGAAGTCCCGCTGGTTCGCCAGGAAGAAGGAGTTCGGCAAACTGCTCCAGGAAGATCTCAAGATCCGTGAGAAGATTGCCAAGGAACTCGCTTCCGCAGCCGTCAGCAAAACTGTCATTGAACGTAGTGGCAAACGCATCCGCGTCACCATCTTCACCGCACGTCCCGGCATCGTCCTCACTGGCAAGTTCGGCACCGAAAAGGCACCGAAGAATGCCCCCGAGGCCACCGCAGCCGACGCCAAGGAGGAGAAGGGCCGCGCCAAGAAAGGCGCCGGACTGGACAAGGTCCGCGCGATGGTCGCCGCCATCACCAAGGATTCCGCGGAAATCCTCATCGATGTCCGTGAAATCAAGCAGGCCGAAATGGATGCGCAGCTGGTCGCCGAAAGCATCACCCAGCAGCTCGTCAAGCGCGTCGCATTCCGTCGCGCCATGAAGCGCGCCATGCAGACCGCCATGGAACACGGGGCCGAAGGCATCAAGATTCGCTGCTCCGGACGTCTCAATGGCGCCGAACTGGCCCGCACGGAACAATACAAGGACGGCAAGGTGCCGCTCCACACCATCCGCGCCAATGTCGACTACGGTGCCGCCGAGGCCCGTACGCTCGCAGGCCTCATTGGTGTCAAAGTCTGGATTTGCAAACCCGAAAATTTTGAGGATTCCAAAAATGCCGTTAATGCCCAAACGCGTGCAGTATCGAAAGGTTCAGCGAGGCAGCCGAGGGGGGCTCGCAACCCGCAATAACCAGTTGGACTTCGGCGAGTTCGGGCTGCAGTGCCTGGACCGCGGCTGGATGACTGGAAAGCAGATCGAGGCGGCCCGCGTGGCCGTCACCCGCCACATGCAACGCCGTGGCCAGATCTGGATTCGCGTCTTCCCCGACAAGCCCGTCAGCAAGAAGCCCCTTGAAACCCGTATGGGAAAAGGAAAGGGCGCTCCCGAAGAGTGGGTTGCCGTCATCAAACCCGGCAATATGATCATCGAACTCTCCGGTTGCAGCGAAACCATCGCGAAGGAAGCACTCGCCCGCGCGGCCAGCAAACTCCCGTTCCGCTGCCGCTTCCTTTCCCGTAAACTCGCCTAGCCGAGACCAGTAGAAGGAACCATCCAACATGAAACCAGCTGATATCCGAAAGATGACAGCGGAGGAACTCGACAAGGCCGAGGCCGATGCGCGAAAGGAGATCTTCAATCTCCGTCGCAAGGCCCTCACCGGACAGTTGGAGAAACCCTCCCAGATTCGCCTCCTCCGCAAGGACATCGCGCGAATCGAAACGGAAAAGACCGCTCGTGCCCAAAAGGCCGACAAGTGACACAACAGAGGCAATTGCTATGGCAGAAGAAGTCAAAGAGCGCAACGCCCGCAAGGTTCTGACCGCGACAGTTGTGAGCAACAAGATGGACAAGACCCTCGTGGTCAAAGTCTCTCGCAGTGCTGCTCATCCTCTGTACCGCAAGGTCGTCAAATTCACCAGCAAATACTACGTCCACGACGAAAAGAACGAGGCTCAGCCCGGCGATCTCATCGAAATCATGGAGACCCGCCCCCTCAGCAAACTGAAGCGCTGGCGCCTCGTCCGAATCGTCCGTCACGCAGTGACTGATTGAGGAGGCCCCCCATGATTCAGATGAACAGTACTCTGGAAGTGGCCGACAACTCGGGTGCCAAGAAAATCATGGCCATCCGTACCGTCGGACAGCGCAAGCGCTTCGCCGCAATCGGCGACGTCATCCGCGCATCCGTCAAGGAAGCACAGCCCCGCGGCAGTGTCAAGAAGGGCGAAGTCGTCCGCGCCGTCATCGTGCGAACCAGCAAGAACATCCGTCGCGCAGACGGTTCTTTCCTGCGGTTCGACAAGAACGCCGCCGTCATCATCGACGACCAGGGCAACCCCAAAGGCACCCGTATTTTCGGGCCCGTCGCTCGCGAACTCCGCGAGAAGAACTACATGAAAATCGTTTCTCTTGCCCCGGAGGTGCTCTAATGGCTAGCGCGAAAATCAAGAAAGGCGATATCGTGTACGTCATCGCTGGCGCCGACAAAGGCAAAAGCGGCAAGGTCCTGAAGGTCGAGCCGAAGAAACGCCGCGTCACCGTCGAAGGCGTCAACATCCACAAGAAGACCGTCCGTCGCAGTACCGCCAACCCCAATGGCGGCATCATCGACCGCGAGACGCCCGTTGACATCAGCAACGTTATGGGCGAGGCGCGCTACCAGGCCAGGCACACCAAGAAGGAAAGCGCGGGAGTTGACAACAAATGATTACCAGTGAACTTTACAACATCTACAAGGACACCGTCGCCCCGCAGCTGAAGGCGAAGCGCGGCTACAAGAACCCGATGGAGGTTCCCAAGCTCGTCAAAATCGTCCTCAGCACCGGTGTCAAGAGCGATGCGGACAAGGAAGTCATGACTGCCGCGGTCGACACCCTCAGCGCCATCACCGGCCAGAAGGCTGTCATCGCCAAGTCCCGCAAGAACATCTCCAACTTCAAATTGAGGAAAGGCATGGCCGTCGGCGCGCACGTCACGCTCCGCCGCGAAATGATGTACAACTTCCTCTACCGTCTCATCAACATCGTGCTTCCGCGCGTTCGCGACTTCCGTGGCGTTTCCAGCACCTCGTTCGACGGCGTCGGAAACTACAACTTCGGACTCAGCGAACAGTCCGTCTTCACCGAAATCGACCTCGATAAAGTCAAGCATAACATCGGAATGAACATCTGCATCGTGACGACCGCACGCACCGACGACGAGGCGCGCGACCTGCTTGCGATGCTCGGTATGCCATTCGCTGACCAGAAGGGGAACTAACTGTGGCGAAAAAAAGTCAAATTGTCAAGTCTCAGCGGGAACCCAAGTTCTCGACCAGAGAGTATCACCGTTGCGAACGTTGAGGACGCCGCCGCGCGTACATGGGGAAATTCCACCTGTGCCGCATCTGCTTCCGCGAACTGGCCAGCAGCGGTCAGATCCCCGGCGTCATGAAAGCAAGTTGGTAAGGAGATAACAAATGAGCGTCAATGATCCTGTTGCCGATATGCTCACGCGCATCCGCAATGCGCAGAGAGGCCGGCTTGCAGAGACCGCCATGCCCTTCTCGAAAATGAAGCAGGCTATCGCGGAAACCTTGCAGGAGGCTGGCTACATCGAGAAGAGTTCCGTCACGGAGCTCGAGCACAACAAGAAAGAACTCAAGGTCGTCCTCAAGTACAAGGACAAGGGCAAGACCCCCGTCATCGAGGGCATCACCCGCGTCAGCAAACCCTCCTGCCGCATCTATTGCGGAAGCGAGGAAATCCCGCACGTCCTCGGCGGTCTCGGTATCGCGATTCTCTCCACATCCAAGGGAATCATGACGGACAGAAATGCCCGTAAGCAGAAAGTGGGTGGCGAAGTGCTCTGCTACGTCTGGTAGCCTGAGAGAGCAAAGGAGTATCAGACAATGTCACGCATGGGCAACAAACCAATTGTCCTGACCTCGAACGTCAAAGTCGAGCAGAATGGACAGGAAGTCAAGGTGACGGGCCCCAAGGGCAACCGCTCCTTGACCCTCCCCGAAAACATCTCTATCGAGGTCGCGGACGGCAAGCTGCACGTCAAGCGCGCTTCGGAAGAGGATGCGCATCAGAAGATGATGCACGGCACCTTCCGCAGCCTCATCAACGCCATGGTGGTTGGCGTCACGGATGGTTTCAAGATCAACCTCGAACTGGTCGGCGTCGGCTATCGTGCCTCTATCGCCGGGCAGAAGATGACCTTGAACCTCGGCTACTCCAACCCCGTCGAGTACCAGGTCCCCGAAGGCGTCAAAGTGACGATGCCGGACCAGACCCACATCACGCTGGAAAGTATTGACAAGCAGCTGGTGGGCCAGGTCGCCGCGACCATCCGCAAGTTCCGCGTTCCCGATTCCTACCACGGCAAGGGCGTCCGCTTCGCAGGCGAACAACTCACCTTGAAGGAAGGCAAGAGGGCATAATCGTTCAGGGTCTCGCGGCAGCGGTCTAGTATCGTATGTACGAGCCGATGATGGAGCATAACCATGAGCAAAACTACCAAGAAAGAGGCGCGGAAGATGCGCCATGCGCGCATCCGCAAGACGGTTTCCGGCACCGCCGAAAAACCACGTTTGAGTGTCTGCCGCACTGGCATGAACATCTATGCGCAGTTGATTGACGACGAAAAGGGTGTGACTCTCGCTTCCGCGGCAACCGTGGAGAAGGAATTCCGCGCCCAGAACCTCCATGCGAACATCAAGTCCGCCGAGGTCATCGGAAAGACCATCGCCGAACGCGGCAAAGAAAAGAACATCACCGAGGTCGTCTTCGACCGCGGCGGTTTCCCCTTCCATGGCTGCGTCAAGGCACTCGCCGAGGCGGCACGCGCCGCCGGACTGAAGTTCTAGGTGGTATCACGGCAGAATATCTTAGGAGATAAAAACGTGACGGAACAGAACAAAAGCAAAGTTGAGACCCCCGCGAATGCCGCTCCTGCCAAGGCCGCCCCTGCTGGCGTCCCCGAGCAGAAGGACGAATTCGAGGAGAGACTCGTGAATGTCCGCCGCACGACCAAGGTCGTCAAAGGCGGTAAAAACTTCAGTTTCTCGGCCCTGGTGGTTGTTGGCGACCGCAATGGTCACGTAGGTCTGGGAATCGGGAAGGCCAACGAAATGGCGGACGCCATCCGCAAAGCGGGCGAACACGCACGCCGCAACATCGTCCCCGTCAGCCTCTATGGCTCGACCATCACCCACATGGTGACCTACCGCTTCGGCGCGGCCAAAATCATGATGCGCCCCGCCTCCGCCGGTACTGGTGTCATCGCTGGCGGCGGCATGCGCCCCGTCCTGGAACTCGCTGGCGTCAAGGACGTCTTCGGCAAGTCCCTGGGTGCCAAGAATGCCGTCAACGTCGTCAAGGCCACCTTTGAGGCATTGACCACGATGAAGACGCGCAAGTCCATTCTCGAAAAGCGCGACCGCGTTGCGCTGTAATCCCTTACTACGCTAGAAGGAAACGATAGCGATGAAACTGCATGAACTGAAAAACACCGTGAAGCGTCCGAACCGCCGCCGCGTCGGACGTGGTGATGGCTCCGGTAGCGGACGCACTTCGGGCCGTGGTGAGAAAGGCGCGGGAGCCCGTACTGGGCATACCAGCCGTCCCTTCTTCGAAGGTGGCCAGATCCCGCTGATCCGCCGTCTTCCCAAGCGCGGCTTCAACAACCCGAACCACATCGAATACGAGGTGGTCAATCTCAACGTTCTCGACGAGAACTTCAAGGACGGCGAAGTCGTCACCCGCGAAGAACTTCAGAAGCGTGGTCTGATTAGCAAGACCAAGGCCCCGCTGAAGATTCTGGCGAACGGCGAACTCTCCAAGAACCTCAAGGTCGAGGCGGAAAAGTTCTCCAAGACCGCGAAGGCGGCCATTGAGGCAAAGGGCGGTTCCTGCGTGGAAGTGACCCGCAAAGCAGCGGCCGCAGAGGCCTAGTCCTGATTCCCTGCCGTGGCCACATTCTTCCCGCGTCTGTCCGTAGAAAGGCAGTCAGGGGAGGGGTGTGGCCTGTGGCACAAATAACAAGGAAACAGAGATGCTCTCAGCCTATTTGAATTGCTACAAGATCCCCGAACTGAGGAAGCGCCTGCTCTTCACGTTCGCCATCATCGCGCTGGTGCGTCTGGCCAGTTTCATCCCGTGTCCGGGAGTGGATCCCTCCGTGATCAACTCCTTCATGGGAAAACTCGGCGGCCAGGGGACGGGCGGCGTGCTGGACATCTTCGATATGTTCAGCGGTGGCGCACTCGAGAAGTTTGCCGTTGGCGCATTGGGCATTATGCCTTACATCTCGGCCTCCATCATCCTGCAGATGATGACCCCGGTCATTCCGCAACTGGAACGCATGCTTCGTGAAGGCGAGGCAGGACGTCAGCAGTACAACCAGATGATGCGCTATGTCACGCTGGTGATTTGCGTCATCCAGGGTGCGATGTTTGCCGTTGCGATGACGAAGGGCGAGGGCGACGCGGGTTCTGCCGTGCGCCATGCCGGATTCGGCTTCATCCTCATGACCATTATCTCGCTCACCGCAGGTGCCATGCTCATCATGTGGCTCGGCGAACAAATCACCGAACGCGGCATCGGAAACGGTGCTTCCATCATCATCACGGTGAACATCATCGCGCGCCTGCCAGTCGCCGTCGTCAACCTCATCAAACTCGTCGCCAGCGGCAGTATGACGGGCGATGGCAACCTCTCCACCATTCACCTCGTCCTGCTCATGGCTCTCTTCTTTGCGGTCACGATGGGCGCCATCGCGCTCACCGAGGGCCATCGGAAGATTCCCGTGTGCTATGCGACCCGTCGCATCGGCGGTGTCGGTCAGACCACGACGGTCCAGACCAGCTACCTGCCCCTGCGCGTGAACTACTCGGGCGTCATGCCCATCATCTTCGCGGGCGCGATTCTCTCGTTCCCGATGATGTTCCTGCGCTTCCTCCCGAGCAACCGCTTCGTGGGCTACATTATCAGCCTGCTTCAGTATGGTAGTGTTTCGTACGTCATCATCTATGGTCTTCTCATTCTGGTCTTCTCCTTCTTCTGGGTTGCCAACCAGTTCAATCCCATTCAGATTGCCGATGACCTCCAGAAGCAGGGCGGCTACATCCCCAGCATCCAGCCAGGGAATGCCACCGCAGAGTTCCTCGACCACGCGATGACCCGAATCACCCTCGCGGGCGCCATCTTCCTCACTGGCCTCGCCATTCTCCCCATGATTCTCATGAACTCCCTCGAGGTCCCCGCCATGATCGCACACTTCTTCGGCGGTACCAGCCTCCTCATCATCGTTGGTGTCGGACTTGACACCCTTCGACAGATCGAGGCTCACCTCCTCGCACGTCATTATGACGGTTTCATGGACAAGGGCAGAATCCGCAGCCGCCGCGGCTAGCCCCACGCAGCCACCATCCTGCTCTCTCAGACCCGTTCCTCCTTCCAGGAACGGGTCTTTTTGTCCCGACGGTGTCCCGACATCGGTACGAAACGCGTATCGACCATCTAAAAAAATCAGGCTTGCGTTGTGAAATCCAGATAGCCGCCATTCCAAACTCCGATTTCAGGAATGGTGACGTATGCTCTTTCCGTTTCGAAGCGGATAGGCAAAGGCAGAGGTTTGCGGCGCAATTCGTGCCAGACTGCCTGTCGGGTTCCAGCGGGTAGTCCGCGAAGTCGAAGAACGATCGGACCCTGGCTGTCGATGCGAAGATTCAGTAGGGCGACCGTCTTCAGGTTTCCGTCTTCCGTGACACGCGGAAGCATCAGACCGACGAATGGCGATTCCAGCACGGCGACCGTCCCACCTGCCCGTGCATCCAGTTCTTCTCTCCATTTTTGCACCTCGGAAGAAGTCGCAAGGCAGTGGTCCCGTTGTACCTCTTCTTCGCGCAATTCCCCGTAGGATTTCCCAATTCCAAACAGGACGGGAACTCCCGTGTGCGCAAAGGCGTACAAGGGATCGACAGGTAGGCTGCTGGAAAATCCAGCGGGCAACGTCCCTTCGCAGGAAGCAGCGTAGCCTTTCAGGACGGGGGCCGCGTCGGCAATCGGCTTGAGAATCGTGCGAGAATAGAGTTCCGCCGGTTCATGTCCTGTGTGAGTGACCAGCATGCTGCAAGCGGTCATTCCCGTCATTAAAGCAGAAAATGCTTCCACCAGAATGCTTTGCGCGGAGCGAGAACCATAGTTGCGGGGATAACTTTCGATTTCTGGCGTCCAGACGGAAATCCATTGCGGATCCCCCATGTCCTTGCGGAATCGTGCTTCCCGCAGGCTCTTGATGATCTGAGAGTTCGGGTCGGTGTCATAATAGGCACCGCCGCCCGGACGTGACCCCACGGGACGACCGCTGACCTCATGGAGGGCTTTCAGAACCAGAGTGAAGGTGTCGCAAACACAATAGCCGTTCTGCAGGGCAAGTAACGATTCCGGCGAAACCTTTGTAAACACTTCTGCTATGGTCTTGGCGATGGCGAGCACGGAGCGCTCTGAGAAGGCCTTCCATTGATGGAAGAGCGCACTGTCGGGAGCCATGGCCTGGTCCAGGGTTTCTCGTGTCCAGGAGGCCTTGGTTTCGGCATTGAACGCGGCGATGCAGGTATCGCACCAGCAACCAATCCAGCCTTCCTTTTCCTTGGCGCGAGGGGAGGCAGGTGAGTGGGCTGCGATGCGCAAATCGTCGTCAATCCAGACGCTGGAAGGGTGGATTGCCGCATAATATTCGCTCATTTTGCGAATATAGTCCAGGAATGCGGGCTGGCGGGGGCAATTGCAGTTGACACATTCAAGGCCGCCGCGTCCCGTCCAGCCGCCCCAGGTCTTGCCATCCATGCACTCCAATGCGGAGAGACTGTCCGAATGTCCAATGGTCGCCTGGATTTGGAGGCCTGAGGCAATGCCCTTGTTGCGCAGTTGTTCTGCGCCGCGTGCGATTCTTTCCGCGTTTGCCCGGTGCCATTCCAGAGGTGGAACCGCGATGCCGGTCGAGAACCAGACTTCATCGCAGCAACCTGGATTTTCTACAATCATCTGGAATGTCTGCTGCCATTGCTCATCACTGGAGGTGTCAGGCGAACGAAGACGGAACTGAAGAACGGGCTGTTTTGTCATGGGTAAAGTGCGCTCGGTGGATGAAAAACGATTTCGGTTCCCTCCATATCCTTTACTAACTTAGCACCAGATTTATGTTTTTGCAATCTTTTGAGGTGAAATAAGCCCTTAAATCGGGCCCAAATGTACCGTGCGGACGATTGCGCAGGTTATCGCCGCCTCCAGGAAGGCCTTCCTGCCATTGGTGTTCCTGACTGGCGCGGGTCCGCGCATTTTGTGGGAAAGAAGCGTCTTCTGGCGGAGTTCGTTAGGTGGGAAAAGAACAAGCCAAAAGCCAGGGCGGCTTTTGGCTTGTTCACGTGTTAGCGAGGACTTGTGCTAGAAGTTTTCAGGTTCGAGTTGGAAGTATGCCTGGGGATGCTTGCAGCAGGGGCAGAGTTCGGGAGCCTTCTCGCCGACATAGACGAAGCCGCAGTTGCGGCATTCCCAGCGGTTCTGTCCCTTGCGGACGAAGGTCTCGCCGCTGGCGAGGTTGGCGGCCAATTTGCGATAGCGCGCTTCGTGGCGCTTTTCGACTTCGCCGACCATCTTGAACTGCGCGGCAATCTCCGTGTAGCCTTCTGCAAGTGCTTCTTCGGCAAACTGCTTGTACATCTGGGTCCACTCTTCGTTCTCACCGGCTGCGGCCGCGGCCAGGTTTTCCGCCGTGGTGCCGACACCGCCCAGCGCCTTGAACCACATCTTCGCATGCTCTTTCTCGTTGCCGGCAGTCTCCTCGAAGATTGCTGCAATCTGCTCGTAGCCTTCCTTCTTCGCGGCACTCGCAAAGTAAGTGTACTTGTTCCGCGCCTGGGATTCGCCTGCAAACGCAAACGCCAGATTCTTCGCGGTTTTCGAATTCTTGTCAATCGCCATGGTTTCTACTCCTGTTGATTCGATGGTTCTGGGATAGGGACGGGGACAAAACACAATGGAACCCACCGTTAAATGTACTCCGTCGAGTGCCATTTTACAAGTGCCGACGTGCGATTTTTCGGCTCTTTGGGAAAAAGGAATTAAAATTGCTGGGATTGACTTGACAAACTATCTGATTATGCTAAATTAGAGAGAAGGAAAGAGAAAACCTGTAGATTCTCTTTCTGCAAAAAACAAAAAAGGAGAAGAAAAAATGGAAGAAAATCGTCGAAAGAGTCTGGAGATTTTGAAGCACAAAGGGGTAATGGATGAGGTGATTGTGCAGTGGTTGAAGGAGCTTCTTTTGGAACAGATGCTGACCCGATACGATGCGGCACACCTGCTGGGAGTGTGCGTGGCGACCCTGTACAAATGGGAGACGGGACGGAGTCACCGCTGCGGTTTGCGGGCACGTCTGACCTTGAGCGACTTTTTGGAAGGAAACCTGCCGGAATTGCCGTTTGCCGCGCGCGAACGTGGTTGGGAAGGTGTTTCCGCATGTCCTGAAGAGGTGCTGCAGTGCATGGAACACATTGAAAAAGTGTACGAAATGTGCTCTGCAAAACCGTCGTTGAGACATGCCTTCGTGACACGTCTGGAACGCGAGGTCAATGATTGCGTGGCGTTGAAATTGGACGGGGAACAACTGACCGGGGAACTGCGGCGGAGAACTTAAGAACTCCGCTCCACGACTCTCCACTCTCTCCTCTTGCCTCTGGAATCAGACACGGAGGATGAGGAGGACGACCATGACTGCGGCGATGATGGCGAAAATGGCAGCCATAAGGAGTTTCGTGGCAAAGACGTGTTCCTTGGCCCAGTTGGCGAGTGCTTGCGCTCCGACGCCTCGGCACGCCAGCACGGTAATGACCGCGAGCGGCAGGATGAAACAGAGGTTGTACACGAGAAGCAGGAATAGAAAATGCGGCGTCATGCCTTGCGCAAGCATTGCCGCCAGCAGCGGGGCGTAAACCTGTCCCGTACACGCCAACTCCATGGAGGAAACCACCGCACCTAGCACGATGGACGCCGGGAAGAGCAGAAGCGCACTGCGGTCCGCTAAGGTGCGGATTTTCTCGTGGATGCCCCGGTGCGTCCCGGAGGAAAGCCCCAGCATCATGTCGGAAGACTTGCCCGTTTTCTTGAAACGGAAGGCATCGACGAGACTTCCCACCGCAAAGATGGCGGAGAGGAGCGCGAAAAGACTGTAGAGCGTGGGCTTGAGCCAGGTTTGACCTTGCAGGAAGTTCAACAGGAAGGAGATGCCGAGTCCGAAGCAGAAATAGGCGATGAAAACCCCTGTGCAAAAACCAAAACCGACGAGCGCGATGTCACGCGGGCGTTTCTTGAGGAACAAAAGATAGCTGATGAGAAAAATGGAGGTGGCAAAGGCGCAGGGGTTGATGCCGTCGGCAAGTCCACCTGAGATGACGGAGGTGAGAATGACGTGTTCCAGGAAGGAACGGGAGCGCTGCCGTTCTGCCTCCCGCTCGGCATCGGTGAGTTCGGCCAGCCAGAACGCCTCGCCGTCGGCATGACGAAGCGCGTCTTCCAGTTCGGAAGCCTCGGCGAGGCGACCCGTAATCCAGCCGCCGGGCCAGCAGACCATCGGCGCGAGATTTTTATCGGTGACCGGGACCTTGTTGGCATTGTGGAAACGGGTGAGCATGGCACGTCCGTCAAGAGTGGTGACATCATACCGCGCGAGTTGGAGGTCGGGGAGTTTTTCGTGGAGGAGTTCGAGTTCCTTGTTTTGTCGGGAACATTTGGCGCAGGCGGGTTGTTCGAAGAAGAGCAACCGGGGAACGGTGGCTGGGACGGGTTCGGCGGTAGGTTCGGGTACGGGCTTGCGCTTCTGGATGAGAAGGGTGATCAGCGGGGAAGTTGCGGTCTCGACTGCTTCGGCAATGGGAGCGGCAGAGGGGGCAGGGCAGGGGAGGGCGGCCAGCGTGCGTAGGTCGTTCCAGGCAGCTTGGAACGACGGGACGCTTGTGTACATCTTGTTGCCGACTACGAAAATGGGGAACGACGCGCCCTTGTCGGTGACCTGCAGTTCGTCTTCCAGGCGGCTTAAGGTGGCGTAGTTTCGGTTGTGCTCAATCGGCAGAAATACCAGCACGGGGTCGCTCTCGCCAGTAAACTCCGATGTCCAGGCATGCTTGATTTTCGCGCAGTCCAGGCAGTCGTTCGAGCCAAACAACGCGACCCATGGACGCGAAAATGCTGCAACCGGGAGCAATGCCAGAAGCAAAACAAAAGAACGAATGGTTACTTTCATAAGGGATTTGGAAGGTGCCTGTGGGCACTCGGACGATGAGGGGTTATATTAGAGGGAATTGTAAAACGCAGTCTCGCTGGTGAAGGTTTGCCGTGCGGGCGGTGTTTGGGAATTGCCTCTAAATCAGTTCGAAAGACAGGATTTGTTAAATATAATGTCTAGAACGGGACTTTGCAACGCACTAGGCTTGGGTTTGAGGACAAAACGATGAAATGGGCTGACATTTTGCTGCTGGCGGGCGTCCTTTCCGGTGTGGGGTTGTGCCTGCTGGCTGTGCGAATGCGCAGGCGGGTGGCATCGCCCAAGGTGGTTTGGTCGGCGCCGATGGAGAGCCTGTATATGTTTGTGTTCCCTTGCGCGGGAGAGGCGTTTGCGTCGTTTTTTCTGCGTTTTTCGCCATTGGCGATTGGAATCGGTGCGGTACTGACGGTGATGACTGCGATCGGCGGGCGGAATCGTCTGGTGGCACAACAGGCGGAGGCAGGGGAGGAGGCAGAGACTGCGGTTGCTGTCCAAAGATGCTACTGGTGGTATGCTGCGGGACAGGGGCTCGGGATGCTGTCGTTCATGGCTTGGCAATGGTTGCGTTTTTTTCACTAACCTCTCACCATAAACCAGGAGAAATGCAATGTACGTAGGAAGAATCGTCGCTGTGGGATGCACAACGGAAGGTCGTGCGGCTGGGTTGTACAGGGTGTCGTCGCGTTCATTCCCGAACAGGGAGGCAAAAGTGCTGTCGAAGGCGATAGCGATAGTGCCGAAGGCCGGCTTTGAAAACGACATCCAGAAGAATCCCTACATTGCCTACAATTGCCTGCGAATTGTGCGCGGGTTTGCCGTCGTCACGAATGGTTCGCAGACGGATCCCATCGCAGAGAAAATCGAATCGGGAATGTCGCCTCGGGACGCGCTGGCGTATGTGTCCCTTTCGATGGACTTCGAACACGATTCCCTGGACACCCCGCGCATCTCCGGGGTCGTCAGTGCCAACGGCGACTATGGGTGGCTCTCCATTGTGCGCAAGGACGCCCTGATTGTGCGCGAACTTCCCTTGACGCCAGGACGCATCTTCTATGTCTGCACCTATGAGCGCAATGAACCAGGCTTGATGCAGGTTGGCGAGGGCTTTGCTGTGGCAACTGCCGAAGAGTGCTGCGCCTATGTCCTTGGACAACTCCCCGGCGTGTTCGCAGACTTCGAAAAGCCCGTCTCCGCTGCGTGCGCACTCGCTGCCGACCAGGGAACCTTCCAGACCGCCATTCAATAAGCGTGGCGTTTGGCACGAACTCCTAGGGGCACGACTCCTAGGGGACTCCTAGGGGCACGACTCTTAGGGGACTCTTAGGGGCACGACGCTTAGGGGACGCTTAGGGGCA
>JAFRLI010000179.1 GCA_017431255.1 Victivallales bacterium
AGCGGCACGCCTCGTGCACCTAGTGGATGGCACTCCAATCTCAATTCTCCATTCTCAACTTCGAAACGTCCCGCGCACCTAGTGGATGGCACTCTATTCACCACTAATCATTCAACGCTAACCACTCCCCACTCACCGCAAACCACTCACCGCTCACCACTCGCCACTCACCGCTCGCCACTCACCGCTCGCCACTCACCGCAAACCACTCGCCACTCACCACTCACCACTAACCACTAACCACTAACTACTAACCGCTAACCACTAACCACTAACCGCTAACCACTAACCACTAACCGCTAACCACTAACCACTAACCACTAACCACTAACCACTTGGAACTTTTCTTTGAGAAAACGCGGGAAGGATGCTGTAAAAAGGAGAAAAACAAGTTATATTGAATGGATGGTTTTTCTGGGTGGGGATTGGAAGGAATGGAGGGTGAGAATGTTTTTTTGCGGAAAGGGCATATTGGCGATGAGTGGCAGATTGTGGAAGGCGGCGTTTTTCAGTTCGTTGCCCGTGCTGATGGGGTACACGACGATGGGGATGGCTGCGGGGATTCTGCTGTCGCGGAACGGAGGCATTCTTCATGCGCCGATGTGGGGTTTTATCACAAGCGCGACCAGTATTTCAGGCACCCTGCAGTTCATTCTGGTGGAATGGTCGCGAAACCAGACTGCCTTACTGACCGTGGCACTGCTGACATTTTGCCTCAATATTCGCTATGCAATGTACGGCCTTTCCCTGCTGGAACGTTTTCATGGCATTGGTTTCTGGAAAAAACTCTACCTCATCTGCACGCTGACCGATGAAACCTATGCACTGGAGGTGGAAAATAAGTATCCGCATGGAGAGAGTTCCCTTTCCTATTGTCTTCTGGTTGCGGCCTTTGACCATCTCTACTGGGTGGTAGGTGTCACGACGGGGGCGCTCATTGGCAGTGCACTCCCTTTCCCGACGAAGGGAATTGACTTCGCGATGACTGCACTTTTCCTGGTTATTCTTACGGACCAATGCCGTGAAAAAAACAATCGTCTGCCTGCCGCCATCGGAATCGTGTCTGCACTCCTCGCACGTCTCCTCTTTCCAACGGAGCAGATGATTATCCCGACGATGTGCCTGATGCTGGCGACGTTTCTGGTGTTCCGCCGCAGGTTGGAGCCCGTGACAGAGGAGGCGACCCTATGAGCCAGACCCTCTATCTGATTTGTCTTGCACTCGTGACCGCCGGGGTGACGTTCCTCCTCCGTGCATTCCCCTTCCTGGCATTTGGACGCGCCAAAGGTGGCCGTCCTCCCCAAATCGTCTCCTATCTCGGACGTATGGTTTCCCCGGCGGCCATTGCCATGCTGGTGGTGTATTGTTACTGTTCCTATTTCCAGGGACATTCCCTTGCGGAAAAGCATTATGGTCTCGCCGAATTGGCCGCCGGAACCATCGTCGTCCTCCTGCAAATCTGGCGACGGAACCCGCTGCTTTCCATCCTTGCGGGTACCGCCGCCTATATGTTCCTCGTGCAGAAGGTGCTCTGCTAGGTTCTAGATGCTCTAGAACCTCTAGAACCTCTAGAACCTCTAGAGGTAATTGCAAAAAACTATGGGAGTCCACAGAACACACAGAATATACAGAACTGTTTATCCACGCTATCGCGCGGCCAACCACTTGATATGAAACAGAATACAAAGTGCAATCCGCCGCTTCGCGGCGGATTGCCTTCTGTGTATTCTGTGTATTCTGTGGACTCAAAAAGGAGTTTTGCAATTACCTCTCTAGAACCTCTGGAGATTTAAGGTTTCAAGGTTATGGGGCGGAAAGCGTCTCCCTTGAGTTTGCCCCGGATGACGTCAACAGCGGCCTCGCAGGAGGCGGCTACGGCACCGTAGGTGCAGATGAGGTTCTTCACGTTAGGCAGGACCTCGTAGTCATAGGGACCGTCCATCGCGACGACGATGACCTTCCCGCATGCACCCTCGCAGATGACATTCGCGAGTTCGACCTGTTCGGGGTAGAGCAGGGCGTTGCAGGTCCCCAGTATCACAGTGTCGTATTGCGGCACGGCAGCGCGGATGGACGCAATCTGTTCCGCGGTCGGGCGTAGTTTGGTGACGAAACAGTCACCCCCGTAGATTGGGCTGACCGCCTTGTAGAGCATGTCGATGGATTGCACAGGGTCGTTGGCACCGAGAATCTTCTGGGGTTCGACGCAAATCGTCAGCACCTTTCCTGCATTTCCCAGCGGCAAATCCGCGTTGCGCAGAAGTGTGACAGAGCGTTCCGCCAGTTCCCGCGCCAGTTCCTTGTGGGCCGCGCAACCTACGATTGCGTCCGCCTTCACGGGATCCACAAGGGGATGGCCGAGCAGACCGATGCGTTCCTTCTGGCGAAGGATGCGCGTGACCGCAGCGTCCAGGGTTGACATCGGAATGGTGCCGTCTTTGACGGCGGTCAGAAGCGCAAAATACCCTTCTTCGAAGTGATTCAGGTCCCCGCGCAACAGCACGAGGTCACATCCGGCCTGGATTGCCATCACGCTTGCCTGCCCCGTGCCGTATCTTGACTGGATGGCGGGCATGCGCATGGCGTCGGTTTCGACGATGCCTTCAAAACCGAGTTTCTCGCGCAGGTAGCCCGTAATCATCTTGCGGGAGAGGGTCGCGGGGTATTCTTCATCGATGGCGTGGGTGAGCACGTGCCCTGTCATGACGCCGTTGACGCCTGCCGCGAAGAGCGCTTTCATCGGATGGATGTCCGTGCTGTCGAGTTCTTCGAAGGACTTGACGATTTCCGCGAGGCCCTTGTGGGCGTCGGTGGCGACGGAGCCGTAGCCGGGGAAATGCTTTGCCATCGAGGCGATTCCGGCCTCCTGGTAGCCGCGCATCATGGCCAGCGCGTGCGCCGTGACTTTCTGCACGTCCTGCCCGAAGGATGCCGACTTCATGGTCTTGCGTCCCGAATAGGTGATGACGTCCACGATGGGGGCCTGCACCAGATTGATTCCCATCGCCGCAAACTCTTCGCCGGTCGCCTTGGCGACCCGATAGGTCAGGTCCGTGTCATTTGCGGCTCCAAATGACATGTGGCCGCTGTAGGCAAATGCACCAGCGCGGTTGACATCGTTGCGAATGCTGCCTTCCTGGTCCACTGAGATAAACAGTGGTATGCGCGACAGTTTCTGCGCGGAGTTGAGGAATTCCGCCATCTCCCCCGCCGTGCGGTAGCGGTTGGGTTCTCCGATGATTTCGCTGTTGCCGTCATAGTTGGCGTTGGGGCAGAATCGAAGCATGCCGACGTGATATTCGGTGACGCATTTGCGAATGTCGTCTTCAATTTCCCCTTTCTGGAGGATGGGGACGCATATCTGCCCCACCTTGTCCTCCAGTGTCATGGTGGCAAGAAGGTTCTGGATATCCATTGTGGTTAGTCTCCCAGGGCCGAGTTGAACTTGGCAAGCAGTTCTGCCTGCACGGTATTGTCAAACTTTCCGTTGAGGAAAAGCTCGAGGTAAGTTTTGTCGAAGTCAGTCCAGGATTCTTCCTCGTGGCCGGGGATGATGGGGAAGAAGAGGGCGCCATTGGCCTGTGCGGCATCCAGGTCGCCCGGTGCGTCGCCAAGCATCAGCATATGGCCAGGCGCGTATTTGTCACGGTCGACTGCAAGTTGCGCTTTTTTGCCTCCAAACTCCTGACCGTAGACCTTCGTGACATAGGAGACGAGGTTTTCCTTTTGCCAGTCGCTGCGGAGACTGGCTTCGGACGCGGAGGAAATAACCGCGATATCGGCGCGTCCTGCCGCATGTTTGAGTACGGGAAGGATGCCCTGGAAGGGCGGTTGCGTCTCAATGTTCTTCTGGAAGAGGAGGTCGGCTTCGGCACTCCAGCGGAGGACATCGCGCAGATAGGGGTCGTCATGGTCTTTCAGGTAGGCGGTCAGCGTGGCGTTGGAGAGTTTTCCGCTGGCGAGGAAGCCTTTCAGCGCGGAATAGTCAGGGACGGGGATGCCCGCCTTTTCGAAGGATTCGAAGGTCAGTTGCAGACCCGAGAAACGGTCGATGCCACGGGTGCGGGAGTAGAGATTGATGTGTTCGCAGATTTCATAGACCTTGGCGGAATATGCTTGCAGGTTCCACACCTCAATCATGGCGGGAATGAAGGCGTGGCGGTGCTTGATGGTCATGCTGTCGAATGCGGTCCCATCGGAATCGATGCCGATAAAATACGGAAGTGCCATGGAAACGTCTCCTATTGGTCGGATGGTTGTTTAAGCGTATAACTCACACCCATTAAGATAACCCTTTCGCGCTACTTTGCAAGTCGGCTGTGGTGGCTCTTGTAAATACGACTAAGAAACACGCTCCTCGTAGTGAGGGTATTCTGTCCACGCAGATGGCGGCCTGCAAAAAACAAGCCGACGGGGGGATACGCTCCCCCCTGCCGCATTGGCTGCAGGGGGCACAAAGGCGGGTCATATCATAGGGAGCGGCGTGGTGTTGACCTCGGGATGGATTTTCAGGGTGACAGGGTCTTCATCGAGACGACCGTTGATACGACGGAGAAGCTGGTCGACGGTGAGTCGTCCGAGATAGTCAGGTTTGTAGTCGATGGAAGCAGGTTTGGGGTCAAAGAAACGAAGATAGGCGCGCTCGTTGTTGACTCCCAGAAAGGTGTACTGTGAAATGTCGCAACCGAGACCCCGCATTTCCAGGGCGACGCCGAGCATGGCGTCATCGGCACAGAAAAAGATGGCGGTGAAGGAAGTTTTTTTTGCGTATATTTGTTTTGCGAGATGCTTGCAGATGGCGGCGTATGTTGGAAAGTCGTCGGAAGAGGTTTCAAAGAGTTGGCAGTTCATTCCTCGAAATTGCGCCTGTTTGAGGAAGTGGAAGGCACGTCCTTTGAATGCGGGATGTGTGGAAACCGGGGAGACGAGTGCGACGTTTTTGTGTCCTTTTTCAAAGAGATAGTCTGCGGCGATGGTGCCGATGATATCGTTGTCGTAGAGCACTTCGTCGATTTTCGGGAGAGTGGGGTCGCTTTCCATGCCAGTCCAAATGATTGGCAGGGTCTGAAAGATTTTTAGCAGTTCCGCGTGTGCCTTCTCCGTTTGTGGCATGCCATACAGGATGACGCCATCGCAATAACGCGGATCCACAATCTCGGGGATATCCCCGTTTTCTTTGATTTGTTCGATGATCAAGGAGAGATGGCGCCGGTTCAATTCATTCTGGATGGAACCCAGCAGCGACGACATAATGGGATAAACCTGAACCGTATCGAGTCTGACTTTTCCCAGAAACAAAAAGATAATCAGCCCGCTGTGGATTCCAATCCGCTCCACAGTCTTGGGACCAGGACGGCGCACTCTCGGCTTGTAATGCAACTTCTCCGATATCTCGCCAATCCTCTTCGCTGTCTTAGCCGATACCTTGTCTGGCGTATTAAAATACCTTGAAACAGTTGCAACACTTACACCCGACAATTTCGCAATTTTTAGAATGGACATGGTTCGCTCCTGAAAAAGGAATGCTCTGGAAAAAACTGACAATCGCGGTCCGTGAACTGTAGTTTAAGAACACGGGTCTACAATCTGCGATAACGGTGTCTAGCGACTTGTACAAAACAGGGGAGAGGCTTTGTTCATAAAAAACTCAATAATATATCTCATCCTTTTGCAAATGTAAAAGGATATGATGAAAGTTTCATGTAACACCATGGAATTTTACAAAAAGGGAAAGCTGCGTGGTGGTTTTCCCTTCTCCCATAAAACACGGAGGTTCCCCGGAAACGCAAGCGGGGCGGAATGTGCTAGAGGTGCTAGATGTGCTAGAGGTGCTAGATGGGCTAGATGGGCTAGATGGGCTAGATGGGCTAGATGGGCTAGATGGGCTAGATGGGCTAGATGGGCTAGATGGGCTAGATGGGCTAGATATGCTGGATGGGCTAGATGGGCTAGATGTGTTGGCGTCTGGGGGGCTAGGCGAATCTCGGCCAAATGAAGATGAATGCTGGCGTAAAATCCACCCCGTGCGCTTTTGTGGCCGCGCGGTGCGCGGTCTGCAAAACCGACAGGGGGCAACGTCCCGCGTCCCCCCGAGATGCCTCCGTTCTAGATATACGAAATAAGGGCGTGCTGCTTGCTGTATCGGTTCTGCAGACCGCGCTTTGCACGGCAACAAAAGGACCGAGTCAGAGGATGCCTGGCCGCACGGTGTGCGGACTGCAAAACCGAAAGGGGGCAACGCCCCGCGTCCCCCCAAAAGTGCTCGCGCCAGGTGCGCAAACGGTGGGGCTGGCCGCGCGAGTGCGGCATGCAAAACCGACAATCGGCAACACGCAGAAGTTTCGCTGGTTTCCTATGCTATCCTCTTGTGGGAGTCTGTCGTCTTATAGGCGATTGAACGGTGTCATATCAAGGGGAGCGAGGTGGTGTTGACTTCGGGATGGATTTTTATGGTGGCGGGAAGGTCTTCGATGCGGCCGTTAATGCGACGGAGAAGCTGGTCGACGGTGAGTCGTCCAAGATAGGCAGGTTTGAAGTCGACGGAGGCGGGTTTGTGGTCGAAGAAACGAAGATAGGTATGGTCGTTGTTGACTCCGAGGAGGGTGTAGCGCGATATGTCGCAACCGAGGACTCGCATTTCCTGGGTGATGCCGAGCATAGCATCGTCGGCGCAGAAGAAGATAGCGGTGTAGGAAGTTGCTTTGGCGCAAAGTTGTTTGGCGAGATGTTGGCAGATGGCGGCGTATGTCGGAAACTCTTCGAGCGCGGTTTCAAAGAGTTGACAGTGCATTCCCAGCATTTTTGCCTGTTTCTGGAAATGGGAGATTCGTCCCGAGAAGGCGGGATGTTGGGAGGCGGTGGAGACGAGTGCGACGTTTTTGTGGCCATTCTCGCAGAGATAATCTGCGGCGAGAGTGCCGATGGTATCGTTATCGAAGAGGACTTCGTCGATTTTTGGAAGGTTTGGGTCGCTTTCCATTCCCGTCCAAATGGCTGGCAGGGTCTGGAGGACTCTTTGGAGTTCCTTGCGAACCTTTTCGGTTTGTGGCAGACCATGCAGGATGAGACCATCGCAATATCGTGGGTCCACAACCTCGGGGATGTCTCCATTGTCTTTGATTTGCTCGATAATCAGGGAGAGGTGTCGTCGGTTCAATTCATCCTGAATGGATGCCATCAGCAACGACAAACTGGGAAAGGTTTGAACCGTGTTCGGTCTAACTTTTCCCAGGAACAATAAGACAATCAACCCGCTGCGAATTCCCATTCGTTCCATGGTCTTGGGGCCAGGGCGACGCACTCGAGGCTTGTAATGTAACTGCTCAGACGCTTCGCATATCCGTTTCGCTGTCGCCGCAGACACCTTATCCGGCATGTTAAAATACCTTGAAACTGTCGTAATGCTTACGCCTGATAATTTTGCAATATCTTGAATTGACATCCGCCCGCTCCTGAAAAGGGATGGTCCTGGGTTTCTCCCTCTTGGCAACCGACGACAAGTGTCAATCGCAACCTTGCGACTGGAGACTTGTAGAACACCGGAGGGAAGGTTTGTTCATGAAAACTTTCATAATATATCTCATTCCCTCGCGAAGGCAAAGTGCAAGGTGAAAATTTCATGAAAAAAAGGGAAGGTCTTGCTCATCCCGGTCTCATGGGGAGGAGTGCGCGGATTTTTTCGATATGTTCGTAGGAGAGGTTGGCGAGGAGGAGGGCAGGGGAGTCGTGGTAGTCTTCGGGGGAGGGGAAAGGGGTGCCGTTGCGTTGGAGGATATGGAGGGTGGGGAGTTCTCCTGCGGGTGTGAAGAGGAGGGAGCCACCAAAGAGGGGGAGTCCCGTTTGACGGTTTTCGCCGCATTGGTCGATGCCGGCGGTCCAGGCCTGGAGTTCGATGGCGCGTGCTTTGAGGAGGGCTGCCCAGTGCTGGCGTCCCGTGCTTCGGGTGAAGGCGGCGGGGCAGAGGAGGAGGTCGCAGCCTGTGCAGGCGTAGGAGAGTTCGGGGAAGCGAATGTCAAAGCAAGTGAGGAGAGCAATGCGCCATCCAAAGAGCGTGAAGGTGCAGGGAGTGGTTCCTGGCGTGTAGAGGGCGGTTTCGCACATATCGTCCTCGTGGCGTTGTCGTGCAGGGAAAAGGCGCTGCTTGTCATAGGATGCCTGCAGGTGTCCCGTTGCGTCGAACACGAGTGTACGGTTGCGGAAAAGGGAGCCTTCGGAAATGGTGATTCCACCGAAAACGCATGGAATGCCCGAGGTCCGTGCGATGTTTCCAAGAACCCGGATGGCATCGGACGGTTCGAAGGCAGAACGACGCGTGGCGGAAAGTCCTCCAAGGCAAGTGCAGAACTCCGGGAAGACAGCCAGGTTGGCACCATTGTGTGCTGCAAGCGAGGCCCAGTGGGATATTTCGGCAAGATTTTCGTTCGGTACGGGAGACGCATTGAACTGCACGATTGCCAGACGGAGCAGTTCTTGTTTGGATGGTTCCATGCTATGGTTCTCCACGGAGTTCCTTGAGTTTTGCCTCTTGCTGCGCGAGAACTTTTTCGAGTTCGGTGGAGGCATGTTCCCAGCGTTTGGTGGTTTCTTCCATCTTTGCCTGGAC
>JAFRLI010000180.1 GCA_017431255.1 Victivallales bacterium
CCAATGTACTTCTCCAATGTGCGTGGACGCATCCGCGCCGCCAATGGCTGGTCTTTCGACATTTCACTCTGGACCGTGCGCTCAAACAACGACGGTGTTTTGGACGATGTCTTCTTCATAATTCTCTAGCGGGATTGCAAAACTGCCCCACCCGCAAGCGTCTTGCAACATCTTGGGGTAATTGCAAAACTACCGCCCAACCGCAAAAACGCCGCAAGCGAAGGGCGAAGACTCGGTGAGGGGACCACACAGAGTTTTAGCGATGAAGCCATCGCGCTGCGCCGGGAAGGCGGTTGGGATGAGAGTTTTGCAATGACCTCTTTAATATACCACACCCTCCACGGTTTGCACATCACTATCTTGTTTGTTTTTTGTACTACTTCGCAATCTCTCTGGCAATGGATATGGGAAGAGACGGGAAGGATTCTTTTTAAGGCACGAAACAGAAAAAAACAGATGGAGGGATTTGATTTCTCATAAAATAGGCATATATTCTAAAAAGACATTCTTGATTCTGAAAGCAAACGAAAAATGAGGAAAAATGGAAGATGCAAGCATGTATTTGGAGTGTGGCGATTTACGGGGTGGAGACTCGGACGGTGGATGTGGAGGTGAGTGCGAGTCGAAGCAAGGAGGATGACAAACCGCTGAGTTGGGTTTTGGTGGGGTTGCCAGATGCGGCGATTCGGGAAAGTCGTGAGCGGATTTGGTCTGCACTGTCGGCAAGTGGGTTGTTCATCAGGAGCAATAAAGTGACAGTGAATTTGGCTCCTGCTGATTTGCGGAAGAGCGGGACGATGTTTGATTTGCCGATTGCGCTGGCGATGCTGGCGGCAGACCAGCAGATTCCGATGGAATCCCTGCGTGGGATTGTGGCGATTGGGGAATTGGGCTTGAACGGGGAGGTGCGCGGAGTGCGAGGGGCGTTGCCGGTGGCGATGCACGCACGCAAATTAGGAGCGCGATGTCTGCTGGTTCCTGCGGCAAATGCGGTGGAGGCCGCCGCGGCGGAAGGAGTGGAGGTGATTGGGATTCGGCATTTGAAGGAGGCGACGATGTTCTTGTCGGGGCAGTTGCCGTTGGTGCCGACGAAGGTAGATGTCGCCGCGATGTTTCAGCGGACCTTCGAGGAAGTTCCCGATTATGTGGATGTGAAGGGGCAGGAGGCTGCCAAGCGTGCGTTGACGATTGCGGCAGCGGGAAACCACAACCTGCTGATGTTCGGGTCGCCTGGAACAGGCAAGTCGATGCTGGCGAAACGGCTGCCGGGAATCATGCCGCCATTGACGCTGGAAGAGGCGTTGGAGGTGACGAAAATCCACAGCATTGCGGGGGTGCTTGATTCGCAGAGCGGACTGGTAGTCCGGAGGCCCTTCCGAAGTCCGCACCACACCATCAGCGATGCCGGGTTGGCTGGCGGGCAATCCATTCCGCGTCCAGGCGAAATCAGTCTTGCGCATTGCGGGGTCCTGTTTTTGGACGAATTGCCGGAGTTTCGCAGAAACGTCTTGGAGGTGATGCGGCAACCACTGGAAAATGGCTGTGTCTCCATTTCGCGCGCCACGGGAACATTCCTGTTTCCTGCACGAATCATGCTGGTGGCCGCCATGAATCCCTGTCCGTGCGGATACTATGGCTCGCGGACACATCGCTGCAAATGCACTACACTTCAGAGGGCAGCCTATCGCTCCAGACTCTCTGGCCCGCTTTTAGACCGCATCGATATGCATGTCGAAGTCGCTTCTCTTGGGGATGACGTCTTGACGGCACGACGCAACGGGGAATCCTCCGCCTCCATGCGCGACAAGGTTCTCGCTGCCCGCGCCATTCAGGCACGGCGCTACCAGGGCACAGGCGTGCGGGACAATGCCTCCTTGAGCGGTCGTCTCATGGATGACGTCTGCCCACTCTCTCCGGAAAGCCTGCAGACGCTCCGCTACGTCGTCAACGAACTCCAACTGAGTGCCCGTGCCTACGACCGTATCCTGCGCGTTGCTCGGACCATTGCCGACCTGGAAGGCGGGGGAGACATTACTCCCGCACACCTTTCCGAGGCCTCCAGTTACCGTATCCTCGACCGTCCCGACTGGTGAGAAATGTGAGGGAATTGCAAAACTCTCATCTCTCCCGCCTTCACGGCGTGGCGCGATGGCGTCATCGCTCAAACTCAGCGTGGTCACCACGCTTCGCTTTCGCTCTTCGCCCTCGCTTGCGGTGTTTTGGCGGTTGGGCGATAGTTTTGCAATTCCCTCATGAAGGAATTGCAAAACTCCTTTTTGAGTCCACAGAATACACAGAATACACAGAAGGCAATCCGCCGATTCGCGGCGGCGTGCACTTTGTATTCTGTTTTATATCAAGTGCTTAGCCGCGCGTTGGCGCGGACAAACAGTTCTGTGTGTTCTGTGTGTTCTGTGGACTCCCATAGGGTTTTGCAATTACCTCTCATGTTTTTTGAGGGCGGCAGAGATAGAGTGCGATGGCGGCGGCGACGGAGGCATTCAGAGAGTTGACGTGGCCGCTCTGGGGGATGGCAGCGACATAGTCGGCGGTGTTCAGGATGAACTGGCTGACGCCTGCGTCTTCGCCGCCGACCACGAGCAGGAGGCGTTCGGGTCGGGTTGCGGCGATATCGGGGAGGGACGCCTTGCCGGCACCGTCAAGCGCTACGATGACGTAGCCTTCGTCCTTGGCAATCTTGACATACTGGTTGGGGGAGCAATTGACGGCGATAGACAGGTGCTCGCAGGCACCTGCGGAAGTTTTTGCGACGGATGGGATGACCAGCGGCGCGCCGCGTCGCGGCAAAAGGATGTTTTGCCAGCCGAAGACGTCCGCACTGCGCATGATGGCGCCTTCGTTGTGCGGGTCTTCGATGGAATCCAAAAGCACCATTCGCGAGCGGCCCAGCATTTCAGCAAAAGGCGTATAGGGGAAGGGGCCTGCCTCCAAGACGGCTCCCTGATGTTCGCGCGTTCCGCAGAGGTTGAAGAGGGTCCCTTTGTCTACCATCTCCACGGGGATGTTACGCGAGGACAGAAAATTGGCGAGTTTGCGCTGCCGTGGGTTGTTGTTGCCTTCACGGTTGAGCCAAACACGATGGATTTCACGGCGTCCTGCGCGGACTGCCTCAAACACGGGGTTGATACCGTAGATTCTGCTGGGAGTTTCCATTTCTGTGATGAGTAGTTGGGGAGTTGTGATACTGTGGTGCAGTGGTGCTGTGTAGCCAGTCTAGCCAGTCTCTACAACAATCGGGATGCGGTTTCTGCGAGTTCGGAGCGCTCTCCTTTGACGAGGGTGATATGTGCGGCGATGGGGCTTCCCAGGAAGCGTCCCACGAGTTGCGTGAGGCCATTTGAGCGGGAATCCACGTAGGGGTTGTCGATCTGGGCGGGGTCGCCAGTGAGCACGATTTTGCTGCCGTGGCCGACGCGGGTGATGGCGGTTTTGACTTCGAGCGGGGTGAGGTTTTGTGCCTCGTCAATGATGATGAACTGGTTGGGAATGCTGCGGCCGCGGATGTAGGTGAGCGGTTCGACGCTGATTTCGGGGCAGTTCATCAAGTCGTTTGGGAGGACGCGTGCGGGGGATTTCCGGTCGAGACTGCGGATGAGTTCCAGGGCGTCGTAGACTGGTTGCATCCAGGGACGCATTTTTTCGTTGAGGTCGCCAGGGAGGTATCCCAGGTCGCGGCTGACGGCGACGGTCGGGCGGAATACCAGCAGTTTGTCATAGCGGTTTTCCGCGAAGATTTGCTGGAGAGCGGCTGCGATGGCGAGGAGGGTTTTTCCTGTGCCGGCGCGACCGGCGAGGGTGACTAGCGAGATTTCTGGGTCGAGCAGGGCGTCCAGGGCGAAGGTCTGTTCCACGTTGAGGCTACCGACTCCGCACGCCTTGCGGAACGGCTCCACAATCGGACACAGCAAATGCTCCTTTGCCTGGTATTTCAGGCAGCACGCATTCTTCGGATGTTCCTTCTCCACCGCAAACACGTATTCGTTCGGAAAGAAATCCTGCTTGCCGGCGGGGACGGGGCGCCCTTCCTGAAGTACCGCCAGACGCGTGCGGGAGAACCCCATGCGTCGCCAGCCGCGTTGCTCTTCCGTGTCCACGAAAATGTCCTGGCCATAATCCTGTGCGGAAAGCCCCAGCGCATCCGCTTTCACGCGAAGATTCACGCTCTTCGTCACAATCAGAGGTGCCCCACCATCTTCCTTGAGTTTCCGTGCATGGGCGAGGATTGCCTGGTCGGAGCGCAGACCGATTTTTCGGCTGGTGACAACGCGCACGAGGCAGCCATTGGGAAGACGCACACCGTCCTTCAGGGAGCCTTCCTTGCGCAGTGCGTCGAACAGGTAGGCTGCGTTGCGAGCATTGCGTCCCGTTTCATCGGCTCCGTGTTTGAACTTGTCCAAATCCTCGATGACTTCAAGCGGGACGAGGAGGGTTCCATCCTGGAAATGGGAGAGAGCCTGCGGGTCAAAGAGCAGGACATTGGTGTCAATGAGGTAGGTTTGGGTCATATTCCGTCAAAAAAACGAGATTTCCTGAGATTTTTCCCTTCTCTTCGCTTTCATTTCGGCGATTTTCCATTACAGTACTGTAATGCCACTTTTGTTGTTTGGCAAAGCCATTCCCTTCAATCCCCTGATTTTGCGCAATGCACCTCGCACTTTCCAATGGAAAACAACTGCGTTTTGACGGGCGGCCGCTGCTGATGGCCATCCTCAACGTCACCCCCGATTCGTTTTCGGACGGGGGGGAGGCCGTCACTCCTGAGGCGGCGTTGGCGAAGGCGCGGCGTCTTGTCGAGGAAGGTGCGGACGTGCTGGACGTCGGTGGCGAGTCGACTCGGCCCGGATTTGCGTCCGTGCCCGAGGCGGAGGAGACGCGCCGCGTCGTTCCCGTCATTCAGTTGCTTCGCGAGAACTTCCCGGAAATGCCCATCAGCGTGGACACGAGCAAGCCGTCCGTAGCGTACGCGGCCATCCAGGCGGGGGCGGACATTCTGAACGATGTCACTGCGCTCGAACATGGCGGTCTGGAGATGGCTTCCGTCCTGCAAGAGACGGGGGCGGCCTGCGTTTTGATGCATGCCGTTCCCTCGCCGACGGGCAAGACCTTCCCTGATGCGCTGGCTTCCTACTTTGAGGCACGGCTGGCCTGGTGTGCGGAGCAGGGTATTGCGTCGGAGCGCATCGTACTGGACCCTGGCATCTGTTTTGCCAAAGACCTTTCCCAGAACCTTGCATGCATCTCTTCGCTCCCACGTCTTCATACCTTGAACCGCCCCATTCTCATCGGGCACTCGCGCAAATCCTTCCTGGGATTGCTGACGGGGCGTCCCGTCCATGAGCGTCTTCTTGCCAGCACGGCGGCGGCAACCCTCGCCGCTTATCTTGGCGCGGAGATTCTGCGAGTTCACGATGTCGCCGCCACGAAGGACGCCATCGCCGTAGCCACCGCCTTGCGTCCGTCTTTCACCCCATCCTCCTTGCCGTCGAAACCATGAATCTTGACCTACTGCTCTATTTCCTGCGACTCTTCCTGCAGTTGGCGCTTCTCACGGTGATCTACTACTGGCTGATGCGCTTCTTGAAAGGCAAGTCTGTCTTGATGTTAGCAATTGCCTGGTTAATCTTGTACGGGATTGTCATAGGCATGAAATTGTCTCTGTTCGAATGGAGCATGAATCGAATTACCCTCTACTTGCCTATGATTGTGCTGGTGCTGTTTCCCACTGAAATCCGCCGAATCATTTCCAGCATGACGAGGTTCCTGATGCCGTTCCAGCCGTTTAATCGACATCATAGACACGACTTCGATCCCGATGCCCTTCACACCCTCGCCAATTCCCTTCGAAACATGGCTAACACCCGCACTGGTGCTCTCATCGCCATCGAGCAGACAATAGACCTTGGCGGACACATTCAGGGGGGAAAGCACATCGACGCTCCACTTCAGGACAACTCCCTGCTCGAAACCATCTTCTACAAAGGCTCGCCACTCCACGACGGCGGCGTCATCATTCGCAAGGGCAACATCGCGTTCGCCAGTTCCACGTTCCCGCTCGGAGACAATGCTAGCATTCGGGACCATTTTGGAACGCGACACCAGGCAGCCGCTGGACTTTCCGAAGAAACCGACGCCATCGTCCTCGTCGTGTCCGAGGAGACTGGCGACATTCATATCGTCAAAAACGGTGAACTGGAACTCGTGACCGACCGGGGCAAACTGGAAAAACAACTTAGTCGTATCCTTGGAACTCCTCTCAAGGAGGAAGATGATACTTCCACTTGGCTGACCCACTTCGGGATTCTTTGCCGTGCCCGTATCAAAATCCTGCTCGTCCGCTTTCGCAATGCAATGAGGATAAAAAATGGCCATGGCTGACGAATCTTCCCAGAATGACAACATTAAGACCAAAGAAGTCCCAAAGGCCAAACGGACCTTCTGGTCGGATATCTGGCGCAAAGTCATTGCTCTCCTGCTGGCTATCGCCACGTGTGTGCTAGTGATGATGAAAAGTGCGAAGACGGTGACGATTGAAGGCGTTCCTGTCATTATTCAGTACGACCGCAACAAGTACTTTTTACCGCAGAACCGGTTTTCGATCAACCTCCAGGTGAGCAGTTGGCTGGACATTCCCATTCGTCCAGACGACTTCGAATTGGTCTATGAGATGCCTTCCAATATTCAGTCGAAGTTTACATGGGATGCCGGGTGCGATGATAAAATTGTGCGCCGCAAGCCAAGGTTTGTGAAGATAGAGTCGTTTTCGCCGCAAGTCCTCAAAGTTTCCGGGGATGTGATGGAAACGAGGAATGTGCGTGTTCGTGTGAACTATACGTTGCCTCCATCGGACCGTCAGGTCCCTCAATTCAAAGTGGAACCGGAGCGCGTAAAGGTACGGGGACCTTCGTATGATGTGCGTCGGGAGGTGGAGATTTGGACGGAGTCGATAGACCTTGTTGCCGGCAGAAAGGAGAGTTATATCGAGCAGAAGAACCTGGTTTCTCCCTTGAACTCCCGCATCAGTTTGGTGGATACGCAAAGCGTGAAAGTGACGGTCATCTACGGTACACCTGGGGAGGACCGTACATATTGGGACGTGCCCGTGTTGGTGCTCAATGACGTTTTCCCGCGCGTGGACATTCGTGACAAGGAGCCGCTGGTGGTTGATATGGTAGTCAAGGGAGGGGAGAACTTGCCGGGAAACCAAAAGCTGCATCCCTATCTTGACCTCTCTCGAATTGACTTCAAGGAAGCGGAAAAGAATCTTTATGTCGAGATCGAACTTCTGGAGAAACTACCGGAGGGCGTGACGGTGGAGTTCCAACCCGCCACAACAATCAGTTTGCACCTTTTCCGGGTGGACAGCCTCGCCGCGCCCCCGCGAGCTGAACCCGTCTCCGAACCCGAACCGACGCAGCCACCTGCCCCCCCTGCAAAGTAGCCGAATGCCGCAGAGCCTTATCGTCACAGGTCCCACCGCCACCGGGAAAACACGCCTTGCCATTGCACTGGCGCGGCGTTTCGGTGGCGAAATTGTCAGCGCGGATTCCCGTCAGGTTTTCCGTGGCCTGGACATTGGGACGGGCAAGGATTTAGGGGATTACAGCACAGGCGGGGAACCCGTTCCCTATCACCTGATTGACGTTGCGGACCCCACGGAGGACTTTCATCTTTTCCGCTATCTGGAACTTGCCAAGGCTGCATTGGGGGACATTGTTGCGCGTCAGCGGCTTCCCATCGTTGCAGGAGGAACGCCACTCTATCTGAAGGCGCTTCTGGAGGGGTACAGCCAGGAGGGCGGTGCCCCGGACCATGCCCTGCGCACCTCCCTCGAAGCACACTCTTTGGACGAATTGCGCGAAATCCTCCAACGCGAGGCTCCTCCCGAACTCTACGCACGCACGGATTTGACGCAGCGCCGTCGTCTCATCCGAGGCATTGAACTCGCACGCAACAGCCGTTGCATTGAACGTGTCCCGCTTTTGCAGAACACGCTCATTCTTGCGCCTTGGTACGACCGAGCCACTGTGCGGCAGCGCATCGCTGAACGCCTCGACGCACGCATTGCCAATGGCCTTCTGGACGAGATGCGCGCCCTGCACGAAGCGGGAATGTCCTGGGAACGCATGGAATGGCTTGGATTAGAATACCGTTTCTGCCCCAAGTATCTCCAAGGGGAACTCACCCTCAAGGAGATGCGTGACACTCTCTGGCAGCACATCTGCCAGTTCTGCAAACGCCAGGACGGATGGTTCCGCAAACTCGAACGCGATGGTCATCCCATCTACTGGATTCTAAACGGCGACCTCGAACGCGCCACTGCCCTAGTCCAGGACTGGCTCCAGGGAAAACCTCTCCCCGCACCCGAAATCCGAATGGATGACATCCACTACGGCCCACTCCACTCCCCACTAACCACAAGCCACTAGCCACTAACCACTAGCCACTAACCACTCCACACTAGTCATTAACCACTAACCACTAACCACTAACCACTAACCACTAACCACTAACCACTAACCACTAACCACTAACCACTAACCACTAACCACTAACCACTAACCACTAACCACTAACCACTAACCACTAACCACTAAC
>JAFRLI010000181.1 GCA_017431255.1 Victivallales bacterium
AACCACTAACCACTAACCACTAACCACTAACCACTAACCACTAATCACTAACCACTAACCACTCTCAAGAATGAACATTGTCACCCAGTGCATTCCGTGTCTTTTCAAGCATCTCAACGGTCTCGCCAGGCGCGTTTCCGACGATCCCGTGCGTTCCAATGACGTCCTCCAAAAACTCGTCATTCGCATGCTGGACGCCCCTTGGAACTATCCCCCCGCCGCCAGCACCCGGGCCATGCTTCAGGTCATCGAACGGGAGTTCCCCGGCGTCGATCTTTATCGCGAGGAAAAGGACCGTTCCACTCTCCTCGCGCAACAGGTCCTTCAAACCCTGCAACCCGTCATTGACGAACGTCCCGACCGATTCGACACACTCGTTCGTCTTGCCATCGGCGGCAACATCCTCGACTATGGCATCAACGATGACCTTGACCTCGATTTTGCACGCAGGAGCCTCCTGGCGGTTCTGGAGGAACCCCTCTCGAAGGACGCGCTGGAGCGTCTGCGTCGTGAAATTGCGCAGGCGCGCAGCATTGTCTATGTGCTGGACAATTGCGGCGAAGCCGTGTTTGACGCATTGCTCATCCGCCATCTCGGGGCAGAGCGCGTGACGCTGGTGGTGCGTGGTGGACCATCCGTGAATGACGTCACGGAGCGCGAACTGGAATCTTCGGGGCTTGCGGGCATCCGCTGGGTCTCCACGGGGGACAATGCGCCTGGTGTCATCGAAGAGTTTTGCAGCGACGAGTTCCGTCGCGTCCTTCGCAGTGCGGATTTGGTCATTGCCAAAGGTCAGGGAAACTTTGAGACGTTGAGCGATTTCGACCGTCCCATTGCATTCCTCTTCCGCGCCAAATGTCCCGTAGTCCGTGAACTCCTTGGAAACGTTCCCCAGGATTCCCTGCAAATCCAAATCGGCAAGGTTCCCTTTTCACGCTCATGAAACGACTTTTCCTGTTCCTCCTGTTGTTTGCTGTTTTTCTTCATGCGGAAACCGACGAAAAAAAGGCTTCCGCACGCAGCGCCGCATGGCTGGCAACCCAGCAGCCGCGTCCGGCGGAACTCCGTGGTGCCTGGATTCATAGTGCATTCGGTCTTCCCGAAAAGAACTGGGATGAGACCATCCATACCCTCGCGGACAACGGATTCAACGCCATCTTCGTCAACTTCTGCTGGGCCAATATCGCATTCTATCCCAGCAAGGTCCTCTCCGTCCATCCCGAAATCGCCAAGCGAGGAGACCAACTTCAGCAGTGCCTCGACGCCTGCCGCAAGCACGGCATCGCCCTCCATGTCTGGAAGGTCTGCTGGAACCTGGGACATCACGCCCCAAAGGAAATGGTTGAGCAATTCCAGCAGGCAGGACGCACCCAGCAACGGCTCAATGGCGATCCGACTCTCTTCCTCGCACCCCATCGGCTGGACAACTTTACACTCGAACGGGACGCATTCCGCGAAATCGTCCAGAAATATCCTGTCGACGGCATCCACCTCGACTACATCCGCTATCCCGATTCCCGGTGCGACTTCAGCCCCGGTGCACGCACAGCCTTTGAGCAGTACCTGCTTGCGCAGGCAGATCCTCCCCGCCTGGAACATTGGCCAGAAGATTGCACTGAAGGCGGTCCGCTTTATTCGCTGTTTTTGCAATGGCGCCAGGAGAACATCGACCGCCTGGTGCGCGTAGTCTATCAAGACGCCAAATCTCTCCGCAAGGACATTGCCGTGTCTGCCGCCGTGTATGGTTCCTGGGACGGTTCCCCGTTGTGGATCGGTCAGAATGCCGACCGTTGGGTCAGCAATCACTGGGTCGATTTTATCTGCCCGATGGACTACACGAAGGACGATGAGGAGTTTGCGGCATGGCTGGAACGGCAGTTGTCAACGACGATGCCCTCAGGTGTGCCGTTGTATGCGGGAATCGGGGCATGGCGACTCAAGGAACCCGTGGCGGTAACGCGTCAAATCCAGATAGCACGGGAATTGGGGGCGGACGGAGTCATTTGCTTCAGCCTCAACCCGGCCTTTGTCCAGAATGTCCTGCCAGGTCTCCATGCGGGAATTACCTCCAAAAAAACGGGGACGCTGATGCCGCATCACTCCGCACGGGCTGCCTTCGAGGTTTCCGAAGGTCATCCCGGACTCTACGGGAACTTCCTCGTCGGGGATTCGTGCACCATTCAGGCAAAACTGCCGCAAGGCCTTCCGTCCGGCAAGATCCACGCCATTCTGGAGCGGGACGGCGTCCCGATGCAGAAAGTCAAACTCCACGCGAATCAGGAGGACACCTCTCTGTGTTACACCATTCCAACGGCCTTTCCTGGCTCCTACCGCCTGCGCTTGGAACTCCCCAAGCAGAATTTCCTCCAGCGCTCTCCAGTCGTGAACATCATCACCGATGAAGAGGCAAAAGAGGTGCGACGACGCAACGGTCCGCCCGAATTCAAGATGGATGGCGGCATTCGTGTCGCCGTCTGGAATCAACGTTCCTGCTACGGAGCACAGCCCATTCTGGAGACGCTTCAAAAAACGAAGGGAATCGATGCCAGTACGCTCCTGAACCTCAACCCCTCCTCCTTTGCACCATGCCAGGTCATCATTCTGCCGCAGCCCCGTGTGATGCAAATTGCGCTCCTGAATCCCAAAATCCAGGAGGCCCTTGCCGCATATGTCGCCAACGGCGGCGCCATCCTTACGACACATACCATGGTCGGCATTCGGGCCTACACCAGTTTCCTCCCCAAACTCGTGAGAGGCATTGCTCCTCCCGTGCCCTCCAATGTCTGGAAGACCGCTCCCAATACTTCCCTTTCCAAGCAACAAAAACGCGATTTGGCCGCGCTGCTTTCCAAATTGCCTTCCGACCCGCAAAAGACCGATTTTCCCGATGCAGTCTCCCTCAAACTTATGCAAAACGCTTTCCCCGTCCTCCTCTCCGAAAACAGCGAGTGCATCACGGCTGCCGTGCGTCACGAAAAGGGAAAATACCTTGCTTGCGGTCTGGGGCTCGGCATCGGCAAGGACGACCAGGACGCTCCCCTCTCCCCAGAAGAAACGACCTTCCTACTCAACGCCATCCGCTGGCTTGCTGCTCCATAGGTCCTCGCAGATTCATTTTGCATTGTTTTGCGCAATGTCTTACGTAACTCCAAAGCAAGTACTTGACGCTTTTTCCATTCCCTTCAACAATAAGGAGTCTTGTCTTATGAAACGCCTGCTTGAAGCCTTTTTCGCGCTTGTCGTTGCTGCCGCTGCATTTGCGCAAACATCCTTTCTGCAAGAACCCATGAAAGGGGTTCTCCTTGTGGATCAGCAACTGTTGACCATCTCCATGTGGGACGCTGGCTTTGCTTCCATCCGAGGAGCCACTCTTGCCAAGGAAGGCAAACTCACCACAAATATCACTCCCTTGCCTGACGGCTCTTGTGACTTCACCGCACGCTTCCATTCCGACACTCCTGTCACCTCCAAGGGATTGGCCCTTTTCTTAACCCTGCCATTGACCACTCCCATCCCGTCCTGCGACGGGAAACTCATCCAAATCCCTGCTGATTACGAACAGAAGTTCAACCTGTACGACAATGAGCACGCAAAACGCTTCACCGTGCAACTGCCCTCCGGCGCCGAACTTGTCGTCAGCGGCGACTTTGACCTTCGCCTTCGCGACAGCCGCAAGTTCAATAACAACGACATTTCGTGCCGTTTCCATTTCCGTCCTTCGGCAGGAGATTTGACGGATGCCGAACTCAAACTGAACTTTGCTTTGCAGTTCAAGCGTAGTTTCCCCGTGGACTTGGCAGGCGTTGCCAATGCCGGCTATGCAGATGAGGTTGCCGAGGATGGTAAAGGCGGCTGGACGGACCAGGGACCCAACAATGACCTTCGTAGTTTCCAGCCTGTCGTGCTTCGTGCCGGCGGCATCCAGTTCCATCCCCTTGACCCGAACAAGAACCAGGGACGTTCCTGCATTGTGCTTGGGCGCACTTGGAAGGCGACAAAATCACCCGTCATTCCCGTGAAACAATCTGGAGAATACCTCTATCTGCTTCACGCCAATGGCTGGCACAAGCCCACGGGACGCCACTGCCAAATCCACGTCGCATACCAGGACGGCTCCACGCAATCCATTCCTTTGGAAAGCAACCAAGACATTGCCAACTGGTGGGGACCGATGGTTCATTCCAATGCCATCCCCATTTGGGAATCTCAGAACTCCCATGGTAGCATCGGTCTCTTCTATTCTAAGTTCAAATTGGAAAACAAGCCCATCTCCACGCTCCAATTCGAACTGGACGATCCCGAAACCCAGTGGATGGTTGTCGCAGCCACCCTCTCTCCCGATGACCAGAATCTCTCTGCCATTTCAAAGGCATTCTATTACGTCCCTGGAAAAGAATGGGCTGAACTCGACGCTCCGCAAGCCATCCAGAAAGATTCCCCGCTCGACTTCTCTGGCATGCTGGACGCTCCTGCCGGCAAGCATGGCTGGCTGAAAGTCGGCGAGGACGGCCATTTCTTCTTCGAAAAACAGCCTGGCAAGCCCGTCCGCTTCATCGGAACCAATCTTTGTTTCAAGGCAAACTATCTCTCCCATGAACAGGCAGAACAACTTGCAGAACGTTTGGAACGAATCGGTTACAACGCCGTTCGATTCCACCATCAGGATGGTCCCATGGTCAAAAAAGCAAAGGGCTCCGTGATAGACCCCGTGAACCTCGACCGTCTTGAATACCTCTTTTATGCACTCAAGAAACGCGGCATCTACATCCTCACCGATGTCTATGTCTCTCGTTCCCTCTCTCCAGACGACAACATCCCCGAGGTTCCCGAGGGCGGTGGCCAGCCCGTTTTCAAGGGACTCTATCCCATCTCCCAGACCGTTCGCGACAACTGGAAGGCGTTCGCCCGCAACTGGCTGGGACACAAGAATCCCTACACCAACATGACCTGGCTCGAAGACCCCGCGCTCTATTCTATCTCCCTGGTCAATGAAGACAATCTCTACGCCTGGTGGCAGCGCGATCCAAAAGTCCGGGCCATCTATGTCAAAAAGTTCTCTGAATGGATGGCGCAAAAATACCCCACGGAAAAAGTGGGTGCATTAGACTACATCTCCAACCGCCGTTTCTTTGAGTTCCTCTGGTCTCTGCAAGACGACGCCATCCAGGAACTGGCAACCTACCTCAAGAAGGATCTGGGATACCGCGGACTTTACACCGACCTCAATATGGCGAACCACGTCCCGCTTGCGCTCTCTCGCGACAAGATGGACATCGTCGATGACCACAAATACCAGGACCATCCTTCCTTCCCCATCATCCCCTGGCGTCCCCCGCAGAAATATCGCCAGGAATCCTCCATCTCCCACCTTGGCTGGGAAGTCCCCAACAAACTTCTCCCTGCCAGACTTTACGGAAAACCGTTCTCCATCACAGAATATAAGTTCTGCTTCAACAACCGTTTCCGTTCCGAAGGCGGTCCCGTCATTGGTGCTTATGCCGCCCTGCAGGACTGGGACGCTCTCCACCAGTTTGCATTCTCCCACAGCGATGTCTTTCTCTTCAAGGACGGTCCTTCTGGCACGTTTGACGCAACAACCGACCCCCTCTCCCAGTTGACCGATCGCATCACTATGTTCCTTCTGCGTCGCAAGGACGTCTCCACCGCACCGCAGACCTTCGCCTACCGCGTCCCTAAGGATTTCTGGAAGACGGATTCTCCCGTCGAGTATCCCGAAGACTTCATCAACCTGGGACTGCTCGCTCGCATTGGAACCGTCGTCGGCTCCAAGAAATGCGCGGCAACGGACTTGGATATGGAACAGGCGAAGGCGCAGAAACCACTGGCCAATGCACAACTGGAAGCGTTGCGGCTGGAACTGAAAAAGACGGGCATTGCACGGAGTATCACGGGGGAAATCGTGATGGATTCCAAGGCGAATACCTTCACAGTAGCCGCCCCGCGTGCAGAATGTGCATTCCTCACGGCAGGTGCCCTCAAGGCAGGACGCCTCTCCGTTGCCAAAGCCAACACTCCCCAATCCCTCACCATCGTCTCGCTGGACGGCGCCCCCATCGCTTCTTCACGCAAACTCCTCGCATTCCATTTGACGGACAATTCCAACACCAATGCGAAGTTCCTGACCAGCGACTACAGTCTCATGGAAAAGTTCGGCCGCCTCCCGCACCTCATCCGAATCGCTAAACTTGACGTCGCACTCCAACTCGAAGGCTCTTCCTCGCCCATCGTCCAGGCACTCAAACTGGACGGAACTTCCTACGGCACCGTTTCCTCCAAGTTCCAAAACGGAACCCTCCAGTTTACCGCCAATACCAACGCCTTCAAGGGCGGGGTGATGCTTTATCTCATCGAACGTAAATAACGTCGTTCGAGGTATCTATGGAATTGCAAAACTCTCCTCCAAACCGCGCTGCTTTGGCGGTTGGGCGGTAGTTTTGCAATTCTCTCTACCACCAGCGGATGGCACCGTCGCAACCGGCGTTGAGGAAACGCAGTAGCAGACGGTGCTTCCATTTCCCGTATTGCGTGAGCACTGGCTGGATGTGCTCCTGAAACAACGGACTTGCTTGCAGAGCATGGACATACTGTTTTTGTTCTGCCGCACTGGAAGGGAACTTCTTGATGGCCCACAGGTATTCTGCCGCCTTGGGTGCGGCAAGCCGTCGTGGATGCTTGGTGGCGATGGCCAATTCATCCAAGGCGGCCACCAGGATTTCGAGGTTTTTCAACCGTTTCTCGACTGGGATCGCGTGGACGCAGGAGTCTGGATTTTGTCGGTAGCAGTAGACTTCGGTACCGTAGTCGATGGCGATATGTGGTTTTGTCTGAAGGGCATAGGTAAGGGTGAAGAGGGTGTCCTGCGCGTGTCGCAGTTCCGCGCGGAAACGCAGGGAATGTTCTCGTAGCGTTTGGGTGGAAAACAACTTTGCCCAGCAGGTGCAGAAAACCTCCTGGTGTGGCCAGAACTCAGTCAGTTCCTCCGTGAGGTCCAGTTCGTGAAGACCGTTCTGACGGTGAAAGTGGACGCCTCCTGGCGTCCCGGCGTTGTCGTATCTCCTTGCATTGGCACAGGTTAGATTTGCACCGGTGCGCTCTTGAAGTTGCAACAGGCGTTCGATGGCATTTGGCGGAAGCCAGTCGTCGCCATCGACAAAGGCAATCCAGGGTGCTTGTGCGGCTTCGATTCCCGCATTGCGGGCCATCGAAACCCCGGCATTCTCTGGCTGGAATATCCCCTGCAGCCGTGAATCCTGTTGCGAATACATGCGGATGACATCCCCCGTCTCATCGGGCGAACAGTCATCCACCGCAATGATTTGCAGCGCAGAATGACTCTGCGCCAGAACGCTCTCTAGCGTCTGCGAAAGGTATTTCCCGACTTTGTAACAGGGAATGACAACTGTGACATCTGGGGACATGGTTTTCCTTAAAATCACCGACCTGCAAAGCATTATCCTAAGAGTCGTGCCGTGCCCCTAAGAGTCGTGCCGTGCCCCCCCTAATAGTCGTGCCCTCGTAGCACTTCTTTCCGCAGTTCTTCGGGGAGGAAGATGGGATGTCGGTATTGGTGTGTGGTGATGGTGATATGGTGGAGTTTTTGGATGCAGTTCCAGGCGCGGTCAGGGGAGAGGTGGAGTTCGGGAAGGGCGGCGAGGACGTCGTTGAGGAAGGCGCGGGCTTGGTCTTCGGGAACTTTCCCCGTGCGGAGAAAACGCGCGAGGATGATGAGAAGTGCTTCCCAATTGGGTTGCGGGAGAATGTTGCAGCCCATGTAGTCGATGGGAACCAGAGTGTTGCTGGTGGGATGGAAGAGGACATTCTTGAACTGCATGTCGGGATGGTAGATGCACTGACGGTAGAGGTGTGCGAAAAGAGGGACGGTCCGGGTCAGTTCTGCTAGCGTCAGTTCATGGGTGTCTGGCATATATTCGGAAAGCAGCCCATTGGAACGGTAGAACGGTCCGAACAGCCGCTTCTCAAAATAGCCGAACAGGCGCGGCAGACGAACCCCTTCCAGTTCCCCAAATGCCTTGACATAATCATGGTAGCATTCCACCTCCCGGGGCGCATATCGTCCCGAATGCAACAGGTCCGAGAGATTGTGGAAATCGTAGAACTTAATCACCGCCTGCCCAGACAACATTACATTGCGACGGCGCCCCTGGCGAAAATACCGTTCTGGCAGCGCACGCCCCGTTAGGAGCGCAAGCAGATTCTCGACAGCCTTGAACTCTGGCGACAACGCCAGGCGGAACCCGTTGCGCTCCAGGCGAACGGTCAGATTTTCCAGAGAATCGTCTTTCATGATTCAGGAAAGAAGGTCGCCCATTTTTCGCGCCAGCCGTCATCGCCGTAGATGGCGTGGATGTACTCCATGCTCTCGATGTCGTTGTCGCTTCCGTGGACGAACTCATCGGCGTCCGGGAATTGTTCGCTGAGTTTTTTGCGCAAGGCATGCTTGAACTGAATGTCGGGATTGACCCGTTTCGGTCCTGCTTGCTTGACCGCCTCGTCGTCGACAGGCGTGAAAGGGACGAGTGCCTGACAGACGACTGCGACTTCCGGGAGGAAGAGGCGGAGTTGCTTTCGTTTGGTCCAGTTACCGCCGCGGGTTCGTCGAATGACGCGGTCCTGCTGCTCGGGGGTGAAGGTGACGGTATCGAGGATGCGGTAGCGCGTGCGCAGTTCGTCGATGATTTTATCCGTAGCATTTGCCTGGACGGCGTCTTCCCGAATGAGATAGACGCAGAGGTTTTGCTTGTCGCCGAGGTCCTGGCGGAGTTTCTGGGATTCGTAGTGATAGAGATGTCGCAGAAGGGGATGGGGATTGGGCCAGCGCAGGAGCAAATCCACGGGCATGTTCCATTTGCGTTCCTTGAGCCAGAGGTGTAGTTGGAACATATTGAAAGGTTCGGGGAGAGGTTCCCCGACTGCGGCGGCGAGTTGTCGCAGCGCGGCTTCGGGATCGTGGCGACTGCTCTCCTTCGGTTGTTGCGGAAGGTCGTCGAAGCCGGTGGGGAGGCCAGAGGAGAGTCCCTTGTGGTAGAGCAGGTGATACATCAGGGAGTAGAGGTAACGCTTGTCGTCTGGACGGTAGTAGCCGTCCGGGGAGAGAATGCGCGTGTCAAGGAGTTCCTTGCAAAGGACGGGAGGATAGTAGGTGAAGCGCTTGATGTCCGTGCCGAGGACGAGGCGGTTGGAGTGGAGGTCGAGTTTGATTTTCCCAGGATGGGAAGAGACGGCACGGCAGAGGGTTAGAAGGTCGCTGGCGTCCGCAATAAGGTCGACATCGCCCCCTTGGGCAGCGTATTTCTTTTCGTCCTCGCGCGTGAGCGGGAGGCAGTCAAACCAGCGTAGGACGATATATTTTACATCGGCCTCGTTGAGTTGATGGAAGAAATCGGTCAGGTTCCCGATTTTGATGTGCGGTCGCTGGCGGTTATGGGCACGGCGTTTCCAATTCCAGAGGGTCCAGTAGTAGCGAAGGTTGGCGAACAACATAGGGAAAACTGTGTGGATTAAGGGGGATGATTTGGGTAATAGTATACCCTTTGTGAAGGCGAAATGCAAGTGAGTCAGTGGCAAAAACAAGGAACGTCCTGCAAAACCGACGGTGCTCCGTTGGCGATTTCGTGCTTTGGTATTGCCAGAACGTTATGGGGTCAGGAGTGCCTGTAGGGAGGCGAGGTCGTCGGACGTGCCCTGAAGTGCGTCTTCGGGTTTTTCGTATTCCAGGCAGAGACAACCCTGGTAGAAGGAGCGCAGTTCGGCAAGGATGGGCGCGTAGTCGATGACACCATCCCGCACGCGGCAGAACACGCCTTTGTGAAAGCCCGCTTCGCTGACGTTCTTCAAGTGGGTGAATCCAACGAAATCGCGCACGGCCTTGAGCGCGTCCAGCGGGTCTTCCCCGCCGTAGTGCAGGAAGTTCGCTGCGTCGTAGTTGAGCGTGACATTGGACAGGCCGACGGCTTCCAGCAGGCGAATGCAGTCCTCGGAGGTTGCCATGAGACCGCCGTGGTTTTCGACGATGACGGTCAGGCCGTGTTCGGCGGCTTGTTGTCCGAGGTGGCGCAGACGTTGGGAGACGCGCTGGAGTTCTTCAGGTGTATGTTCCCAGACCTCGCAGATGCGCAAATAGGTTGCCCCAAGACGCGCGATGGTGAGGACATCGTCATCGGTGCCATCGAGGAGCATGGCGACTTCCAGGGCGGAGACCCCTTCCCGCGCAAAGAGTTCGCGGTAGGCGAGGGCGTTAAGAGAGCCGCCTTTGATTGCCTGCGGAAAGCCGTCTTGGGGACCAAGCATAAAGCAGAGGCATGTCATTCCCAGGGATTTGAGGGCGTGGCAGTAGTCGGCAGTCTCCAGGAAGCGGAATCCCCATGGGGAGGAACTGAACTCGTACATGCTTAGACTTCCCAGTTGAAGATGAACTTGAGGTACTTGTACCGGTCGGCCTCGATTTTGGCATAGATTTCGGGAGCCTGGTGGTAGTCCACGACGGCGTCCCAAAGTTTTGCGTCGAACTTCCCTTCGGAGATGTGGCGAAGGACTTCCCCTTTGCAACCCTTGCTGGTGGCGATGGAACAGGTGATGTGCAGGTCGCTGCAGTTCCAGCGCTGGTATTCCGTGATGGTGATGGGAGCGCGGTATTGTCCTTGCAGGTGCACGCGTCCGCACCCGCGCACATAGTCCGCCAGCGGGCTGACGGCGTCGGGATTGCCGCTGCATTCGATGGCGACATCTGCGGCCTGACCGTCGCAGGCGTGCAGGATGGCTTCGCGCGGGTTGGTGGTCTTGGAGAGGTCAATGAGCACATCGGCGAACTTTTCAGCGTGAGCGAGGCGATTGGCGTGGATGTCTGCGGCAATGATTCGTTCGGCACCATAGATGCGCGCCAATTGCATGGCAGAGAGTCCGACGCAACCGCAACCGACCACCATCACAATCTCGCCACGGTTCACACCGACCATCTTCACACCCTTGAGTGCCACGCTGCCCAAATACGCCACCACTGCTTCTTCGTAACTGACATTGTCTGGAATCGCCACGACCTCGTCCATCGGTGCCGGTGCCGTATAAGGATTCTTGACGGCGTAGGCCGCGCTTCCACCCCAGGCGGCGCATAGTCCAGGATAGTGCCGCACCTCATTCGCCATAACACGGTCGCCAATGCGGAACGGGCGTTCCCCGTTTTGCCACGGTGCCTTCGGCCCCACATAAATTACCTCGCCAACTTCCTCGTAACTCGGCACCAGGGGATAACTCAGGTTCGATGAGGGAAACGCCTGCTCCTCGTACAGAGACATGTCCGTCCCAAACGAAACACCGCTCCGCGTGGTCTTTACCACAATCGTCTCATCGTCCACATCTGGAAAATCAATTTCCCGAATGACCGCATGCTTGCGGGCGTCCATGATGATCGCATCACCTTTGAGTTTCATGATGGGAATCCTATTTTTTGACGCTGTAGGTGGTTCCAATGACCAGTTTGTTTTTGGCAATCTCTGCAAAGGAACCATTGTTCCATTGGAAGACTTGCGAAGCTTCGCTAATCCAGGAAGTATCGAGGAATCCAATGAGGTTCCAGCCTGGCATGAGGGAGGGAGTGGGCCAGTGGCTCTGTGTGACGTCCAGGACGAGGACGATGGTTTGCACCTTCGGGGAGAAGACCCATAGGCCAACGCCTGGCTGAAGGTCGGCGGTACTCGTACAGCGCACGAGGGTCTGGCTCGCCGTGTCCAGGCGGAATGGCTTCAATTTGAGAAGAGGTTGGACCGATTCCACGATGATTGGACCTTCCAACGTCACGAGATTCCATCCACGTTGCAGGGACAGCGTCTGCGGTTGTACGGGTTCCACGGCTGCAAATGCCGACAGGCAAGCCACTAGGCAGAGAAGAAGTAGACTTTTACGCATGGTTGTTGTTCCCTTATGTTGTTGAAAGAATGCCTGTGTCCTTGTTTTCGAAAATGGAATCATGGCTGAACTCCTGGAATGCGGCATTGGCTAGAAGGTTTTCATAGAGAGGAGTGCCATCGTCGCCAAACTTGAAGGAGAGGAGACCGCCGAAGAAGACATCATTGCCAGCGGCAAAACCATCGGCAAGGTCCGCCGAATGGACACCCTTGAGTGTGACGCTGCCAGAAGCGCAGGAGAGAACCGCGTTGCCGTCCGTTTCCGTGAGCGTGAAAGCGGCGCGGTCCACATCGCCGAACCAGAGAGTAGAGGACGTTCCGTCCAGTTGCTCGACGATGTCATTGCCCCAGTTTCCTCCGAAGGCAAACAAGTCGTTGCCACCGCCGCCGTGAAGTGCATCGTTGCCGGCACCGCCGACGATGAGGTCGTTGCCGGAGGCCCCGATGATGTGGTCGTCGCCAGCATCGCCGAAGAGGGCATTGTCGCCGGCATTTGCCCAGAGGACGTCGTTGCCGAGTCCACCCTGGACGACAATGCCTTGCCCGAGGTAGGCGAATCTCTGGCTGGTGAGGTCAACCAGGTCATCGCCCGCACCTGCGCATATCCCTTGAATCTTTGCAAGACGCGCCTGCTGTTCTTCGAGGACATCCGGGAGGTCGGTGAAGAGGTCGTCGATGCAGAGGACGTCGCCATTTTCATCATCCGTGAGCAATAGGATACTGCTGTCCTGGTTGCCACCGATGAAGACATCCGCTATGCGGTTCTTGCCTGCGATCTCGACGGTCTGTCCAGTTCCCTCCCAGCCGTCTTTGATACCACTATGCCGTGCATGGTAGAAAAGACTCCACACGCCGACGCTCTGCGCGAAGAAGACATCCGTCACGTTGTCGTCCACGGCTTCCAGGACCTGGGGAACGGAAGGTGCAAGAGGCTGCGTGATGGTTGCCTTGTGCACGTTTGTTTCTTCTTTTGTGGCGTAGGCGACCTGGATGTCGTAATTGCCTTCGGGCAGGTTGTAGAAATGGACGGCATTGTCAGTCGCGGGGAGGAGAAGTTTTAGCGTGTCGCCGTTTTCGTTCGAGACGGCGACGATGATATCTTCATTCTCGTGGCCACTCCAGGAGAGACCTTCTGCGGACGCTTCTGTGACTGCGGGAATGTTGTAGAAATCAACGGAAACCGAGGTGGAGGTGAGATTGCCTGCGTGGTCGGTGACGCGCAGCACGTATTCCCCATTGTCCGTCACGGTGAAAGCATAGTGTCCTTCTGGATTGCGGTCAATGACTTGCCATGCATCGTCCCTTTGGAGTTCGAGCGTGGGGGCGTCGTCCAAATCATCTTCAAGCGTGACCGTCACCACGGATTCCTCGCCTGTGTCAAGCCAGGCCCTGGGCTTGACGAACTGAATGTCCTTGACCTCGGTCGGAGTGTTATCGTAGTTGACCGTATATGTGACAACCCTGGATTCACCTCCTTTCTCGGAAATCGCCTTGAAATCCACTTCGCAGTATTCTGCGATGTCGATTCCCGCCTCATTGTCGAGTTCGAGCCATTCGTCGTAGGTGCCACGAGTATTTGCGAGAACCTTGCGGACACGATACCAGATGGACTTGGAGTATTGGTTGACCTCGACCTTGAGGTTGACGGGCTTGTTGATCCACTGCCCCTTCTGTAAGGGCTGCCCGTCGACGGTGGCAAGAATATCCGTGACCGCCGCGTCGGTGCTCATAATGGAGAAGACGAGTCCCGCATCAGTGGTGTTGGAGAGCTTATAGACCGTTTCCTGGACTTGCAGCATGTCACCGACGCGGATGGTGTGGTCCTGGTCACCTTCCCGTTTGACGGTGAGGCTTCCCGTGAATCCCTCAGCCCCCTGCGCCAGAATGTAGTTGCCACTGGCCTGGTCACCAGCGATGGTGATGGTGCCCAGCGTCGCGCCCAGGAGATTGGCAAGGTTGTCGATCATTATGGTCTCCTCGTCGCCCTTGCGCTCCGTCAAATCGAAATTGACCGTCAGCGTCGCTGCGTTTGCGACCGCATTGTTCAATTTGATACGCTGCCAATCCGTGTAGGAGCTCCCCGTACTGGGATCCATCACCTGCACTTCGACGTATTCATAGCGCGTGGCGGTGGTCGTGACGAGACCGCCCAGATTCAGCGTGCCATCCAGCACCGCGCCGTCGCAGTTGACGAGAAGCGTCGCGGCCGAATGGACGTCTGCGTTGCGGAGAGTCGGAGAGGGCGTTCCGGGGTCCTTGGAGCCTTCGATCATAGTGATGAGACCCGCGCTGGCGACCACGTTGTTCGCCGTTCCGCCTGCATAGATTTCCAATTCGGCGGGTCCGACTTCGGTCTGGTTGCCAAACGGTCCGTTGTAGCCTTCGGGGGCGAACATAGTGACACTGTTGGCGACACCGCGGTTTTCCACGCTAAGGAACCCGCCGCTGAGGACGGTGTTGTCGATGACCGCGCCGCTACCGTAAACGAAGATGTTCGTATCGTAGGCTGAGCCGGTGCTTTCGGTGACGGCCAAAAGCCCGGAACCGTAACCGCTCGCGCCGATATTCGCTGTAATGCCCTGGAGTTTTGTGTCGAGGATTTTGCCGCCGCTGGTCACCTGGACACCGCCATAACCACGGAGGTCCGCGCCTGAGAGCACGCCGCCATTGATGATGGTCATGGAGAGACGCGCGGAAACGTAAGAGCTGGAATAGAAGAGATCGCGGTATTCATGGCCGAACTGGCCGCCGAAGCCAGTCAGCACACCGTCGTTCGTCTGGAACGTGCCGTTGCCCCAACTGGCGGTCCAGGTGCCGCTGAGTTCCGTCTTCGCGTGGTTTTCGTCCGCATCCTTCACGATGACGACTTCCAGACCGGCGTCCTGTCCAATCTGCATGTTTGTGGCGGTCAGGGCGAACTTACTGTTGACCTGCAGGCTCCCGCCGTCCAGGACGGAAATCCCTGCCACCGTAGCGCTGCCGGAGAAGTAGTCGCTCCAGCCGGAACTATTGGCGAAGATCAGCCGTCCGCCGGAGGCGGTAAGACCGCTCACGTCCGCGCCGTTGCTCACATAGATCGCGCCTTCGTCGCCGACGGTCGCGCCTTTCACGATGCCGCCGGAACTCACGTTCAGACTGGCAATGGTCGTGTTGTAGGAGGTCGGATTGCCCTCGGCGTCGCGCGAAGTGATCGTCCTGAAGCCGCGGACGGTCACGTCGATGGCCTGTTGTCCGCTCGTCATGGTGATGTTGCCCGCATAGTCGAGCCCGCTCACGTAGGCCACGCCGTTGGCGGTGACGCCGTTCAGGATGCCGCCGCCCGCGTTGGCGATGACGCTCGGCGCATGGCCGCCGCTCCGAAAGCCCCAGTCCAGCGTATTGGTCAGTTGTCCGCCCGAATCTAGACGGACACCGTTCAGCACCGTAGTGTCCAGATACTGCGGCCCGGCGAGCTGGCTGCCGTAGCTGTCAACCGCCATCTGATGTGCACCCGCCCAGCCAGAGAGATACAGGATGCCGCTGTTGCCGACGAACACCTTGTCGATGGTGCCACCCTTCGCCATGGCGATGCCGCCTTCCAGAACCGTCACATTCGTTGCCGTACCGCCGGAGGAGACCAGCAGACTCGCGCGGTTTTCGGTATATTGCGATTCATTGTGTTCGTAGTTGCTGACCGCGCCTTTCACCGTCACGTTGTCCGCCAAACCGCCCGCCACCACGGTCAAGACTTTGCATGCGTCGCGGTCATACTCCGGCGTCCATGTGTCACTGTTGACGATGTCGTTGCCAGTCTTCAGGGGAGCGGCGGAGCCGATGTTCTGCACGATGCCGCCACTGCCGACCGTCAGGAAGCCCGTCCAGTCGAAGCCGCCGTTGTTCCCGTCGAGGATGGTGCGTTTTTCCAGCACGCCGTCTTCCTCGTTGTACACGCCCTTGACCACGCCGAAGTAATACTCGTTGAAGGCCGAGCCAAGATACGGTCCCTTGCCGTAGTAGGAATCGGACGTGTAGCGCGAGTGGTTGTCCTTCAGCACGACGGTGCCGAGGCCGTTGATGGTGACAGCGCCGTTGCCGATGTAGGTGAAGTCCTGTTTATTATAGTTGGCGGAAACGACCAGGCCTTTGCTGGCGGTGACCGAGTGGATCTCGCCCGGGTCGATCGCGTCCCAACTGTAATCCACATAACCGCTGGTGCCGCCGGAGGAGATATACTGGCTGTAGCCGCCGCTGCCGCCGCCGTGGAACTCAATGACCGCCGGGTAGGCGCTGCCGAGCCCCAGCACATCGCCGATCCGCAGATCCAGGTCTTCCACCAGGTTGTAGTTGCTCTGCTTGTTTTCCCTGCCGTGCCAGCGGGCGTTGACTTCATTCGCCCCGGTCATGATGACCCGGCCGCCTTCAATTTTTACATTATATACATGGGCCCCGCCCGCCACATCCAGCGTCGCGCTCGGAGCACCGACCGCCTTGGAGACGTTGCCGTCCGTCCACTGGTGCGCCGACCAGCTACTGACATGGTTCGAGACCGACACATCCACATCCGCCGCAACGCTGAGGAGGGAGAATCCGCTGACGTTCATGAGCGATCCGCCATTCACGCCGACGGTGCCGCCGACGTATCTGCGTTCATAGGCCGTGTCGTTTCCGAGGTTCGTATAGACGGCGCCGGAATTATACATAGCGCTCATGTACTGGCGGTAGCCTCCGGACACTGCGGAATTGAGGACGGAAGAAGACCACGCCGCACCCGAGGGGTAACTGCCGTGCGACGAGTAATAGGCATCCACGAGGCTGGAAGAATAGAGCCAGAAATAATCATGGGTGGCGGAATAATAGTCGAAGGTCTGCAGGACGGGATCCATCATCACGCCGGATACGAAACCGCCGTTGATCTGCAGATTCGCGCCGCTGTCGCCGACCCAGGTATCGGTGGTCCCGCTGTTGTTGACGAAAAAGGTGCTGGTGGTGAGTCC
>JAFRLI010000182.1 GCA_017431255.1 Victivallales bacterium
GGTGTGGTCACCACACCGGGGCTTCGCTCTTCGCCCTCGCTTGCGGCGTTTTGGCGGTTGGTCGGTAGTTTTGCAATTGCCTCTTCCGTGTTATGAAAAGCAAGCATGGTTAGGGATTCCGTAAAAAAAGGGTCTGCTGGCGAACAGCAGACCCTCCAAGGGACCTCTCGTCAGAGCAAGAACTACTCTTCTTCCTCGTTGGCGAGTTGCTCGGCGACCTCGTCGCTCAATTCCATATCGGTCACGACTTCCTGAGCGTCATCATAGTCTTCCAGCACATCCACGAACTTCTGGACCTGCTTGGCGACATTGACATCCGTAATGAGCGTCGTATTCTCGGGAATCAGAGAGATGCCGGATTCCGTGGTAGTGATGCCGTTGTCTTCAAAAATCTTCAGGATGGAGGCAAACGCGCCCGGCTCCGCCAACACTTCGGCGACGCCGTCATCCACCGAGATATCCTCGACATCCGCGCCGCCTTCCAGCAGCAGGTCGAACAACTTCTCCTCGTTGGCATTCTCGCCTTCGATGACGAAACGGGCCTTCTTGTGGAACTTGTAGGCAACTGCGCCAGAACCCGCCATATTGCAGTTATAGCGGTTGAAGATGGAACGCACGTCCGCAGCTGCGCGGTTGCGGTTGTCCGAAAGGCAAGTGATGATGACGGCAACGCCACCAGCCGCATAACCTTCATAGGTCAAGACGTCCATCTGGACACCATCCCCACCACCGAGACCCTTCTTGATGGCGCGCTCGATGTTGTCATTCGGCATGTTGACCGCCTTCGCGGACGCAATGGCCGAACGCAGACGCGCGTTCAATGCCGGATCCCCGCCGCCTTCCTTGGCAGCAATGATGATTTCCTTCGAAACGCGCGAAAATGCCTTGCCACGCTTTGCATCCGCCGCGCCTTTCTTGTGCTTAATCGAAGACCATTTATTATGACCTGACATCGGTACTCCTTTGATTTGTTTGCTTGTTTTCGGTCAATCGAAACTTGATACTACATTTTTGATAATGTAGCCTATTTTGCCCCAATTGTCCAATTCACTCTTCAAAAAAAAGAAAGTTTCTCTAGATTCTCTAGATTCTCTAGATGCTCTAGAAGCTCTAGATTCTCTAGATGCTCTAGAAGTTCTAGTGCCTTGGGGGAGGCATTCCATAGATTTCGATTGTATTTAGGTGAACCATTAGAAATTGCAGGTCAAGACCAGGGAGTTTCGGTGGACGGCCTCCGTGACGGCGGGTTGATAGCCCAGAAGGCCTGCGAGTTCGGTGCTGCCGGCACCGCAGATTTTGGACAAATCGGCGTGATTGAACTGGACGGTTCCCCGCGCCAATTCTTCGCGCTTCGTATTCACAATGCGAACGGTCGCACCAGCGGCAAAGGTTCCGCGCAATCCCAGTATCCCCGACGGAAGCAGGCTCGTTCCGCGCAAGCGCAAGGCATTCTCCGCACCGGCGTCCACGACCAATTCCCCCTCCGGGTCCGAGAAAAACGCCAGAAACCGCTGTTTGGCGTGCAATTTTCCCTTGCGCTCAGGCAGGAAAATGGTGCCGACATCCTCGCCCGCAAAAATCTGCCGCAATACCGAAAAATCGGTGCCATCGGCAATCCAGAGCGGGTCGCCCGCCATGGTGGTCATCGCTGCCGCACGGAGTTTCGTGACCATCCCGCCGACGGAAAAACGGTTCCCGTCCGTTCCGCCCGCCATCGCCAGGACCTCGGAAAGTTCGTGGACGACGGAAATGCGGCGTCCCAGGCGTCCCGTAGCGGAGTCGCGCTCGCGGAGTCCGTCAATCGTGGTCAGAAGAATGGTGAGGTCCGCACGGGACATGCTGGCGACGAGGGCCGCGAGCGTGTCATTGTCCCCGACCTTGATTTCGTCCACAGAGACGGAATCGTTTTCATTGATGACAGGGAGCACGCCGAGTTCCAAAAGTGCCTCGACGCACTGGGCGACTTTGACATGGCGCTCGCGGTCGTGCAAATCCGCCGCGGTGAGCAGGAGTTGCCCCGAATGGAACCCCAAGGCCTGGCATGCCTCCTCATACGCGGTCATCAGGTGGGATTGCCCCAGGGCGGCATACGCCTGCAAATGCGCCATCTGCTTGGGACGCTTCTTTTCGTCGCGCAAACGCAACGCCGTTCCAATGGCGCCAGAAGTCACCACAATGACCTCCAGACCCGATTCCCGCAGACGCGCAATCTCGCCGACGAGCAGCGCAATGCGCTCCTCCATCGTGCTGCCCTCCACATCCAGCAACAACCGCGTCCCCAATTTGACGACGACACGGCGAATCTGCTTCAATTGCCCAGCACGGGCACCTTTATCTTCAAAATCGTAATTCATTGTTTTTTTCAAAAGCCATTGGATTATTGGATTTTCATGATGTAAATTTAATGGAGAAAGTTCATTTCTGCAATACATCCCTTGGAAAAAAGTTGATTATGAAGAAAAAATCAGGTCATTTCCGCTGGATCGTGCCGACCATTCTCGTGCTGGTGGTCGGTCTGTTGTTGCATTATCGGCTGAGCAAGGCGGTTTGCCGTGAGTTTGTCTTTGCGGCCTTCCATACGGAATGCAAGGTCACGGTGTGGGGCGGTTCCAAGCGAGAGTTCGACGCTATGCAGAAGGATATCCTCGGTGCCATTCAGGAACTTCACGCGTATTTCAACCTGTATGACCCAGAAAGCGAGCTGTCCCTCCTCAATGCGTCTGCCCACAAAAAGCCGTATAGTTGTTGCAACACGCTTTGGGAATGCATTCTCGACGCCCGGGAAGGATGGCACATCACCGACGGTGCCTTCGATCCCACCATCGGCCCCCTCATGAAACTCTGGGGATACCACAACAAACGAGATACCCTCCCCACGGAGCAGGAAATCCAGGAGGCTCTCTCCAAAGTAGGTTTTGACAAGGTCGTCCTGAACGAGGAAAACCGCACCGTCTCCTTCCAACGGCCGGGGATGGCCCTGGACCTGGGCGGCATCGCAAAAGGCTACGCCTGCAAAGTCGCCTCTTCCATCGTTCAAGCCCACGACTTCGATCGTTATCTTCTGGACTTCGGCGGCAACCTCTGCCTCTCCGAAAAGCCCATTCCTGGACGCGAAGCCTTCGAGGTCGGCATCCGCGATCCCCAAAATGCGAAGAAAATCATCACCACCGTCTCCGTGCGCGGCGTGACCGTCGCCACCAGCGGCAACTATGAACGTTCACGCGTCATCGAAGGGCGCAAAGTCGGGCACATCATGGACCCGCGAACGGGAATGCCCTGCGATTTCCTGCCATCCGCCACCGCCATCTGCAAGAACCCCACGTTGGCAGACATTCTCTCCACTGCAATCTTTGTCGGCGGCGAGCCGCTCGCCAGAAAACTCGCCAAGGACGGCCACCGCTTCCTGCTCGTCACCGAGAACGGCCTCATCCGCATCCCCGACGATGATTGACCTTCCTGAACGTCTCCGTCAATTCCTGCGAGTACACGACCTTCGCGGAACGCTCCTTTGCGGCTTCAGCGGGGGTGCCGACAGCACGGCACTCCTGCTTGCTCTGCATCTGGCGGGCGCGGACGTCTCCGCAGTGCACTTCCACCATGGCCTCCGAGGAACCGATGCAGACGCGGACGCCGATTGGTGCCGCACCTTCTGCGTAACTCGAGCCATCCCACTCCAGACCGTACACCTGGACGTTCCACATTCCCGTCATCCCGGCGAATCCACCGAGGAAGCCGCACGCCGCCTTCGCCTGGAACAATGGGTCCTCCTCTCCCCCAATGGCACCCTCCCCGTACTCCTCGCACACCACGCCGATGACGCCATCGAGGAACTCTTCCTACGACTCGCCCGAGGCTCCAATGCTTCTGGACTCACCCCTCTCCACCTCAAACGCATCCTGCACGGAATCCCATTCTTCCGCCCCCTCCTCCCCTTCCGCAAGCAAGAACTCATCGACTGGCTTGCCTCTCAAGGCATCACCGACTTCCGACACGATTCCACCAACGACGACAACTCCATTCGACGCAATGCCGTCCGAAACCTCCTTCTTCCCCTCTACCGCCAAATCTTCGGGCAGGACTCCTCCCTCCTTCTCTCCTTGCAACATCTTGCCGACGACGCGGCCTGCCTAGACGCCCTCGCCCCCGCACAGCCACCCCGTGAACTTGCGGCCTGGCGTTCTCTGCCCCCTGCCCTTTTCGTGCGTACCGCACACCTCTGGCTCCAGCAAAACGGCTATCACACTCCGCTACGCGGGACCTTTCTCGCACGCCTTCAGCAGCAAATCCAATCGTTCTCAGGAAAGGAGACTCTAGTCCCCCTGAACGATTCCACCGCCATCGCCATCTCCTCCGATGGTCTGCGCCTCCACTGCCCGGAAACGCCCGCATTTGCCCCCTTTGCCTGGAACTGGCGCGAACAGCCTTGTGTCCGTGCAGGAAACTACCTCCTGACCGCAGGCGAACCACCATCCGACGCCATCGCAGTCGAACGCTTTTCGCTTGCCGAAATGCCGCCTGTCCTGGAAATCCGCACTTGGCAGCACGGAGACCGCATGCGTCCCTTCGGTTCCGAGCACGAAATCAAACTCCAGGACCTCTTCACCAACGCAAAACTCCCCAAGCACCTTCGTTCCACCATTCCCATCCTCCTTGCAAACCAGCAAATCATCTGGCTCCCCACTGTCCGACGAGCAAACTTCGCACCTCTCCTCCCCGGACAACCTTCCCTCACCCTTGCAGCCAGCATCGTCCTGAATGATTTCCATAGGTCTATGAAATAGTTTTTATCATTTTAGACTTGCATTTTCGCACTTGACAGGTTATCTTAAGTGCAAAAAAACAGGGAGATGCAAGCAGATGATCATTGACGAGGAACTACGGAATGAAATGCGCTCCATGCGCATTCGTCTTGGATGGAACATCCGAACAACCGCTGCAACGCTTGGCGTGCACCCCATTACCTACTTGAAATGGGAAAACGGTACTTGCTCCAAATGCCGTTTGAACAACTACCGCGCCATTCTTAAAATGATTCGCGGACAAAATCAAACATCCCCTGACCTCGAAATCGTCTGCGAACGGCTCCGCCACGCCTACCTCGCCTGTCCCGACGACGACACCAGAGAACTGCTCACTCGGCGCCTCCGAAACACCGTCGTCGCCGCCCTCGAATACCTCGGCAAGTCACAATAGAGGCAATTGCAAAACCAAAACTCTCATCCCAACCGCCTTCCCAGCGCGGCGTGATGGATTTCTCGCCCAAACTCAGCGAGGTCACCACACTTCGCTTTCGCTCTTTGTCCTTGCTTGCGACGTTTTGGCGATTGGGCGGTAGTTTTGCAATTACCTCAATAAAAAAAGTGGTGCCCCGATCGTAATTACTCTGCATTTATGAGTAAAGTAAGGTCATATAGACCCCATTTGAAATGGTGTTCAGAGTTCCTGTCGGGGCACCACGTCTATTACAATACACGCATTCCACGCCTTGTCAAACAGGTTTTTGAAAAAAATCCGGCGGGTCCTTAAAACAAAGGACGGGGGGCTGCAGCCCCCCGTTCCCCCGCTCCGTTCCCTATCTGTATACCAACGGCGGCACGCCGTCGTTACAGGAGTGCGGTGCCTGCGGCGAGGACCTGGTTGAGGTGTTCGTCGCCGAGCAGGGATTCCGCGTAGACCTTGCAGATGTCCTCGGTGCCAGAGGGACGGACGGCAACCCAACTGTTCTTCGCGGTGATTTTGACGCCGCCGATGGCCGCGCCATTCCCCGGGGCCTTGGTGAGCACGGAGACGATGGGGTCGCCTGCGAGGTCCTGAAGATGGATGGTATCGGGGTTAAGCGCGGCAATTTTCGCCTTCATGGCTGGCGTGGCTGGAGTATCGTTGCGGCGATAGGAAGCTTTGCCAAAGTCCCGCTCCAGTTCGGCATAACGCGCAGCGGGGGATTTTCCCGTCACGGCGGTCATTTCTGCGGCGAGGAGCCCAAGAATGATGCCATCCTTGTCGGTACTCCAGACGGTCCCATCCTTCTTGAGGAAAGACGCACCAGCGGATTCCTCACCGCCAAAGCCGAGCGTGCCGTTGGTCAAACCTTCCACAAACCACTTGAAGCCGACGGGGACTTCCACCAACTTCCGCCCCAATTTCGCCGCCACGCGGTCGATCATCAAACTGCTGACAAGCGTCTTCCCAATCCCAACCGAGTCATTCCATCCCTGGCGGCTCTGGAACAGATACTCAATGGCAACGGCCAGGTAGTGATTGGGATTCATCAGGCCGTAACCCGGGCAGACGATGCCGTGGCGATCGAAGTCGGGATCATTGGCAAATGCAAGGTCGAAATCCTTCTGGAGTTCGACGAGTCCCGCCATCGCGTAGGGGCTGGAACAATCCATTCGGATGCGTCCATCGTGGTCGACGCACATGAATCGGAAAGTGGGGTCTGGAACATTGTCGCGAACCGTGAGGTCGAGTCCGTAGACGCGAGCGATGGTGGGCCAGTAGGCGAGTCCAGCGCCGCCGAGGGCGTCCGCGCAAAGGTGGAGGTTGGCACGGCGAATGGGTTCGAAATCAATAATGTCCTGAAGGTCCTTGACATATTCGCCGAGGAAATCGAACTCGGAGACGAAATCCGAGTTGCGTGCCTGGGCAACGGGGACACGGCGGACATTGCGGTTGCCGTCCTTCATGTACTGGTTGGCCAGTTCCGCGATGCGGGAGGTGATTTGCTGCTCGGAAGGACCGCCGTGAGTGCAGTTGTACTTGATGCCGCCATCCTCGGGCGGGTTGTGGGACGGCGTGATGATGATACCATCTGCCAAATCCTTCTCGCGTCCCGTGTTGTACCGGATGATGGAACGGGAGACCGTGGGGGTCGGCGTGAATCCAGGAGCCGTTGCGATGAAGGTTTTGATCTGGTTGGCGGCGAGCACTTCCAAGGCGGTTTCATGTGCAGGAGTGGAGAGCGCGTGGGTGTCCATTCCCAGGAAGAGCGGTCCCGTGACGCCGAGGTCGCGCCGCACGTCGCAAACCGCCTGCACGATGGCGAGAATGTGCGCTTCCGTGAAACTGTTCTTGAGGGAGGAGCCGCGGTGTCCCGAGGTCCCGAAGGAAACTGGCGTGCATTCGGCGCAGGGTGTCGTGTAGTACTTGCTGATAAGAAGAGGAATGTTCGCCAGCATCTCGGGGGTGACGGGCTTGCCTGCATTCGATTGTGCCATGTTCTGCTCCAGTGGCGGTCGCCCGCCGATTTTTCTTTCCCTTTCCCGTTTGAAGTTGCGAAAAAGGGGGTTATTTTAATTCTTTCTACACAAAATACGTCTCGCATGCGCGAAACAGTTTCATACAATAAAATAATCTCTCAAATAGAAATCTCAAATGGCGGGGACCCAATCCCCCCGAAGGACCCTCAAAAATGCTCTACGATGCCAACCATGCTCTGCTGAAAACCGACATTCCTGGACTTCCGCTCCTCGCCAGCGGCAAGGTCCGAGACGTCTATGACCTGGGAGATTCCATCCTCTTCGTGGCGACCGACCGAATCAGCGCCTTTGATTGCGTCATGCCCAACGGCGTCCCCGAGAAAGGCCGTGTCCTCACGCAACTTTCGCTGTTCTGGTTCAAGTTGTTCGGAAACCGCCCGAATCACCTCGTAACCGCCGATGTCGAACAGTATCCGGCTGTGCTCCAGCCCTTCAAGCAGGATTTGGCGGGACGCTCCATGATTGTGCGCAAACTCAAGATGCTCCCTGTGGAATGCATCGTGCGCGGCTACCTGGTCGGCTCTGGCTGGGCGGAATACCAGAAGAGTTCCAGCGTCTGCGGCATCCCCCTCCGTGCGGGATATCAGAAAGCTGACAAACTCGATGAACCCATCTTCACCCCCACCACCAAGGAAGAATCTGGACACGACCAGGCCATCAACTTCGAACAGATGCAGACCATCGTCGGAGCCGAACTCGCCACCAAGGTCCGCGACTTCGCCATCGACCTCTACAAAACCGCCGCAGACTATGCCCTCACACGCGGCATCATCATCGCCGATACCAAGTTCGAGTTCGGACTGGACGAAAACGGCGTCCTCACCCTCGGGGACGAAGTCCTCACCCCGGATTCCTCGCGCTTCTGGCCCGCAGAATCCTACCAGCCCGGAGCAAATCCCCCCAGCCTGGACAAGCAGTTCGTCCGCGACTGGCTCGATTCCATCCACTTCAACCACCAGCCGCCAGCCCCCGAACTCCCGCTGGACGTCGTGCAGAAAACCACCGAAAAATACCTTGCGGCACTCAAGCAACTCGCCGAATAGCACGAGGCAGCCAGAGGGAACGGAATGGGAAACATCCACATCATGCCGTCGGAACTGGTCAGCCGCATCGCGGCTGGCGAGGTTGTGGAACGCCCTGCCTCCGTCGTCAAGGAACTGATGGAGAATTCGATTGACGCGGGCGCGTCGTTCATCCGCGTGAACATCGAACAGGGCGGGCACCGCCTCATTCAAATCATCGACGACGGATGCGGGATGGACCGCAGCGACGCCATGCTCTGCCTGGAAACCCACGCAACCAGCAAAGTCAGCGGCGAAGGAGATGTGGGGCACATCGCCACGCTCGGCTTCCGAGGCGAGGCACTCCCCAGCATTGCTTCCATCAGCCGCTTCACCATGCAGACGCGCCGCAAAGAAGACCAGGTCGGGACCGAGGTTTCCGTGGACTTCGGGACCATTCGCGATGTGCGCGATTGCGGCTGCGCCGTCGGCACCAACATCCGCGTCGGGCAGTTGTTCGCCAACCTGCCAGCACGCCGCAAGTTCCTGCGAGGTCCCGACACGGAGGATGGCTTCATCGAGGAAATGGTGCGCCTGGAAGCACTTGCCTGGCCAGATGTCACCGTCCTGCTCACCTTGAACGGACGCGAGGCTCTGCGCGCAAATGCAACGAAAGACCTCGGTGTGCGCGTCGCCGCCCTTCTTGGGCGCGAGGCTTTCTCCGCCATGCTGCCGGTCGATTACACGGAAAACGGCATTACCGTACGAGGGTTCATCACCAGGCCAGGGTTCACACGTTCGAGCCGACGGGAGCAGCGCGTCATCGTCAACGGGCGTCCCGCCTCTGCAGACACGATTTTCTTTGCCATTCGCGAATCCTACGAAAACCTCATCATGAAGGGACGCTATCCAGGTGCCACGCTGTACGTGGATTTGTCTCCTGAGCGGGTGGATGTGAACGTTCACCCCACGAAGCGGGAGGTGCGTTTTCGCGAGCCGCGCGAGGTCGGTGAGGTGGTCAGCGCGGCATTGCGGCGTGCCTTGCGGGGGATGGCTGGCGGGGCGGACGCGACCAGCATTCCCGTGCGTCCAGAACCACAGCCCGACCGCACGGTCCAGGCACCGCCTGCCATCCAAGGAACCCTTCCCCTCGAATTGCCGCCACGCCCTGTCCACCAGGAATTTCCGTCGTCCCCTCCCCCCAGCACGGTGACGACGCCTCCCGTGCCATCGTTTCCGCCTCCCGTGCCATCGTTTCCGCCTGCAACTCCAGCGAGACCGAAGGAGGTTCCGGCAAACACGGGGAGCCCAGCGGTTCCGATTCCACCGTCAGGCGTGCGTGCGGGCTTGAAGGAACTGCGTCTCGTCGGTCGTTTCGGAAATGGATATGCGCTGGCAGAAGGTCCCAACGGACTCGTCATCGTAAACCTGCGATTCGCCCACGAACGCATTCTTTTCGAACGCCTCCTGAAGCATCTCAACGCCCGTGAGAAGGAACGCCAGCCGTTGTTGATTCCCACCACGCTCAACCTCGGTCCGGACGACGCACGATTCCTCCGCAATGAACGTGAACGCTTCCTGCAACTCGGCTTCCAGGTCGAACCATTCGGAGGAAACACATTCATCGTCTCCGCTGTCCCCGCCGGATTCCCCGACCTCGATATCGGGCAGGTTGTCCGAGACATCCTGGACGACCTCCGCCACTCCTCCGTCACCACGCGCCAAAGCACGCTCCACCTCGCAGAAACCGCTTGCAGACATGCCATCACGCGACACGACTCCCTCACCGACCAGCAACTCGTCGCCCTTCTCCAACAACTTGCCTCCACAGATATGCCCTACGCCAGCCCTGGTGGCAATCCCACCATGATCGTCATCACACCTGCCGAACTCGAAAAGCGCTTCCATACCTAATCCCCAGAGGCCTCTATGAACAAGCATCTTCTCCCAGACGAACTCGCAGGGTTCCCAGTCGCCACCACCCCCGAAGAACTCGGAATCCCCACCAGCGCACTGTTGCAGTTCCAGAAGGACCTTGACGCCATGCCCTCCTTGCACGGCGTCATTGCACTCCGCCACGGGAAAGTATTCCTCTGTACCTCCTGGGCACCCTTTGACCTTGAATCCAAGGGAATCCTGCACTCTCTCAGCAAGAGTTTCACCTCCGCAGCCATCGGCATCGCACAATCCGAGGGATACCTCAACATCAACGACACCCTACTCAAATACTTTCCCGAATACGAAGACGCGGTGACCGACGAGAAAATGCGCGTCCTCACGCTCCGTGACCTCCTCACCATGACCTCGGGACACGCCGACTGTGCCATGGCCCAACTCCGGACCGCCCCGACCGAATGGGTGCGCTGCTTCCTCGCCACCCAACTGCAATATGCGCCAGGCACCCACTTCGCCTACAACTCCGCTGGGACCCATATGCTCGCGGCCGTCGTCCACAAGACCACCGGCCAGAATGTCCGCGAATACCTCATGCCACGCCTCTTTGAACCCCTCGACATCCTCCCAGGACTCTGGGAAAACTCTTCCGAGGACATCAACTGCGGTGGCTGGGGACTCCTCCTCTCCACCGCTGACATCGCAAAGTTCGCCCAGTGCCTCCTGCAAAACGGCTCCTGGAACGGGAAACAACTCATCCCCGCCGACTACCTCGCCGAGGCCACCCGCAAACAAAGCGACAACTCCCGAAACGAACGCGCTGACTGGAAACTCGGGTACGGATACCAGTTCTGGCGCAGCCAGCATGGATACCGCGGCGACGGTGCCTTCGGCCAACTCGCCATCGTCATTCCGGAACTCGACCTCGCCATCGCCCTCAACTCCACGGTCCACAACTTCCAAGATCTCCTCGACCTCATCTGGAAGTTTGTCGAACAACTCCAAGACGCCCCGCTCCCGCCATGTTCTCCGGAACTTCTCGCGCGCTCCGACGCCCTCATGACCGACCGCTTCGACGCCTGGCTCGCGGCCGGTGCACAAGGGAAGCCCTCCACTCGCTCCGTGCACAATGTCCTCTTCCATTCGAATGAACTCACCGCAAGTTTTGATGCCTCCTCCACACGTTGCGCACTCACGTTCCGATACCCCAACCACCACCAGGAACAACTCGCCGCCTCTTTCCTCCATCCCGACGGTCTCCTCAACTCCCTGACCCTCAATAGCGACCGCTCCCATTTCTACCGCGCCACCGCACGCTGGCAAGACGACCACACCGTCGTCATCCGCGCACTCTCCACAGACATGCGCTGGCAAGACACCTACACCATAGACCTTTCGCCAGAAGGCACCATCTCCTTCCACGCACAGTGGAGCCTCGGCATTCAAAACTCACATAAACAGTTCCTCACCTCCGTGGTGAGAGGCTAACGCCCACGCTGCGTGCCACGCCTGGTGTACTCGCAGGGGCAAAACTCGTAGGGTACAACTCGTAGGGGCACAATTCGTAGGGTACTCGTAAGGGCACGGCCCGCAGGGTACTCGCAGGGGCACAACTCGTAGGGTACTCGCAGGGGCACGGCCCGTAGGTGGGCTTAGGAGTTTCTTATGCGTTGTGCCCCTAAGCGTACTGGAAGAGAATTGCCCACCGGGGGGCCTCAAAAAGAGCGCGACCGAAAGAAAAACGCTTTTTTACAGTTGATTTTTGCCGCAATGTCAATAAAGTATAATAATGGTCCGTTCTTGTACCAAAGGTTTGTTTTGTAAATGTTCTCCCGCGAAGGAATGATGGATATGAAAAAATACCTCGCATTGTGTTTTGCATGCGTGATGTTTGCGTTGCTACCAAGTTGCCGCACGGGGAAGGAGGCGGATTTGACGCCCACCGGCGGGGAGATGCAGCCCTCGGCAGAGGCGAAAGTTGCCATGCTGAACTCCCTTCGGAAGGAACTGGACAAAGTGCATAGTCTCGTCCAGAAAGGGAATGCCGACGAAGCAGACCGCCGTCTGGCTCCCGTCGAGAAATTGAACCTCTACAACTGGGATGTCACCTTCCTTTCCCTTGAAATCCACCAGTTGCGGGAGGCCATTGACACCATGCGGCGCATTCCTGGCCACAAAGGTCCCGCCTCTGTCGCCGAAAAGCAGATGCTGGACGAATCCGCACGGCGCTTGATTCTCCCGGAAACCTACGACAAGACGGTTGTCATCACGCCAGATTTGAAGCCTCTGGAGATGCCCGTCGGCGACATGGAAAAAGTGTACGAGCAGAAGGTTTCGATGAACCTTCAGAATGCAGGGATTGGGGAGTTAGTCGAGGCATTGCGAACGGTCGCCGGACTGAACGTCATCGCGGATGATGCGCTTGCCGAACAGAAGACCCTCTCCATTGCCGTCGAGAATGTCCCGCTCAAGGAAATCCTGGGGTATGTTTCCCGCAACATGGGCATTGAGTTCCACCTCGGTGCCAACCTCGTCTGGATCACCAAAGCCGCCGAGGCGGATCCCGAAAAGGCAGCGGCAAAGGCAGGCGTGCCCCAACTCGAAACCCGCATCATCCGCCTCCGCCATGGTGCAGTCCCCGAGATGCCCAACGCTGCCGGGGGGTTCTCCACGAGAAACGGCGATGACGCGGGAGACGGTGGTGGACAGCAAGGCGGCGGTGGCAACGGCAGCAAAGACCAAGAACTCCAGGACGCCCTCACCACGCTCCTCGATTCCAGCCCCGAAGGCTCCTTCTTCCGCATTTATCGCGACCGCAACGTCCTCGTCATCCGAGACACCCTCCCCAACCTCCGCATCGCCGAGGAACTCATCAAGGAACTTGACCGGCCGCCCCTGCAGGTGGAACTTGAGGCGCGCTTTCTGACCGTCAGCAAGGACGACCTTCGCGATGTCGGGGTCGAAATCAAGCAACGTGTCCAGGCGGCGTACCGCGACCCAAGCCTTCACGAGAGTTTGCGGGAAATCGACCTTTCCTCCCTCGCGGGAATCGTCGGTACTATCAACGACGCCTCCAGCATGGGTGCAGGGACCCTCTCCCTCGGCGGCGTCATCGGCAACCGCGCCTACAGCGTCTTGATCAGTGCTTTGGACAAGAAGTCCTCCACGGTGGATTTGAGCGTGCCGCGCGTCACCGTCCTGAACAACCGCCAGGCGCACATCCGCCGCGGTGAAACGCGCTGGTATTACGAATCTTACGATGTCGAAACCCTGGACCGTGGCGACAGTGGAGACGCCTATGTCCTCGTGCCCGATGGCGACCCCACGGAACTGGAACTGGGTCTGATTTTTGACGTCAAGGTAAACATCGGCAATGACGGGCGCACCGTCATGCTGGGCCTCGTCCCGCAGATTAAGTCCTTCCTTGGGTGGGAAATGTTCAGCACGACCACGGGAAGTGACTCGGACAGCGGAGCAAAGTTGCCGCGCACCCACGACGAGATTATCAAGACTTCCGTGAAAGTCGCCAGCGGCGAAACCGTCGTCCTCGGCGGCATGCTGAGCGAAACCGATAACGAAGAAATCCGCAAGATTCCCCTTCTCGGGGACATCCCGATCCTTGGCAACCTCTTCAAGTACCGCAGCAAGACCCACAACCCGAACAACCTCCTGATTTTCATCACGGCGCGTGTCATCAACGAACGCGGCGAATACGTGCAGTATCTGCCAGAAACGACGGAACAACAGGCTCCGCAGGCGGCGAAATGAGATTCAAGCCCTCCAAGCAAGCATTTGGTCTGGACATCGGCCAGGCGACGGTGAAGGTCGTCGGGCTTTCCCGGAAGGGAAAGTCGGTGGTGGTGTCGTGCCTGGAGACGATGAACGTCGCCAAGGAAGGCATTCTGGACGAGCTGGAGTTGTACTCGGAGAAGGGTCTCGTCAAATGGTTGTCAGACAAGGGATTGATGAAGCATCGGTTCTGCTTGGCGTTGCCGCAGTACATGTGTACGACGCAGGTAAGTGACTTTGCGCCAGGCGCGAAGGACGACGAACTTGCGAACATGGTTCACTACGAGACGATGCAGTTGGCGGGTCTATCCGAGGAGGCGTTTCTTTCGGACTATGACCAGATGCAGCCGGGTTTCGGGAGGAACAATCCCGTACTGATCGGGGTTTGCCGCGAGAAGTCGGTCGAGGAGAATTGTGCACGCGTTTCGGAATTGGGGATTTCGTTGCACGACGTTGGGATGTCGGGAATTGCGGCTGCGAATGCGTTCTACCAGTTGCATCCCGAGGCCGTGGAAGACCAGACGCCGCAATTGCTCCTGGATTTGGGCGTGGAAAATTCCACGGCGGTCATTTTAGCGGGAGGGAACATCCTGTACACGGGCAGCCTGATGTTTGGAGCCAAACGGTTCACGCAGGCGATTGCCGTTGCGGCGGGGGTTTCGGAGACCGAGGCAGAAAACATGAAGCCCGACTACGAAGCCGACTGGGAAGGCGAAGACAGCCCCATCCTGCTGGTCGCCAGACAACTCGAATCCGAACTGAAAATCACCGTAGACCACTGGAGGGCCTCCGAAAACTCCGAACTCAACCAGGAACTCGTCTCCCACATCTGGCTCTGCGGCGGCGGGGCAAGCACCAAAGGCCTTGCGGAACACCTTGCCCGCACCTACGGATGCCCGGTCACGCCATTCGGTCCCAGCATGTCCACGGCTCCTGTGGAAGGGCAGATTTCCGTGCCACGCCCCATACCGGAATACACCATCGCCTACGGTCTCGCGCTGCAAAGCCTCGGCGAGGCGCGGTTCGCCATCAGCCTGGCTCCCGAAATGTTGCGCTGGCAGCGACATAAGGAGGACCGTTTCCCCTATCTCGTCGCCACCACCGTCGTTATTTTCACGCTTATCGCCACTGCCATGCTAGTCGCGGACTTCTGGCTCACGCAGGCCACCGAAACCCTCGAAACGGGCATGTCCGAACTCACCCTTTGCACCCAGACCGTCCCCAAACTCGACGCAGCGCGGGAGCAAATCGCATATCAGCAAAAACTCATCCTCCCCATTGTCGAACTCGGTTCTCGCGCCAAACTCTTCACGCGGACCATCGAAGAGGTCTCGAAAGCCTTGGGCAAAGGCGACTGGTGCGTCTACATTACGGACGAGTTCAGCCATGTGGACTACGGCAACATCCAAAAGGAGACGGAGCGCAAGCCGGAGCGTCCCGCCGGTCCCGCCAGCATGTTCGGAGGTCTCCAGCCAACCGAGGAAACCACCGATCCCGCAACTGGCAGCAACAACATCGATGTCGCCACCATGCCCCTGCTCCGTACCATGATTATCGGAGGCTTTACCCCCGTTCCTGGCAACAAACGTTTCGAATCCGTCCTCGCCATCCAAAACCGCCTCAATGCATGCGGACTCTTCCAACGGGTCGACTGGCTCGATGAAAATACCGAATCCTCGGGACGCGAACAGCAAATCATGCAGCCTTGGAGCGCATACCTGCGTTCGCAACGGTTCCTGTTCGGGGAGCATACCGACTTCAAGTTGAAACTCCCCTTCCAGACCACCTCCGTGAAGCCGCCGCCGCCCGAAGCCGTCAAGAAAAAGAAATCCAAGAAGTAATCGAATATGAAACCATGGCCCAAATGCCATAAGAACCTGGCGGGGATTGCCTTCCTGCTGTTTGTCGCGTGTGTCATCCTCGCGGTGGTGCGTCTGCGCCCTGCCTGGAACACGTACCAGGAGACACGCGAGGAGCGCGAATCCCTGGAGGCTAAACTCAAGGCCTCCCGCTGGCCCAAGGATTCCGCGCGCCTCAACGCCCTGCTCCAGGAATACGACAAGAAACTCAAGAAGGACACGGGGTCTGGCGTTGGTCTCATCCAGCAAACCGACGAGGTCCTCAAAAAAGCGACCAGTCTCTTCCTGCCGCGCATCACGGGCGAATACGGCAGTGTCGCCGATTTCATGCAAAAAGCGTCCCAGACCGAATACAAGGATCAGTTTGACCGTTTGGACAACTACCTCCTCGGCAAGCAAATCCAACTGGACCCGGTGGTCTACGGTCTCAATGAATCCACCTCCGAACCCTACAAATACCAGATGCTTCTCAAACTCTGGACGACGCAGGCGGTTGTGGATTGTGCATTGCAATCGGGCTTGAAAGTCGTTCACAAGCGCAATCCGAACGGACCGCAGATTTCCGCGCAAATCGTGGCGATGCCGATGCGGCCATACATCTTGAGTGTGAACAACGAGACTCCCTATCTGATGGAGTTTCCCGTGCAATTGGAAGTGCGCGGCTCGATGGCGAATGTCTCCAAGTTCATTGACAGTTTAAGCAGCGACGGTCGATTCCTTCCAATGGTGAAGATGGAACTTTCCGTGCAATCGCCTGGCTGGGGCAAGAAGCCCGCGAAGCCAGACAGGGACGGGCATATTCGCACGCATCAAGTGACGGCGCGCGTGGTATGTTCTTCCTTCTTCATCCCTGCTGGCGAGGGGCGCAAAGTGGAAAAGAGCAGCAACGTCCCGTCGCTACCGCGCGGGGCATAACAAGCCAGAGGTCACACCATGAGCAAGCCGCTGGAAAAAATCACACAAGAATGGGAACGCACCTTATTGGTATTCGTTCTGCTGGTCATGCTGGCGGGATTTGGTGTCGCCGCCTATTTTGTGTTGCATGAGCAGGAAGGTGCCGTCGCCGCCAACACTCCCCTGCCCAAAATGCCTGCCTATTTTGACACGGACAACACCAACTTCCTCAATCCCGCCGGCATGACGGATGGGACGAACCCGCTGGCATTCGTCAGCAAGGTCTCCGTTCTTCCGCCAGAACCCCAAAAGCATGACACGCCGACGCGTCCAAACACGAACCGTCCCAAGCCGCAAGACACCAAGAAGCCTCAGCCAGCCAACACGAAAACGCAAGAACCGCCCAAAAAGCAGGAACCCAAGAAACCGGCGGCGCCACCGCGCAAAATCAAAATCACCTACCGCGGTTTCATCACCAATGGCAACAAGCAGGTGGCATTCTACTCCGCCAATGACACCACCAAAGGCGCGAAACCCGAATCAGGAGTGGCCGATACGGGCAAGAAAATCTACAAGATTTTGGATATCAAGGAGTTCAATGCGGATTCCATGGTTCTTGAATACAAAGGCAAAACACACACCTTCCCCAAAGGCGTGAAAAAGGAAATTACCATACAATGACCGAATTGAGTTTGATGGCAGGCGGCCAAGGCGAATTGGTCGACATCCTCCTCGCCGAAAAAGAATTGACCGCGGAACAGGCCGAACAAGTCCGTAGACGACAACAACGCGCTCAAATCCCTGCGTTTCAGGCCATTCTGGACCTTGGGTTCTCCTCCCAGGAGAAAGTCTTTCGCGCCTTAAGCAAGTCGACGGGCATTCCCTTCACCGTCATCGGCGAACGCCAACTGGATGAGAACGCCATCGCAAAAGTCCCCCCGAAGGTGGCATTGCGCTACCAGTTCGTGCCCATCTCCCTGGAACGCGGCACAATGAAAGCCGCATTTGCGGCACCGCCCTCCATCCGCGACCGCGAAACCCTCCGCCTCCTCCTCGGTCTCCGCATCGAGGCCGAACTCGCCACGCCGAACGACGTCGACAACACCCTCAAGAAAACCTACGGTCTGGGGGCAGGGAAAGTCCTTCAGATCAACAAGGATCGCAAGGAACAGAATCTGGGGCAGGACGACAATCCCCTGGCCGACAAGGAGCAGGAGGTCATCAACACGCAGGCGCAAGGTGCCCAGGAAGAAGATGCCTCCATCATCCAACTCGTCAATGAAATCCTCTCGGAAGCCGTCAAACAGCACGCAACCGATATTCACATCGAACCATTCCGCGAACACGAACGGTTGCGTTACCGCATTGACGGCATGCTGCGGGAAATCCCGACGCCGCCGGGCATGGTCAAACTGCACGAAGCCATCGTCTCCCGCATCAAAATCATGTCCCGTCTGAACATTGCGGAGAAGCGTCTGCCGCACGATGGCCGTATCCGTATGGTGCTCAACGGCGATCCCATCGACCTGCGTGTCTCCATCATCCCGACCCGCTTCGGCGAAACGGTCTGTCTCCGTGTTCTCGCCTCCAGCGCCGTCCTCATCTCCATGGAGAAACTGGGTCTGAGCAAGTACCAGATGAACCTGCTCTCCAAACTGGTTTCGCTCCCGCACGGAATCGTGCTCGTCACAGGTCCCACGGGTTCTGGTAAGACCACCACGCTGTACGCGGCGCTTTCCTACGTCCGCAACAAGTACCCGGACCGCAAGATCATCACCGTTGAAAACCCCGTGGAAATCGAACTGGAAGGGACTTCCCAGATTCAGATGCACGCGGAAATCGGTCTGACCTTCGCCTCCGCCCTGCGAGCCATCCTGCGACACGACCCTGACATCATCCTCGTCGGCGAAATACGAGACAACGAGACTGCGGACATTGCCATCCAGTCCGCCCTCACAGGACACTTGGTGCTTTCGACCTTGCACACGAACGACTCCGTTGGCGCGGTCAACCGTCTGGTGAACATGGGCGTGGAACCGTACTTGGTCGCCGCCTCCATGGTCGCCGCGCTTGCGCAACGACTGGTGCGCCGCATCTGCCCGCACTGCAAGGAAGAGGATTTGGAAATCCCGCGCCGCGTCCGCGCTGAAATTGCGGACACGCTGGGCATCGCCCCGGAGGAAGTCCAGGCCTGGAAAGGAAAAGGCTGCCTCGAATGCAACCACACGGGCTACCATGGACGCGTCGCCATCTATGAGTTCTTCCTGCTGGACGAGGAACTCCAGGATATGGTCGCCGCACACGCAGGGACCTCCGAACTCCGCAAGGCCGCCATGGAACGCGGAATGCGCTCCCTTCGCCAGGACGGTTGGGTCAAGGTCTCCCAAGGCAGTACCACCATTGACGAAATCCAGCGCATCACTTCCACCGCTGAAATCTCCTACGACATCGACGAGGATTGACGAGGATTGGCGATGACGAAACGCACCTACGACGTCGCGGCCTACATTTGGCCGTCCTACACGGGAGATGAACTCCGCAGCCGCATCTTCTGGCCGGAGGGCATCGGCGAATGGCAGACCGTCCAGCATGCGAAACCCAAATTCGAGGGACACGCCTGGCCGCGCAAGCCCGTCTGGGGGTACGTCAACGAAGCCGACCGATATGTGATGGAGATGCAAATCGCGGCAGCGGCCGACCATGGTGTGAATGTCTTCATCTACGACTGGTACTGGTATGACAACCGTCCCTTCCTCGAGAACTGCCTCAACGACGGTTTTCTCCAGGCCTCCAACCGCTCCCGTATGAAGTTCTACCTGATGTGGGCCAACCACGATGTCACCCACCTCTGGGATGTCCGCACCTCCTCCTCCGAATGCTACCCGACGGTCATCTGGAACGGCTTCGTCAACCGCGAACAATTCGAAACCATCGCACATCGCGTCATTGACAAGTATTTCCACCAGCCAGAATACTACACCATCGACGGGAAGCCCGTTTTCTCCATCTACTATCTGGCGAACCTCATCAAAGGTCTCGGCGGGGTTTCTGAGACTCGCAAGGCACTGGATTGGTTCCGGGAGGAATGCGTCAAGGCTGGGTTCCCTGGTCTCCATCTTCAGATCGTCACCACGGGGAAAAACAAGGTCTTTGCCGACCAAGAGCACGATGTCCAGCCGCCCTTCGGTCCCGTTCTTCAGGAACTTGGATTCGACAGCGTGACCTACTACCAGTTCTGCTCCTTCTGCGACCTCTCCAAAGGTTACCACCAAGTCGCCCTGGACGCACGGGACGCCTGGCTGGAACGCGAAACGTCTTTCGGTCTCCCGCTGGTTCCGCATGTCTCCGTCGGCTGGGACACCAATCCGCGCTTCCAGGCACTCAAGCCCAACATCCTCAACGGGAACACTCCCGAGGAAATCAAACTTGCGCTCCAGTACGCAAAAGAGTTTCTGGACGCGCGTCCCAACCAGGTCCCGCTCCTCACCGTCAACAGTTGGAACGAATGGACCGAAGGCTCCTATCTCGAACCGGACGACCTCTACGGATACCAATACCTCCAGGCCGTCAAGGACACGTTCCTAGCCCCCGAAGGGGGCGACAGAATATAGCCGTGGGTGGAGCAACCCACGGGAACGAGCGCAACCCACGGGAACGAGCGCAACCCACGGGAACGAGCGCAACCCACGGGAACGAGCGCAACCCACGGGAACGAGCGCAACCCACGGGAACGAGCGCAACCCAC
>JAFRLI010000183.1 GCA_017431255.1 Victivallales bacterium
TAATCTGGCTTCCCGTGGCAATGGTATGCCGGGGAACACTTTCCGGTGAATTGAAGCCTCGGATTTTACCATCCAGGCAATACAACACGTGGGTCTGTCCCTGATGATTGTAAAGAGTAAAACTACGTTCATTGAAGGGGCTACTTTTCACCAATTCAGAGGGTTCCCATTGCATCAAGCGCAGCACCGTTCCGTCAGAGTGTCGCCGCTGCGAGCAAATCACTCTGCCTCGGGTCTTCCCGGAACCATAGTAGGACACCGTTTGATATTCGCCCGTTTCATGAAAATCCAGTGCTTTTTCAAGAATCTCACGGGCCGTATAGGCCTCTCCCACAAGAGGAAAACATATGCTCAAGAAAAGAAAACAACGAATGACTTTCATGTCTCTCATGGCTTCAACTCCTATGACATCATCCAAACGGATGGTTTCGAAATCGATTCACCTGGCAAAAAGAATGGCTCGACACACGAAACACAGGGGAGCGTTTTCTGTCTTGTGGCGCGGGCGCAAGCCCCGCCTATGATACCAGACCGTCAGTGCGTGGGCTTGCGCCCGTGCCACAAGACAGAAAAGCCCTATGTGTTTCATAGGAGAGGGAATGGCAAAACTCCTATTCTGGCGGCTTCACGGCACTCCGTGATGGCTTCGTCGTCCGAACCCGCGCGGACTGTGTTTTGCCGCCCGCGCGGAAGGTTTGCAACTGCCCTCTGTAGAACTACGTATGAATAGCCGTTGCTACAACTACTCTCCTACACAACCCTGCCGGCAGAGATCCAATAGTTCTTCTGCGGCTTGTTTGCACTTTTTCAATTGTTCTGGATTCGTCGCCCAATTTGCCTCGCAGGTTGCCAAATTGGCGGCATAGGTGGCTGCACACATGTTTTCACACGCGGTTCCACGCCTTGCTGCCATCAGGTTGAGGGAAATCAACCCTATGACAGCAACACAGATCCACTTCTTCATTTCAGTCTCCTTGGTTTCGTTTGGATTTTGTTGTTGCCTGGTGTTTGCCGCTCCAGGCATAGGGAAGTCATTGGCAGCGTTGGAGGAAACGTGTCTGCCAGTTTTGGATGATGCGTTGTTCGAGGGTTTGTATGCCAGGTCTGGGGAGGACGAGGGTCTCCAGTCGGGCGTAATGGCGTTGTCGCCAGTCCGCAATCGGACGGAGGATGCAACCGTGGAAGAGCAGGAGCACGGCGAGAAGGACGAGAAGGTTGAGCGACAGCGAGGCACGGAAGGCGTCTTGCGCTTCCGCCCCAATGGAACGCATCCAGGTCTTTAGTGCGTTGTGGCAGCAGAAACCATAGAAGGCGGGCCAGAGAAGGCACAGCCAGGCGATGGGAACTACCTGCTGGACGATTGGCAAGCCGCCACGGCCCGCAATGAAATACGCAAGGACAGGATAGGCAAGCGCGGGGAGCAGGATGCCTCTCAGGAACAGCCTGGCGTAGACGGAGGCGGGCAGGAGGAACAGGAAGGGGTTTCGTCCGCCGAGGCGCAGCCGGAGTGCCTGGAGGCCGAGGAAGGCCATTGCGACGAGCAGGAGCAGGCAGGCCAGTCCGAGGGACATCGCGTCGAAGGCCGCTGCTTCGAGGCGGCGTTCCACCTTCCATTCATCGAGATTGTCTAGCCCCCTGAAATTCGGTGGAACGAACGCAGAGAGAAGGCCGCCTGCACGGAGGTGAGACAAATCTCTGTAGATGGAGGCCTGCATTTCCTTGTCGAGACCTGTGACAGCCTGGAGTGTCGGGATTTCGTCGATAGCATTGATTCGCCGAGCACACTGGAGGAAGAGTTCCGCCTGGCGCATGGCTCCTATGACTTCCACCAGGCACACGCCGTCCCTGCCGACGAACTGCGGGAGGAAAGTGCGCCATGTGCCGAGCAGTTCCCTGGCCTTGGCGTTTTCGCCCTCCTTGTGGAGGAGGTCGCAATACAGTAGCACTCCCTTTGTGACAGTTCTACAGAGTGTAGGGAGGTGGAGGCGTTCAGACGCCGCGAGTTCCATAAGGTGCATTCCGCCAAGCAGGTCCTCCTCTATCTTGAGCATGCCGCGAATTCGTTCCTTCAGTTCGCCTCCATAGGTTCTCACAGGACCTTTGGACAATGCGCGCCGGTAAAGTGCCATCGCCTCGTCCAGTTTGCGTCGGTTCTGGACTGCATCAGGGGTGGGCTTCTCGTTTTTGCCAGGCAGTTTGCAGGATTCCCTGAGGAGCACGCTGCACTCCAGGTAGTCGTAGAGGGGATTTCCCGCATCGATTCTCCTTCCGTTCGCAAGAACCTCGGGCAGTTGTTCCGAAAAGGTGGATTTCCGGGATGCCAGTTCCAACGCGTAGATGGCGCAGAGCATCGCGTTGTCGCGATGGAAGTCATACAAGTGGGCAAGATGGTGGATTTCCTCATCGGGGCGGTGCTTGTGGAAATAATAGTCGAACAGCATTTGCTCGTCGTCCGTCAGTGTCCTTGTCGTCAGACCGAGATCCATATGGAGGTTGGAGGAATGGAGAATCCACTTCAACAAGGTGACGCTGGAGAGGATGCTTCGTCTGTCGAGGCAGAGCAATACGCCGACGACGAGAAGCGGCAGTGCGAGCCATTTGACGACACGGCGCATCTTCGCATGGCGCGAAAGCCTTTTCGCATTGCCTTCTGCCAACTGGCTGGAGAGTTCTTCCGGATTGCCGAAGCGACGCATTGCATTCTTGCAGGCATTTTCCTCCGAGGATTTTTCCCGCTCTTCTGCAAAGGCATCCTCCAGATGAGCAAACAACTCCTGTTCCACCTGCTGGCAAATCTCCGCATCATCGGCCAGGGACTTCGCGCAAAGCTTCGCATATTTCCTCAATTCAACACAGGACGCTTTTTCCATTTCAATCTCTCCTTCGCATGCAAGAAACGATGCCGTTCACGCCTCGGGAACAGGTTGGAGAAGCAGTGACAATGCCGCACAGAACTCACGGGTGAAAGTCGCGCGCTCCACTGCAACCTTGCGCCCCTCCTCCGTGAGCGTGTAGTAACGACGCGCCTTCCCGGGACCTTCCCGCATATAGGACCTGACCATACCATCCCCCTCCAGCTTGTGCAGGCAGGGGTACAGGGAACCCTCTCGCCACTCGAAATATCCGTTGCTCCGCTCGTTCACCAGCTTGATCATCTCGTACCCGTACAGATCATGCTCGCTCAGCAAGCGCAAGATCACAACCTCAACCGTACCACGCATCAATTCCTTGTTCTCCGACATCGCTAGCACTCCTTGTTTTGTTACAACCAACTTTCCATCTTTGTAGCATAGACAATCTATGCTACACTTCTAATATACAAAGGCAATCTATGTTGTCAAGCGCAATCGGTGTTTTTTTTATTTTTTCACTTTTTCCCCAAGAGGGTAGGTAACTGAGCCGAAAACGTTATTATTCAGAACTCTGGTTCATGGTAATGATTTTGAAACACTTTCTTCCACAAAATACACAAAATACGCAAAAATATTGGACCTTCATAGGAACAACGTACCGCATGGGGGTGGTAATTCATAGTACCTCCCTGATAAAAATAAACCATGGCTTTCATTACCCAATCGATACCCAATCGATGACATA
>JAFRLI010000184.1 GCA_017431255.1 Victivallales bacterium
ATGCTGGCCGCTGTCAATGCCGGTCATGAAAATGAAGTGGAGACCGCCAAGACCAATCTCGCAAAACTGCGCAAGCGCGGTGAAACTGCCAATGGCGGAAAGTAATCTTCCCGGAGTAATGGTGAGGTAATCATGCTGATTACGAAGAGTTTGCAGGAAATCGCGGCCCTGGTGGGCGGCGAGGTCAAGGGAACCTTTGCGGAGGCGTTGACGGGCGTGTCGTCGCTGAAGGCGGCGATGAAGACGGACGTGGCGTTCCTGGGGAACGAGAAGTACGAGCCGCAGGTGCTGCCGTCAAAGGCGGGTGTGGTTTTGGTGCCGCCGCAGTATGCGGTGGAGCCGCCGGAAGGTCGTGCCTGGATTGTCTGTGAGAATCCGTCGCAGGCGTTCAGCAAGGTGGTGGCGGTGTTCACGCCACCGCCCGTGAAATACGAGGCGGGCGTGGATGCACGCGCCGTGGTGGATGCGACGGCGGTCGTGGACCCGACGGCCAGCGTCGGTCCTTTCGCCGTGATTTCCAAAGGAGCGCGGATTGGTGCGCGCAGCGTTGTCGGTGCCGGGTGCTTCATTGGGGAGAACACGTCAGTCGGTGAGGACTGCCTGTTTTATGCAAATGTGACCATCCGCGAGCGGTGCATCGTCGGCAACCGCGTGATATTGCATCCTGGTGTGGTCATCGGTGCGGACGGATTCGGGTACGACAGCACGCCGCAAGGCCACATCAAGGTGCCGCAGGTCGGCATTGTGCAGTTGGATGACGATGTGGAAATCGGTGCCAACTCCTGTGTGGACCGTGCACGCTTCGGGCGGACGTGGATCCAGCAGGGGACGAAGATTGACAATCTGGTGCAGGTCGGCCACAACGTGCAAGTGGGACCTGGCTGCCTGCTGGTCGGGCAGTGCGGGATTTCTGGCAGTTGCGTGCTGGGCAAGGGGGTCATTTTTGCAGGACAGGCGGCTTCCGCGGGACATTTGCAGATTGCGGATGGAACGATTGTGATGGGGCAGTCTGGGGTTTCGAAGGACACCGAGCCGGGCGCGATTCTCATGGGCAGCCCGGCGATGGACCGTCGCGAGTGGGCCCGCCAGCAGATGTACGTCGGTCGCATCGGGGAGTTGCTCAAGACCGTCAAGGAGTTGTCGAAGCAAGTTGCGGATTTGCAGGCGAAGCAGGGGTGACGCATGCCGGAGGAGAAGCGCAGGGCAGGGGAAGGGAGGGCAGAATGTCTAAAAAAGTAGCAAAAAGATAGTTTGGAACCAAAATAAAGCACAACTTGGCATCGCATAAATGCCAGATTAAGTACAGTCATGTTCCAATGGATTTGCACCCATCCAAACGGATGGATGTTCTTTTCTCCGTTCTCTTCTCTTTCATCATCTTTCCCCCTACAACCTTCCCTAATAAACTTTCGTTGACGATTATGGACAACAAATCAACAGACATCGTAATGGTTCCTGTCAAAGATTACTCCTGTGAACCAGAAGACATTAACATTCCGGAGGAAGACAGGGAAACGAGAGCGTTGCAAAAACCATTTGACCCCAAAAAGATTTGCGTCATGCCACAATTTACTTCTATGTCCAATATTATTATGCGTCTACAAGAAAATCGCATTAATATGGAACCTGATTTTCAACGAGCATCAGGCATTTGGAATCAGAAGAACAAGGAACGTCTGATTGAATCTTTGATTATCAAATTACCGCTCCCTGCATTTTATTTTGATATGTCAGACAATGACAACTGGGTTGTCATTGATGGACTTCAACGGCTGACGGCAATCAAGGAGTTTGTGGTGGAGCAAAAATGGACCTTGAAGAAAAACAATCTGGAATTCCTAGGCGAGGATTGCGACCATATGAAATACAGTGACTTGCCAGGAGCCTTGAGAGGAAACATCAATGAATCACAAGTTATGGTCTGTGGAATCATGGCGGGTACTCCTGCGCGCTTGAAGTTTGATATATTTCGACGGATTAATACAGGTGGCTATCCTTTAAATTCACAAGAAATCAGACATGCTCTTAATCCAGGAAGCATTACCTCCTTCCTGAAGGAATTGGCAGACTTGCCGGAATTCAAAGAAGCGACAGAAAATGGTTTTGAACCTTTGAGAATGGTTGATAGAGAATGCGTCTTGCGATTTCTTGTTTTTTTTGAAAACGATTCCCAAAAGTATGCGGCCTCGGATTTCGACCGTTTCCTGAATGAATATATGGAAGGCTTCAATAATCGATTCCAATCTGCCATATACGATGAGGCAGACAACAGGTATCGTCTGAAACAAGATTTCCGTTTGGCGATGCAGCTGGCACGGGATATTTTTGGAAATGATGCTTTTCGGAAACGCTACAAGACTTCTGACGCTCGCCATCCGCTCAACAAGGCGTTGTTTGAGGCATGGGCTGTCAACCTGGCAAAATTGTCCGAGGCGGAAAGAGAAGCCTTGCTGGCAAGAAAAGAAAATTTAAAGTCGGCCTTTATGCAATTAATGTGCGATGGAAAACTCAAGAACTGGACTCCGAACGAGAGTTTTGAAGTCTCCATTACGCAAGGAACGGCATCTGTAAGCCGCGTGAAATGCCGTTTTGAAACAATTCGACAACTGATCCAGGAGGTGCTTTATGCTTAGGAAATTGAGATTGGGCAACTTCAAGTGCTACAATGATACGACGATTGACTTTTCCAATTTGACTGTGTTTTCCGGCATCAATGGTTCTGGAAAAAGCACGGCGATTCAATCCGTATTGTTGATGAAGCAAATTTTGAATGATGGGAAAAAAAAGGGAGATGTGGTTGACTTAAACGGAGAATTAATCTATTTGGGAACGGCGGATGATGTTCAGTCAAAATGGATGCCCGAAAAGACGTCTACCACGATGGAATTCATGGACGAACAATCGTCTGTCAAGATTATGCTTGGGAAAGATTTCAAGTTCAGTGATATTCATAAAATGAGATTGGAAGACATAGAATACAAGAACATCATCGGGGATTTCAGGCTATTGGCATATCTGTCGGCCGAACGGATCGGTCCCAGAACTGCTTTCGATGTTCCCCACACACTGCCCCGACTGAATCCTTACGGAAACAAAGGAGAGAACACGGCAGCAATCATAGTTCACCATGAAGGCGAAAAACTCCCCAAGGGGGATTTCCTTAAAAGATTTTCCGAAGATGGTTCCTCAAATACGTTGCTTGGACAATTACAGAATTGCTATGCACTGCTTGGAAAGGAGATACGAATTCGTCCCATTTATCATGAAGATGCTGAAAAAATAGCACTGGAATATAGTGTTTGCACAAAATACCGTACCTGGAATTCATTTCGTCCATTAAATGTTGGCTTTGGCCTGACATATACTCTTCCCATTTTTACATCGCTGCTGCTGGCGAATGCGGGAGATATGGTCATCGTCGAAAATCCAGAAGCGCACTTGCACCCCAAAGGCCAGGTCGTGATGGGACGTTTTCTTGCCTGGGCTGCCTCTGCAGGTGTTCAGGTGATTATTGAAACCCATAGCGACCATGTTATAAACGGCATTCGTCTAGCCGTGAAAAAAGAAGAGGCCAAGCCGGAACAGGTAAAGTTGAATTATGTCGGCAATGACGACTCGGAAGAGGGAGCGCAAATCGTATCCCCGAATATTCTCCCGGATGGACGGATTGACATTTGGCCGGAAGGCTTTTTTGATGAATATGACAATACTTTAGCGGAACTGTTTTGACGGGAGGAAGGGGATGATTCGCATACCATACCCACAAATTATCAATGAACTGTCCTTCGTAGAGCAAAGGGACAGAACCCTTTTCCTTGAGAAAATTAAAGCATTTCTCAAAGTAATAGATGAGATGCATTCCATTGGTTTTCAGTATCGCTTCGCTTTTGTAGGCAGTCTTAAGGAAAAGAGTTGTTTTCCTGGAATGAATTTGAAGAAATGGCTTTTTTCCAAAGACGGTTCTGCTGATGAACAGGATATCAAGAAACGCCTCAGACCACTTTTTACGAATGGGGCTTTGATTGAGAATTTGATGAGTCCAGATTGTGGGAAGGAAGTTTTTTACAATGACAGGGAAATCGGTCTTTCTGGCATGTTGGCTTCCTATGTTTTTTCCTTGCCAAGCATTTCCATGCAGGCGGAAGAGTTTCTGGACCAATGTTGCTTTTCCTTAGACATTTATGACCTTGATTCCGAGGGGGAAATCATCAAATGCAACGAAAAGGTGACGTCCATTAGTCAAACCGTTCACATTAAACAAATCGCAGATGAAAATATGTTGAAAATGCTAAAAGAGATATCTTCGGGAAAAGATGTGTTAACTGTTGCGGATGAGATGCTTTCTTATCTGGATTTTTCAAAGAAAGCCAAAGATCAGCTTGAGAAATTGAATGCGTCATCATATATATACAATGGTTTTTCCTGGATTTGTTTTACCCTATTGAAATTGAATCATGTTATGCATCTTGCTCTTCAGAATGCCAACAAGACCTTTTGCGAGTGTGCTATAGAAACTTCGGCAATGAATATGAGCGATGAATCAATCAGTACGAAGAGGAAATATAAAGGAACAAGAACGTTTGAATGGGATGATGGGACTTTGAGAGATTGCTGGCTTCATGTTAAAAACATAGGCAGCAATATTCGCATTCACGTTTATCCGGATCCTATCGTTAGAAAACTGTACATTGGTTATATTGGAGGGCATTTGCCAACAATAAAATTCCCTCATTGACGAAATCTCGCAAGTGTCTTTCCTTCAATCAATGAAGGTGCGTTTGAACAATCAATATAGATGATGTTTTCGGCGCAATTTGAGGTTGTGTCCGATTTTGAGGAGAAAAGTTGGGTGAAATGGGGTAGAACATTTTATGAGGGAATAATGATGAGGTTTCAGGAGAAAGTGGTTTGTTGCGACTTTGGCTGTAGAAAATGGATTTGTTGGTGACATTCAGAGGATGTGCTGGTAGGGCAGGGGAGGGCAGGAAAGGCGCGCTGCGGCGGTTCTTTGGCCGCAGGCACTGGAAATGGTTTTGCGCGGGAATGGTGCTTCTGGCGTTGCTGGCGTGCGTTGGCTTGACGTTGTTGGAGCGTCCGTTTGACGCGTGCAGTGCGCGGGTGTATGAGCGGGTGGAGGACGTCCCAGCGTGCGACGTTGGCGTGCTGCTGGGGACGAGTCCCAAGAGTTTCGGGCTTGACAATCTCTATTTTCTGCGGCGTATTGACGCCGCGGAGCAACTCTATCGCGCGGGACGGATTCGCAAGATATTGCTTTCTGGCTCGTCTCGTCCGCGCGAGGGGTACGATGAGATTGCATCGATGCGCGAGGCATTGCTGGCGCGAGAGATTCCTGCGGAGGCTTTGCTGGAGGACGGAGCGGGGCACCGCACCATTCTTTCCATTTTGAACTTGCGGGACCAGTTTCATCTGCGGGAAGCCGTCGTGATTTCGCAGCGATTTCATTGCGAACGTGCGATTTACCTGGCAGACCATGCAGGTATTACCCTGTGTGGATTTGCCGCAAGAGACGTGCGCGGCGTACATCGCGTGAAGCGTTTCCTTCGCGAGACGGCGGCGCGCTGCTACGCCACCCTCGAAGCGAAATCGGGTAAGTTGAGCTCTCAAACATAACCAAGGCAATTGTGAAAGTCATTTTTCAGTCCACAGAAGACACAGAAGACACAGAAGACAATGCGCCGCTCTGCGGCGGCTTGTCCCTTGTATTTTGTTTCATATCAAGCATTTGGACGTGCGTGGCGCGGATGGTCAGTTTCGTGTATTCTGTGTATTCTGTGGACTCCAAAGGGGTTTTGCAATTACTGCAACCATAAGGAGTTTGTGATGTCGTATTCGATTGATTGTTCCTGTTCCCATTCTCATCGTGCTGCCAAATTGGGGGAGACCGTTGCGTTCTTCGGCGTGATGGTCTGGGATGTCCAGCATCGCAAGTCGATGAAGGGAAGCATTCAATGGAAACTTTACCGCAACCGCGACCATTTGCTGGCGGAAGGGGAATATCTCTCCTCCTCCTTCATTACGGAAGTGGCCATCACTGCGAACGAGCCTGGCTGGTTCCGCTGCGATTTCACAGGGATGGTGGACGGGGAATCCGTCGCCAGCGCCTCCATTGGCGTCCTCGTCGCTCCCGAACTCATCCGTCCTTCCCTCCCCGTCCCTGCGGACTTCGATGACTTCTGGAAGGCGCAGTTGGCTCGCCTCAGGCGCGTGAAACTTCAGTACGATATGACCCCGCTCGGCGTCGGCGAGACCTACGCCGCATTCGATTTGCAGGGAAAATGCGTGGATCGCACGCCCGTCAGCGGCATCTTCTATCGTCCGCGCCGTGTCCGCAAGGGGAAGCATCCTGCGATACTGGTGATGCACGGGGCCGGCGTGCGCAGTGCGGGGGACGACCGTGGGGAACGCTGGGTATCGCAAGGATTTCTGACGCTGGAAATCAACGCGCTGGGGCTCCCGAACGGACGTTCCGTCGAGGAGTACGAGGCGTTGTACCAGAAGAAGTACAACAACTATTCTTCGTGGGGCTGGGAGACGGGAGACTGTAGCAAAGTGATGTTCAACAATATGTTCCTGCGCGTCGTGCGCGCCTTGGAGATTCTTCAGGACATGGACGAGTGGGACGGCAAGAACCTCTGGCTCATGGGCGGCTCGCAGGCAGCCTGGCAGACCATCGCCGGCGGCGCGCTCTGCCCCGCCGTCAGCGGTCTCGCAATGTCCATCCCCGCCGGTTGCGACATCTACAACGGCGGCTGGCCTCTCATCCATCTCGCGTCTATGCCCGACAAGGACAAAAACCCGCTCCTCAAGAAAACCATCCCCTATTTTGACGAGTGCAGTTTCGCCACCCGAGTCCCCGACATCCCTGTCTGCGTCCACTACGGTCTCGCCGACATGACTTGCAAGGCCGACGGCGTCACCGCCATGGTCAATTCCCTCAAATCCAAGCAAACGTCCATTGTGACGCATCCCGTCCAGGGACATGGTCCCAATCCCCGCGCAATGGTGGAACTCATTCAGTTCGTCCTTGCACACTTGAAATAAACGGGGAGTGGTTGTATGGCTGAAAGTCCGAGCAGGGATGTCCCGCAAAAGCGAGCCGGTCTAGGGCGGTGTGTGGCAAAGATATTGCTGTGCATTCCGCTGGTCTTGCTGCTCCTGTACGGATGTCGCAGCCTGTTTTTGACGTCACCGAAGCCGTTGCCTTCTGCCGAGACTACGAAGGACTCCCTGCCACCGCTGGTTGCGGACGAGGAGGCGGCCCTGCGCTGGCTGGACCACGTGCTGGGACCGCTCTCTGCTGCGGAGGAGAAAGATTGGTGGAATGTGGGTGGACGCCAATTCGGATTGTCCTCGATGCCAAATACCTGCGGCGCGAAAACGGCTTCTACTGGCTCGATATTCGCCACGAATGGCGCATCGGGGCAACCGCTACGCGCATCCTTTCCCTTGCAGAACAAAATGGCTCCCGCTTCCGCAACTTCCACCCCAGGGCTTTGGGTTCCCGCGGTCACTCTTTTTGTCCGTAGTAGGCGGTTGGGATACGACATCCCGATGCAAAAAGCAATCATAAGGATGTTTTTTTTCTCCATTTTTACACGTCCCTTCCGTCCCGGATGTTTGCCACAAAAAAAGCCCTCCCCTGGAGGAAAAATGGAGGAAAAACCTCCAGGGGAGGACCCGTTTTGCCCTGACAATGGAAAAATGGGAGGAAAAAAACAATGCCAGGGCAAATCCAACACTGCATGAGGAACTCCTCACACAGATGATATTTTAATTACATTCAAAAGATAATCCATTTTTTCAAGATGTCAAGTCGGTTTCTTAGAAAAAGATATTTTTTTACCAACTGACCTGAAATGGAGGAGCGTTTTCTGGTGGTTTGTCAATCTTCGGCGAGGCGTTCGCCGGATTCGACGGCCTTGATTTTGGCGGCGAGGACGGCGAATCCACCCGCGATGACCTCGCGTTGCACGATGACGTTTTCGGGGACGTTCAGGCAGACGTTGGCGAAGTTCCAGAGGTATCGGACATCGAGCGCGATGAGTTGGTCGGCGGCTTCCTGGGCCGCGGCATTGGAGACGCAGAGGATTCCGATTTTGGGTGGGTTGTTTTTGAGGCGAGCGGCCAGGGTTTGGATGTCATAGACCTCGTGCCCGTGGATTTCGTGTCCGATTTTGAGGGGATCGATGTCAAAGACCGAATCGATGCGGAGGTTGTACGCGATGAAGTCGGGATATCCGAGGAGAGCGGAGCCGAGTGCGCCTGCGCCGATGAGGGTGGCGTTGAGTGGTTTGTCCCAGCCGACGAAGCGGAGGATGGCGTCGATCAGGTCATCGATGCGGTATCCATATCGTCGGTGTCCCGCGAGTCCCGTCATGGCGATGTCTTTTCGTGCGACGATTTGGTCGATGTTCATGTACTTGGCCAAATCCGTGCAGGAGGCGTAGACACATCCTTCTTCTCGCATCTGGTAGAGGCGGTGCAAATAGGTTGGCATCCTCCGCATAGAAGGTGTCCGATGTAGTTTCATCATAGTGGGGAGTAACCTTTCGTGTAAGAAGGAATTGCGAAAAATCCGCTCTGGCGGAAAAACATCGCAATTTACCATAACCCAATATGAAAAGAATACAAATGCATTTATTTATTTTAAGAGGAAATTGCAAAACTTTTGCAATTTCCTCTCCTCTTATGTCATGCAGTTATGGAAGGAAGGTCAGATGCCAGGAAGCGCCGGGGGTGGAAAACTCGCCTTCGAGCAGGATGTGATAGAACTCGTTTCCCCAGACCTTCAGCATTGTCTCATCTCCATGCACGTCGACTGGTTCCACAACGGCGCAGCGCAAATCGGTTTCCAGGTGCATATTGGGCCACGCCAGTCCGGTGGAGTTCTGTTCGGGTCGCGTGGGGGAGTACAGGTGAATCTGGACGTGGAGCGGTGCCTGCGCAACCGTGCAAGTGTCCTGGATGCAGACCGTCCCGGAGTTGCGTTCCAGGCGGAAGGAACGCTCCTGTTGCAGAACCTGCGCTTCCGGGGGCAAGAGGTGCGACAGGTCCAGGCGGAGAGAGCAGGTCGCACCGTCATCGGCCTGTTCCAGGACCTGTGCCGCATAATTCCCGCCGACCTGTTGCATGAAGCCGTTGATGATGGGCGCGTTATGCCCAATCCCCGAAATCCACCAATGCTGGTAGCGACGTGCACTGAAGGTGTCCCGTGTGTACAGGAACGTCCCCACATCCACCACGACCGGCTTCCCGTCGCGGAATACCGTGAACTGCCCGACGTCGTTATGGTTGTGTCCCTCGCCGTTGTTGCCGCCTTTCGCGCCTAGGACGGTCCCTCTCCCGTCCTCGGCGAACTGCCGCGCGACGAGGAGTTGCCCGTTGGGCAACCAATCCGAAAGGTGTGGCTGGAAGGGCGGCAGCGGTTCTTCTGGTACTTCGAAGAAGTTCATCAACCCACCACGGGGATTCTGGAAGCGCATCAGGTGGTCCGGCAACATCCACTTGTCCGCGAAGGACAATAGATAGTCGCTGTGGACTTTTTTGCCGCAAAATGCCATAATCCCCGGCAAATACAGGATGCGAGCGGGACAATCGGAATGACTGAGCATATAGTCCCCCGTCAGGTTGACCTTGCAGATGTACTCCGCCATCGCCCGGATTTGTGGCTCTTGGTAGATGGAGGCGCAGGCGCCGCCTGTGCGGATATCCAGTTCCGCGAGGAAGTGGAAGAAGGCTCCCGTGGAGACATTCCAGTAACTCGGTCCTTCGTCGCAGACTCCATCCTCTGGGAAGCGTAGGAGGAAATTGTCAACGGCCTCCAGGAAGCGGCGTGTCGTGTAGGCGAGGCGCGCCGGCTGCTCCGGCATTAGGGTCGCAAACACGGCGAAGCAGTTGCTGACGCACCAGGGCGTCCAGTTGTTCAGATGGTCGCCATTGTGATTGGGAACCATCCACCAGATGTCGTTGTCACGTCGCGCTGCTGCTTCCACTGGCAGTACAATGCGTTCCCAAAGCGCCTTTTTGAGGCGTTCGCAGAGCATGGGGGAGAGTGCGTGAAGTTCGTCGCCGAGCAGTTGCAGTGCGAACGTCAGGTTGGAACCCGTTTCGGCCGCGAAGAGGTCGACATGGCTGTATTCCGTATCGCAGGGGACGGGATCGCTCATATCTGGGTCATCCGTCTTGCCCCAGGGCGAGCCGTCCTTCTTTTGATAGACGCTGTGCGCAGGGATGATCCAGGTCGGTTCGGACAGCATTGCCCAGATTCCGTTCGCAACTTCATCCAGAAAACGTCCTTTGTGCTCCAGGCACTCCGCAAGCACTGTGCAGCACAAGCGGAAACGACGGGAAAAATAGAGTTTTTCGTACCCCTTGCGGTTGCCTTCCCGTACAAACCGCATGAACTGCGTCAGTGGCAAATCTGCCCAAGGCTTCCCCAAATCCTCTTCGGCACGCGAAAGAATGGTTTTGGCCCATGCGGACTTGATGGGATGCGACAGCACGTTTTCCCAAGCCGCACGGTCCGACGCTGGCGGCCAGAATGGACGATACGGCACCGAAGCAAATAACTCCTCCAACCTCTCCTGCGTGAACCGACTGCACAAATCCATGGAAGCCTCCTTGTTGTTTTACAGCAAACCGGCAGTTTCCTCGAAACCCGCCATTAGGTTCAGATTCTGAACTGCCTGGCCTGCGGCGCCTTTCTCGATGTTGTCAATGACGCTCGATACAATGACGCGATTCGTGCGCGCGTCGTAGGCGACCCCGATTTCGCACATATTCGTCATCGTGACGTGCTTCGTGTCCGCCAGTTCGCCTTTCCCGAGAACACGGACAAATGGCTTGTCGTCGTATGCCGCGTGCAATGCGTCCAGCGCGGTATCGGCAGTGACGCCGTCCTTCGCAAAGAACAGCACCGTGGAATGAATGCCGCGATTGACTGGGATGAGGTGCGGAATGAAGTTCATCGTTACTGCGGGCACGCCAGCCGCCAGCGCCAGTTCCTGCTCGATTTCCGGAAGGTGCCGGTGTCCCGTCACGCCATAAGGACGGATGCTTTCATTGCACTCGGGGAAGATGTACTGCAAATCCACTTTGCGGCCTGCCCCTGTCACACCCGACAGGCAGATGGCCTCGATTCCCGTGGATTCCACCAACCCCGCACGCAGCAGCACTGTGCCTGGCAGCAGAATGCTCGTGGGATAGCAACCAGGATTTGCGACGAGGCGAGCCTTGCGAATCTGCTCCCCGTACACCTCTGGCAATCCATACACGGCCTCCGCCAACAGTTGCGGTGCCTTGTGTTCCATCTTGTAGTATTTTTCCCAAACGGCCTGGTCGTGAATACGGAAATCCGCAGAAATGTCGATGATTTTCAACCCTGCGTCCAGCAGTTCCGCGGCCATTGCGCTGCAGACGCCGTTCGGCGTTGCCGAAAACACAATGTCTGCACGCGCCGCAATCTCCGACGCTACAGGCTCCATGAACTTCACCTCACACTCACGATAGCGAGGAAATACACTCCCCAATGACTGCCCGGCATACGTTCGCGACGTCGCACACGTCAACTCCACTTCTGGATGACGCGACAACAAACGCACAAGTTCTTCCCCGGCATATCCCGAGGCCCCTATGATTCCTGCCCTGAGTTTCTTCATGAGTGGAGTGTCTTTTTGTGGTTGGTGGTTGGTTCTATAGCGGTGCTAGGTTTTGCAGGGCCGCGCTCCGCGCGCCCCCTAGGCTCCCTTCTGGCACCCTGGTGCCGCGCGGAGAGCGGCCTGCAAAACCTCTAGCCCCTCTAGCCAATAGAAAAAAACTCCAGGTTCGACCCGAAAACGGGTCGAATCCGGAGTGGAAAACAGGAAGAGAAAATCCTGAAAGGATTAACGCTTGCTGAACTGGAAGCGCTTGCGGGCGCCGGGACGACCGGGCTTCTTACGTTCCTTCTCGCGCGGGTCACGGGTCACCATGCCAGCAGCCTTGAGGGTAGTGTGGAGGTCGGGTTTGGCGATTTGGAGAGCGCGTGCGATGCCGTGGCGCAGGGCACCAGCCTGTCCCTGGACGCCGCCGCCAGTGATGTTGGCGGTGATGTCATATTCCGCAGTGGTGCCAGTGAGCACGAGCGGCTGGGTGGCGTAACTCTGCTGGGTGGCGGTGGGGAAGTACTTCTTGTAGTCGACCTTGTTCACCGTGATTTTGCCGGTGCCAGGGACCAAAGTGATTCGGCAGCTGGCGCACTTGCGGCGACCAATCGCTTGAACCTTCTCAGTGGCTTCAGTCATTTTATCCTCGCAATTTGCTATTTGGGGAATGTTTTACTCTTTTGTGGGTGTCCTACAGCAACTCGGGCTTCCAGACTTCACACTTCTGGGCCTCATGCGGATTTACGGGACCCGCATAGACCTTCAGTTTGCCAAACTGTGCACGACCCAGACGGCCCTTCGGCATCATGCCCCACACCGCGTCGCGGATGACGCGCGTCGGGTTCTTGGCAAAAATCACGTCCGCCGTGTATTCGCGGTGACCGTGCATGTGTCCCGTGTAGTTCTCGTACACTTTCTCAGTGCTCTTCTTGCCAGTCAACTTCACCTTTTCGGCGTTGATGACAACCACGAAGTCCCCACAATCCAGATGCGGAGTGAAAATCGGCTTGTCTTTGCCGCGGAGACGCATGGCAATGCGGGTGGCCAAACGACCGAGAACCAGGTCCGTGGCGTCAACCACGTACCACTTGCGCTCAATCTCGTTGACCTTCGGAAGGAATGTGTCACTCATTGTTAGCAACCAGGTTTCATTGTTTAAACTTTTGACCGTTTCCACGGTCTGCGAAAAACTAAGTCTGTTCTTAATATATCCCCATTCCCCCATTTTACAAACCACTTTCTCGATTTTTCACACTAAATCTAACGATTTTTTATTTTGTTGTCCATATTTAGTGTGCTTTGCAAAAATAAACGCTAGATTCACGCAAAAACGACACAGATTTGGTCGTCTGCTTGCAGGTTTTCGACGCAGGCATAGTGGCTTTGCCCGACGGTTTCCACGGCGAATGGGCAGTCGTTTCCATTTTTCCAAGCTTGTTTGGGGAGCATTCCGGCGGGGGCGTAGAGACGCAGCCGACAGTTGCGATGCTGGGATGCCAAGGTGAAGCAGACTTTTTTCTGTTGGTCGGTGGAACGCCATTCGTATTCGCAGAAAGCCCCCGAGGCAGGATATTCCAAGCGCACGACGGCATGGTCTTCCCCTGCGGCCGCAAAACGCGGGGAGATGGTCACGTCCTGGAAGAGTTTGGATTCATCTACAATGCCGGCGAGACCGCGCGTCATCGCGCTCATTATTTCTGCGCCGCTCCAGCACCGGGGACCACCGCCGATGTCCTCTTCGTTCCAGTTGTAGAGGAAGGAGACCTTTCCGTCGCGCAGGAACTTGCAACCAATGCGGTTGATGATGTCTGCCCCATATTCCTCCATTCCGCATTCAAATGCGGCAATCGCCAGTTGCCCGGCCACAAACGGCGCATTCCCCCCGTTGACGTACGCACCCGCCTGAATGCCCTTGAACACAGGGAACGGCGGCTCCAGATTGCGGAAGTCATCCAGTTCCCCATGGTATTTTTCCCGACATGCACGATAGGCTTCGAGGATTGAAAGTTTCTCCGGCAATGTCAGGATGTCTCGATTCAGCGCGTAGGCGTTGGAAAGGCTCAGTTGCCAGGTTTCGTCAACGCCGTAGTCCGCTGCGTCAAGCATTAGGAAATGCCGGAAGAACTTTCCATTCCAAAGATGCTTCATAATGCGCTCCCGCAGCGCAACGGCCTCACGATGGTGCCTCTCCGCCTTTTCCTCTTCCTGGAAATAGTGGTAAATCTTCTCCAGAAGCGTGTGTGCGTAATAGAGGCCCGTGTTGTCTCCATGGAAGATTCCCATCGGGTCCTCGGGACGGATCATGCGATCGAAACTGGAACTGGGGCGGTCGGTGAAGTCCCAGGTGTCCAGCGTGTGAGGACGCTTCACCAGTTGGTAGGTTTCATCCCAGCGGCAAGGGTCGCTTTGGGTGTAGTGCAACCCTTTTTCCAAGCGGGGCAATTGTGCCAGCAGCCACTCGTCGTCGCCAGTGGCCTGCCAAATCTGATAACAGCCTTCCACCATCAGGTATTCGATGTCGGCTTCCAGTTGCAGACGGCAAAGACCGAATTGGCAACCTTCCTCGTATTTGCGGTACGGTTCTTCCACAATGTGGCAATTGTGCGTTCCGCAAAGGGGAACTCCCGAGTGCATGTCCTGAATGGGAGCCAGTATTTCATAGAAGAAGCCTGTTTCATGCTGGTGTTCCAGTAGCAAATCGGGGAAACTCCGCAAATCCCGTTCCGTATACTTAAACCCCTTCACCGTTAGCATATAGTCTCGAATCCAGTGCGGATTCGTGCGAATGGGACGGTCGAAATAAAGAAAGACGCGGCTCCACATTTGCATTGCACCATTGCAAATCCCGAACAGCGTCGCCAACGGTTCCTTCTTGTTGACGGAACCCGCGTTCCTTAGACCATCCACGGCTATGTAACTTCCTGGCAGGTGCTTCATCATTGCAATTGTCCTTTTCTTCCCCAACCATTCCTTCTGGGCTTTGCCCAAGACAAGATAGCAAGTTGTTCTACATAATATTACTGTTTCCCCAGAAATTGTCAAGAGCAAATATGGAAAATCGCAGGCGTGCAGGTGTGCGTGCTTTGCCCCACAAGCAGGGGGAGCAGGG
>JAFRLI010000185.1 GCA_017431255.1 Victivallales bacterium
CCTCTATCCCTTCCCTTGGGAATCGCCGCCGCTGCGCGGCGCCGATTCCGGCCCTTTTCTTCTGGAGGTGAAAAACGCGCCCCCCACCTTCCTCTATCCCTTCCCTTGGGAATCGCCGCCGCGGCGCGGCGCCGATTCCGGCTCTTTTCTTGACCGAAAGACAGTTTTCGGAATTGTGAATCGTCCAGTGCAGGTCACTGTACTGATGTTGTGGGTCGCATTTGTCTTCTGGATTTTTATGAGAGTGGAATTATAGTAGAGGTATTTGCAAAACTACCGCCAAAACGCCACAACGCCGCAAGCGAGGAAGCCATCACGACGCGCCGTGAAGGCTGTTGAGAGGAGAGTTTTGCAATTACCTCGTATATTCATTCTCTGAGAAGGAGTGTTCCTTTTTCCATGCACAAAATCGTTTCCATCCTCTGTTGCCTCTGCGTTCTTCTGTTGTCTGAAGAGACGCTCTCGTACAAGCAGCCAGATGGCGTAGTGATACAGATTCACCGCAGCCCAAAGCGGACGGTGATCGTGAATGCTTCGTTGGCGAAATTGTGGGCATTGGCGGGAGGCACTGCCGTGGCCGTGCCGTCCACCCCGACTAAGGAAGCCTTGCCGGAATCCATGCGACATCTGCCGACCTGCGGCTCGCCACGTGGGGCAAGCCTCGAACAAATCGTTGCATTCCAGCCAGACTTCGTCCTGCTCTCCGCACGTGTCCCCTCCCACCGCCAGACCGCAGAACTCCTGCGCAACATGAACATCGACGCCCTCTGCGTCTCCTACGTCAACTACCGGGATTTCCGAGAACTCACCGCACTCTTCGCCGACATCCACCGGAAAAACGTCCAGGAACTGCCCGAGCTCACGAACACCTTGCACGAATGCGAACAGATCATCGCATCCGCTAAGGATCGAACTGGGCCGACCGTCGCCATCCTGCTGGCAAGTTCGCACGGCTTCCAAGCAGAAAACGCGGGCACCAACACCGGCCACATGGTGAAACTGCTCGGCGGACGCAACATCGTCCCCGGCGAATCCGAAGCCAGAATGCCCTTCAGTTACGAGACTTTCCTGGCCGCCGACCCAGATGTCGTGCTGCTGGTCCCGATGGGGAAGTTCCCCATGCTCAAGGAGAAGTTCGAGAAGGAACTTGCGACCTTGCCGGCGTGGGGGAATCTCAAGGCCGCCAAGGCGGGACGCGTCCATTTCCTGCCGGCAGAACTGTTCCTGTATACGCCTGGACCGGAGTTTCCGCAGGCCTTCCGCCATCTGGTTCCTCTGCTCTACCCGGAGGCGTCCAAGCCATGACCCGCATGTTACAAGACACGACCAGCCGCTGCTTCGCCTGCCTGTTTCTGGCAGGGTTGCTCGTATTGGCCTGCCTGTTCAGCATGCAAATCGGCGCGGTCAAGGTCCCTGCCAGCCGCATCCTGTCCCTGCTGTGTCATCCAGAGCCACAGAGCACGGACTGGCTGATTCTGTTCCACGTTCGCCTTCCGCGCATCCTGTTGGGCGCGATGGTGGGTGCGTGCCTCGCCGTTTCGGGCGCAATCCTGCAGAGCATCATGCGGAATCCGCTGGCCTCGCCCGGCATCATCGGCGTCTCCTCCGGCGCGGGCTTGGCGGGGATTCTCATCATGCTCGTGCTGCCGCAGTTCAGCCTGTTGTTCATTCCCGTCGCGTTCTGCGGTGCGATGGCGACCGCCGCCATCGTGTATATTCTTGCGTGGAAGCACGGTGCCTCCCCCGTGCGCATCATCCTCGCGGGCGTCGCCGTCTCGGCGCTCCTGGGAGCCTTGAGCAACGCTATCCTGCTTTATCACGCGGAGCAGGCGGGAAGCGTCCTGAACTTCTCCGTCGGATCGCTCGCCACGCGCAGCTGGCCGCAGATTCGGCAGGTCGCCCTCTACATGGCAATCGGCCTGGCGGGCGCGCTGCTGCTGAGCCGGCAATTGAACGTACTTGCACTCGGTGACGACCTGGCGGGCGGGCTGGGTCTGTCCGTCGAAAAGACGCGCTTTGTGTTGCTGGCGCTGGCGGCATTGCTGGCGGCGTCAGCCGTGAGCGTTGCGGGTCTGCTGGGTTTCGTGGGACTGATGTCCCCGCACATCGTTCGCATGCTGCTCGGGGCGGACAACCGCTTCGTGATTCCCGCCTCCGCGCTCTTCGGCGCGTTGCTGGTCGTAGTCTGCGACACGCTGGGACGCATCGTCATCGCGCCCAGCGAGCTGCCCGTCGGTCTCCTGATGGCGCTGCTGGGGGCGCCGTTCTTCCTCTGGCTTCTGCGGAGGCGCGCAAATGGAACTAGAACTCCAGCGAATCCAGGCCGGATACGGGAGCCACGTCGTGCTCGACGGACTTTCCCTGCGCATCGCTCACGGAAAGATCACCGCTCTGCTCGGTCCCAACGGCTGTGGGAAGTCCACCCTCCTCAAGGTCATGGCACGCTCCCTGAAACCCTTCTCGGGACGCGTCCTGCTCGATGGACGCGACATCGCGGACACCGCCCCTGCAGACCTTGCGCGCGTCATGGCGCTCCTTCCGCAGGTGCACCAGGCCCCCGATGAGGTCACCGTGCAGGAACTTGTTGAACTGGGACGTTTTCCGCACCGAAGCTGGAAGCCGTTCCTTTCCCGGCAAGACCGCGCCGTCGTCGAACACGTCCTGGAGCTGACGCAATTGCGCGAACTACGCATGCGTCCCGTCCAGTCCCTTTCCGGAGGCGAACGGCAGCGTGCCTGGATCGCCCTCACCCTCGCCCAGGAACCCAAACTCCTCCTCCTCGACGAACCGACCACCTTCCTCGACATCTCGCACCAGTTCGAGGTCCTCGAACTCATTCGCTCCCTCAACCAAAGCCAGGGCATCACCGTCGCGCTGGTCCTCCACGACCTCAATCTCGCCGCTGCATGTGCCGACACTCTGGTCCTGCTCAAGGACCGCAACGTCCACTGCACCGGCACCCCATCCGAGGTTCTGACCGAGGAGAATCTCCGCGACGTCTTTCACATCCAGGCGCACATCCTGCGCCAGCCAGACGGGATTCCCCACTGCATCGTGGAAGGCGTCGCAAAATCAGGCATGGAGGCAAGTACATGACGGCACTGGGAACATTCTACGGGGTCGGTCTGGGTCCGGGCGATCCTGGACTCGTCACCTTGAACGGACTGAAGGCGTTGCAGTCTGCGCGGCACATCTTCACGGTCGCAGGAAGCCATACGGGACGCAGCGTCTCGCGGGACATCGTGACTGAGCTGCCGGGAATCACCGCTGTGTTGCACGACCTCCCCTTCCCGATGACAACGGAAAAGACGCAGTGGACCGAAAACTGCCGCCGCAACGCGGAGACGATTGCGGCGCATCTCCGCGACGGCGAGGACTGCGCCTTCGGAACCATCGGGGACTGCTCCTCCTACAGCACCTGCACCTACCTTCTGGATGAACTGAAACATATCCTGCCGGAACTTCACGCGGTTCTCATTCCAGGCGTCAACTCCTGGAGCGCGCTTGCCGCGAAAACACAGCTCCCGCTGGCGGGCATCCAGGAGATTCTGCGCGTCGTCCCCGCGCACTCCCCGGACCAGCCTGCACCTGAGTTTCCACAGGGCACGACCACCGTCCTCCTGAAAACCTACCACACGCGGAACCAACTCCTTGCACAACTCCCGCCCGACGCGCAAATCGCCTACGGCGAGAATCTGGGCTTGCCGCAGGAATACGTCTCCACGAATCCAGACGAGATTCTCTCCCGTCCCGAAGCCTATCTTTCCATGCTTCTGGTAAAACGACCGAACGACCATGATTGAACACGGTGGCAACAAGATTCTGATGGCGAAGCAAGCGGGCTGCCGTCCCGAGGAGCTGCTGGACTTCAGCGTGAACCTCCATCCCGACGGTCCTCCCGAAGGCCTCCTCGCCGAATGCCTCGGCGCGTTCGATTCCATCCAGGAATATCCCGAACCCCATGCAGAATCCCTCTCCTCTCTCGCCGCAGTAAAATGGAACCGACCGGCGGACGATTTCCTCTTCGGCAACGGCTCCAGTGAACTGCTCGGACTCGTCCCACGCGCACTGCCAGTGCAGGACGCGCTCATCGTCACGCCAGGCTACCTCGAATACGAGAACGCCTGCCGCGCCGCAAACCTACCCGTCCGCACCTTCCCTCTTGCGGAAACCGAGGAGTTCCAGTTGAATCCCGAACGACTAGCCGCTTCCCTGCAAGGGCGCGAACTCGTCATCCTCGGAAATCCCAACAATCCCACAGGAAACACCCTTCCCGCAAATACCCTCCGCCAGCTCGCAAAGGAGCATCCTGATACCTTCTTCCTGCTTGACGAGGCGTTCGCCGACTTCACTGGCGATTCCTCCATCGGAAACACGCTTCCCAATCTCCTCGTATCTCGTTCCCTCACAAAATACTACGCCTGCCCTGGAATCCGCATCGGCTATCTCTGGGGTTTCCCCGAAATCATCGCGAGAATCCGGGAATTGCAGCCGCCCTGGAGCGTCAGTGCGCTCGCCACGCATGCCGCGACCTTCCTGCTGACCCACGCCCGTCAGACCGCCGACGGGATTCCCGCGCTTCGCGAGGAATTGGCAAACGGGCTCCGCGCCGCTGATCTGAAGGTCTACCCTTCCCAAGCAAACTTCCTCCTCTGCCGTGGCGAAACCGGGCTTGCCGCGAAACTGCTTCAGAAACGCATCGCCGTCCGCGACTGCTCCAACTACCCCGGACTGGACGCGCGTTTCATCCGCGTGGCGGTGCGTTCCCGCGAGGACAATGCGCGGCTGCTGGCAGCATTGACTCCGAAGCACGTGCGTCTCCCGAAGCGGAAGACGCCTGCGCTGATGCTGCAAGGCACCTGTTCCAACGCCGGCAAAAGCGTGCTCGCCGCAGCATTCTGTCGGCTTCTCCTACAGGATGGTTTCTCCGTAGCACCCTTCAAGGCGCAAAATATGGCGCTGAACTCCTTCGTCACACCAGATGGCGGGGAAATTGGGCGGGCGCAAGCCGTCCAGGCCGCCGCCTGCCATCTCGCGCCTGACGTCCGAATGAACCCCATCCTCCTCAAGCCCAACAGTGACCTGGGAAGCCAGGTGGTGTTGCTGGGGCAGCCCATCGGAAACTTCCGCGTGCGAGACTATTTCCGCAAAAAAGCCGAACTTTGGCACGAAGTTGCCCTAGCCTACGACTCCCTCGCCTCCGAACACGATTGCATCGTTCTGGAAGGCGCGGGAAGCCCGGGCGAAGTCAACCTCAAACGCTCTGACATCGTCAATATGAACATGGCACGTCACGCAGACGCAACCGTCCTTCTGGTTGGTGACATCGACCGTGGCGGCGTCTACGCATCCTTCCTCGGCACCTACCAGACCCTCGAACCCTGGGAACGTTCCTTGCTCCACGGCTTCCTCGTCAACAAGTTCCGTGGCGACCCTTCCTTGCTGACCGACGCCCACGAATATATTCTTCGCACGACTGGCAAGCCCGTTCTCGGTGTCATTGACTGGCAGCGCGACCTCGGTCTCCCCGAAGAGGATTCCGTCAACTTCGCCTTTACCCGCCCAGTAGAACGCGATTCCCGCACCCTGGACGCCGCGCTCATCGCCCTCGGTCACACCGCCAACTTCACGGACTTCGCACCTCTGGAAATCGAACCCGATGTGCGCCTCCGCCTCGTTCACACCGCCGCGGATTTCGGGACGCCCGATTTGGTTCTCCTGCCCGGCAGCAAGAACGTCGCCGCTGACATGGAGGTTCTTCACCAAAACGGCCTCGCAGAACGCCTGCGCTCCTATCACGGGTTCCTCGTCGGCATCTGCGGCGGTCTCCAACTTCTCGGGCTTTCCTACGAAGACCCGTCCCACATCGAATCCTTTTCCCAAGTCACCGAATGCCTCGGCATTCTTCCCATTCGCACCATCCTGCGCCCGCAAAAAACACTCCGCCAGACGCATGCCGTCCTTTCCGACGGCACGAAAATCCACGGCTACGAAATCCATCACGGAGAATCCTTCCCAACCGCTCCCATCGAGTCCATCTTCGACGATTCGCAGCGCACCGTCGGCTTCCTTACGTCCAACTGTTTCGCAACCTACCTCCACGGCGTCTTTGACGAGGATTCCTTCCGCCGCTCCTTCCTCGACCGTCTCCGCATGCGCATGGGCTTGCCTCCGCGCAATACCCTCTCCCACTATGGCTTCGAAGAGGCTCTCGACCGCCTCGCCGAACATCTCCGTTCCCGGATTGACATTTCCTCCCTCTACCGCAAACTAAATCTCCGCTCATGATTTCTCCCCAAGAAAAAGACGCAGGTCTCCTACTCAACATCACAGGCGATGGCAAAGGGAAAACCACCAGTGCCCTGGGAGTCGTCATCCGCGCCCTCGGCTGGGGCTGGAAAGTCGCCATCTGGCAATTTCTCAAGGGAACCCGCGAAACGGGTGAACGAGATTACTTCCAGAAGTTCCATCCCGAAGTCCCATTCGTCTCCTGTGGCCTCGGAAACGTCTTCGCAAACCTTGATCACGCTTCCGCAGCGCAAAAAGGCTGGCAACAGGCCACACAATTCCTTCACTCCTTCGACGGCAATCTCCTCGTCCTCGACGAACTCAACGTCGCCCTCGGCAAAGGATACCTCTCCTGCGATGACGTCCTACCCGTCCTCCTGAACCGCCCCAAACACCTCAATATCATCGTCACTGGACGATATGCCCCGCAACCCCTCCTCGACGCCTCCGACCTCGTCTCCGACATCCAAAACATCAAGCATCCACTCCAACATGGAATCCCCGCCCGAAAGGGACTAGACTTCTAGACGCACTAGATGCCCTTGCCTTTTCGATTTTGCAGGGCCGCACGTCTCCACAAACCCTTCTCCTTCAAACACAACAGCAATGGCAAATCCCGATTTTTCCAGCATCCTCTGGGAGGCTGATGGCCTCGAAATCGAACGAGAGAGTTTCCGCCGCATTGACGCAGAAGCCACCCCGGTACAGCGTGCACGCTTCTCTGCCGATGAGTGGCACGTTGCCCGTCGTCTTGTGCACACGACCGCGGACTTTGCCATCCTTGATACCCTGGAGTTTTCCGGACAACCGATTACGGCTGCCCTCGACGCCTTGCGCCGTGGTGCAACCATCTATTGCGATTCCAATATGATTAAATCGGGGCTTTCCGTTCCAAAGTTGCAGAAGTTCCACGCCGGATACACGAGAGAAAGCATCCTGTGCCCCATTATGGAACCTGCTGTTGCCGCCTACGCGAAGGAACATCATATCACACGAGCCCTCGCTGGCGTGACCCTCTACCGCGAACGTCTGGAAGGTGCCATTTTCCTTTCGGGAAATGCTCCCCTTGCACTCGCTGGCCTCGTGCGCATCTGCGTGGAGACTGGGCTGCGTCCTGCCCTCATCGTCGGAATGCCCGTCGGCTTCGTCAACGTCGTCGAATCCAAAAAACTGCTTTCCCTCGTACAGGACATCCCTTGGATTCGGCTGAATGGACGACGTGGCGGCAGCCCCCTCGCCGTCGCCACCCTCCACGGCATTATGGAACTCGCGATTCAGAGCTAGCCAAATATCGTTGAGCATTGAGCGGAGTTTTGTTGCAATCCTGGTTCGCGAAATGGCAATCTGGGATTATAGTATGAGGTAGAGGGAATTGTAAAACAACCGTCCGACCGCCAAAACGCGCAAGCGAGGAATGCATCGAGCCGCGCCGTGAAGGCGGTTGGAATGAGAGTGTTGCAATTTCCTCGGTAGTTTTTAGTCGTGTCATATTTACAAAAGGAACAAACGATGACAAGCATTCACTGGAGACAAGTGAAACGTTTTCTGTTGGCCTTCGGGTTGATGTTCTGCTGCTTGGGATTCACCAGTTGGGGTGTAGTCCGTGCAGACAATCCCACGACAGAAGTGATGGAATCCCTGGACAAGGCACAACAGGAGCAGCAGGCGCGTCCCAAACGCAAGAAGACGCCTCCGACCCAACTCAAACAACGCCCCCAAATGTCCATTCAAAATGCAAAATGGCATCAGGGCAACCTCGAACGCCATTGGGACAAGCACAAGGCAGAATTCCCCGAATACCATTCCGCCAAGGAATACGGCGACGCAGCCGTCAATCTCCTCGCAAATCCACCGCAAGGCTCCCTCTGGAAGTCTTCGCCCGATGACCGCAAGTTCTTCTTCCCACCCAAGAAAGACTTCATCGTCGTCACCCAAGATGGATACATCAAAACGTATTTCCGTCCCAACGCAGGCATCAACTACTGGAATCGACAATAATGGCTAGAACGACCAAACACCCCTGCCCCTGCTGCGGACAAAAGACCATCGCGAAACCAGGCGACTTCGAAATCTGCCCTGTCTGTGGCTGGGAAGACGACCCTGTCCAGTCGAAAGACCCGACCTTCGCCGGCGGTGCCAACGAACCTTCCCTCGAAGACGCACGCAAGGCCTGGACGCAGAAGAACGCTCCCAAGCCCGCAACAAAACCCGCCAAGGCTGCGAAACCCGCCAAGGCCGCGAAACCCGCCAAGGCGGCAAAGTTTCCCTGCCCCGTCTGTGGCAAAAAAGTCTTTGCCAAGGCAGGCGATTATGAAATCTGCCCGCAATGCGGCTGGGAAGACGATCCCGTGCAGTCCGCCGACCCGACCTTCACGGGCGGTGCGAACGCCTCCTCCCTCGAACAGGCACGAGCCGCCTGGAAACGCAAGAAGTAACGGCAAACCTTCCAGGTTCCATAAGGTTCCCTGGACGTTGTTTTTGCCATTCGTTCTCGCAAGCAAACAGAACAAGAAATGACTTCTGAAACCTCTTCCAAACCGCTGTTTCAGCGAATCTTGGACGGTATTTCGAAAAGCATGGCGCTGCTGGTGGTTCTGGCCGGCGTGCTGGCATTTTGTTTTCCGTCCCAAATCCAATCGGTGTTGCCGACAAGTTGCATTCCCTGGATGCTGGGCGTGGTGATGTTCGGCATGGGACTGACGCTGAAAGGCCGTGACTTTGCCCTGGTCCTCAAGCGTCCGTTGGACGTGGGGATTGGCGTTCTTGCGCAGTTTATTCTCATGCCGCTTGTGGCGTGGATTCTAGCGAAAGTTCTTCGGTTGTCGCCCGAGTTGACACTGGGAGTGGTGCTGGTGGGAACATGTCCTGGTGGAACAGCCTCCAACGTGATTGCGTATCTGGCCAAGGGAGATGTCGCCCTTTCGGTGACGATGACCTCTTGCTCCACCTTGCTGGCACCCGTGATGACACCATTGCTCACGCAGTTGTACACTGGTGAATCCATCCAGGTTCCGACACTGGCGATGTTCCTTTCCATCGTGAAAATCGTCATTGCCCCCATTGTCATCGGTGTGCTTGTGAACGAGTTTCTGCCCCAGTTCTCCGCGCGGGTCCAGAAGGGTCTTCCTGCATTTTCCTCCTTGGTGGTCGCCATTATTGTAGCTGCAGTCGTTGCCGCCTCCGCCGCAAACATCTTGCGGCACCTCGGGCTTATTCTGTTGGTCGTCATCCTGCACAATCTGCTGGGAATGGTTCTGGGCTACCTCGCAGGACGCCTGACGCGGATGGACACCTGCAAATCCCGCACCCTTGCCATCGAGGTCGGCATGCAAAACTCGGGTCTGGCCACATCACTGGCCGCCCTGCATTTCGCGAACTATCCGCTGGCAACCGTTCCTGGCGCGCTCTTCAGCGTCTGGCACAATATCTCAGGTGCCCTCTTCGCCAACTACTGCAACTGGAAATCCTCCAGAACTCCTCAAGACAAATGAAGAATATCGCCATCCTTGGCAGCACAGGTTCCATCGGGACCAATGCGCTACGCGTCGTCGATTCTCTCGCCACGCGGTACCGCGTTGTCGGCCTCGCCGCTGGCAAACGCTCCGCCGAACTCGCACAACAGGCCAGCAAATACCAGCCGGCCTGGATTTATGGAACCCACCCCGAAGAACTCAAGACACAACCTCTTCCAGGCAATACACGAGTCCTGGATAACGAACGAGCCCTTTGCGATGCCGTTGCCGCCGACAATGTGGATGTCGTCCTCTGCGCGATTTCAGGCACAGGCGGACTCCGCCCTGTCCTCTCCGCAATCGCCGCCCGCAAGACCATTGCGCTAGCCTCCAAGGAGGTTCTCGTAATGGCTGGAGCCATTGTCGCTCCAGCGGCACAGGCGGCAGGCGTTCCCCTGCTGCCTGTAGACAGCGAACACTGCGCCATCTTCCAATGCCTGGACCAGCACCGCGACGCCCCGCTCAACCGCATCCTCCTCACTTGCAGCGGTGGTCCCTTCCGCACCCAGAAAGATCTGGACTTCGCCACTGTCACTCCCCAGATGGCACTTCATCATCCCACCTGGAACATGGGACCCAAAATCACCATGGATTCCGCAACTCTCATGAACAAGGGGCTGGAAATCATCGAGGCGGGCTGGCTCTTCCACGTTCCCGAAGACAAAATCGAGGTCGTCATCCATCCGCAGTCCATCGTGCATTCCATGGTTGAGTTCGCCGATGGAAGCATTCTCGCGCAACTCGGCAATCCCGACATGTGCCTCCCCATCCACTACTGCCTCAACTACCCCGAACGCGTCCCCAGCCGCGCCGTCCCAATGGACTTCACAAAACAACTTACCCTTACCTTCGAACCACCAGACAACCGACGATTCCCCGCACTTGCCCTCGCGCGACGCGCCATGCGTGCCGGCGGCGCGTCCGGCGCCATCTTCAACGCCGCCAATGAAGTCGCAGTCGCTCGCTTTGTGGAAGGCTCCCTCCGCTTTGACCAAATTCCCGCCGTCGTGGAACATGCACTCGACAGACTTGCGCCCGCTTCCGCCGCAACTCTAGACGACATCCTCGACGCCGACCGCAACGCTCGTTCCCTCGCCTCCCGCCTCTTCCGCTAACGACTCGAAGCACTATGAAAAAATCAGGGAAAATCCATTGTTTTTCATCTATTGTGTGGCACATCCAATAAATGACGCTATATTATATGAAATTTTAATCTTCTAGAGCATCAAGTTCCTCTAGATATTCCCTTTCGAGCCAGGTGAAATTTCATGAAACGAGTCATTGCGTGTTTTGTGTTGTTGTTTCTTGTTGGAGTTGTTTATGGGAAGCCTGAACTAGTGTCGGCATCATTGCGTCAAGGTTCTGGTGTTTTGCGCCAGATGAACACGGTAGCCGACTTCCAATACTCGGTCAAAAATCCAGATTCGGTGACGCGCAGCGTGACGTTGACGCTGTTGCCGAAGAACAACTCGACGGCGATCTACACGAAACTAGTGGAAGTCCCGCCGAAGAGTCTGATTTCCGGGTCGGTACCCGTGTTTATTCCCTCCACCGATTCCTGCGTGGTGCAATTGCAGATGAACGGAAACATCATCGGCAAAGACAGCCTGCTGTTGTGGAATGCCTTCACGAACAAGTTTGAAATGGCGGTATTCCATGATGAGATCAAGATCTCCATCAACCCGATGCGCGTCATCCACAAAGATGTCTTCCCGTATTTGGCATCCTACTGTCCCTTCCAGAGTAGTTCAGCGCCAACCAATTGGGCGGAGCTCGAACGGTTTGCGATGGTGGTTCTGACAGATGTCAACTGGAATCAAATGACCTATCCCAAGCAATTGGCATTGCGGGACTACGTCCTGCATGGAGGAACGATTGTACTGGCGTCGCCCAGCAATCAGATGGACATGGAAAAGAGTTTGCTGGCTCCCCTTTCTCCCTGGATTCCAGAAGATTTGGTCAAACTGGATGATTTCACGTCCGTCTGCAAAGCATTCGATGTACCGCCTCGCACCATTCTTGAGAACAATTCCGTGCCCTTGTGCCTGGATGCCCTGCAAACGCTCGTGAAGCCTGAAGGAATTGTCCTGCGCGAAGCGGACGGCGTCCCCTACGCAGCCATGTCCCGCCACGGCGAAGGCCGTGTCATCGCCCTGGCCGTCAATCCCTTTTCCCTTCTGGACGGAGAGAAAGCGTTCCAGCCCGCCATCTGGAACATGATTGCGTTCCTGACAGGCTACCGGAACCTCATTATGCAATTGTACGAGCCGGATCCCATCAATAGCACGATGCAACAACTCCAGGGATACTCCATTCCTGGAATCGGCACCATCCGTTCCCTCCTTCTCCTTTACTTGATTGGAAGCGCCATCATCATCATCGTGATGTTCCGCCTACGCAGACACGCCGCCGGCTGGCTTCTCGTCTGCCTCTTCGGTCTCCTCCTGACCTGTTTCGTGATGTACCAGTCCAAGCACGTCGTCAAAGGACAATCCCCTTTCAACATGACGACCATCGTGCAAAACACCTACGAAGACGGCTTTGGCGGCGAACGTACGGACGCCATGCTGGTCGCGCAGTCGGACTGCCGTCCCGTCGTCAAGGCAAACGAGGCGCGCGTATTCTTCTCACCGCAATTCCCCCGTCCCACGCTTGTGGGGCTTGAGAACAAAGGACATGAGGTTGTGACGGCTTCGCCGTTGTGGTTCCAGGCCGACCGCAATTCCTTTGGCACACACAACATGCTTCTCCAGCAGATGAAGCCGCGTTCCTTCCGTTTACTCACCGCCATGCAGGACTTCGGGAAGGCTCCCTTCAAGCAGCCGATTATCCGCGTGACCACCGATGGACGAGCCATCTTCCCAGAGTGGGAGGTTCCCCAGTGGTACGGTGCCCCAAGCCATGCCATTCTCGTGCTCCCCGGAAAACTCACCCCCTTGAGCGTCTCCGCCAGAACCGTCACCGAATCACGCACCAACGCCGTCGCCACCGATACCGTCTTCAACGACATCCTTGACATCCTTCGCAAAAAGCCGCATCTCAACCCCGGCATCTTCCTCCTGCGAATCAACCGCAAATCCAGCGAAATCATCTCCGCGACCAACGACGACACGCCTTTCTCCTCCTATCAATACGAAATCACCTTCTTCCCCGCCAAACTCGACATCCCTGACAAGCTTAGCGAACTCAGCTCGGATTTCCTCCGTTGGCACACTCCCGACTCTTCCCAAATCCGTTCCATCTACCGCAACGGCGACTGGGCCGAAACCTCCCTCAACTTCCTCGGCGACTATAAATATCAAATCGACTACGAGATTCCTCCCGAACTCAAACACCACAAACCAGCCAAGTTCATTTTCGACGTCCGTCTCGCCGACTCCAGTAACTCCATCAAAGTCAATGGCTTCCTCCTGACCAAAGACAATGAACGCATATCCCCGCAAATCGAGGGAACCCGACTTATCTTTGACCTCGCAGGCAAGGAAATCCTGCGCGACGGCGGATGCTCCTTCCCCGTCCACCTCCTCCTTTCCCCCAAAGAACGTAACTCAAATAACTTGGAAACCACGCGTATCTCAAACTGGAAAATCCAGTCTTTGACCGCAACCATCCATTACCAGGATTCCTCCAATGATTAGAATCGAAAACCTCACTCGTGACTTCGGCGGTGGCCGCGGCATCCACAACCTCACCATGCATATCCCCAAAGGCTCCATCTTTGGGTATATCGGACCCAACGGTGCCGGCAAGTCCACCACTATTAAAATCCTCTGTTCCCTCTATCGCCAGGAATCTGGAAAGGCCTTCATCGACGGCATCGAGGTCTGCCCCCAGAACTCCGCCAAAATCAAGAAAATCGTCGGCTACATGCCTGACAATTTCGGGGTCTACGACCAGATGTCCGTTTGGGAATACCTCGACTTCTTCTGCGCCGCCTACCACATCCCCGCAAAACAACGCCAGAAGCGCATCCAGGAGGTTCTCGCCATCACGGGTTCCGAGCATATGATTGACTACCAGGTCGCCTCCCTCTCCAAAGGCATGACGCAGCGCATCGGCCTCGCCAAGACCCTTCTTCACGACCCGCAACTCCTCATCCTGGACGAACCCCAGGCCGGCCTTGACCCGTATGCCCGCATCGAAATGCGCCAGACCATCGTGCGCCTGCGCGACCTCGGCAAGACCATCATGCTCTCCTCGCACATTCTCCCCGAACTCGCGGGTGTCTGCGACCTCATCGGCATCCTCGAAAAAGGGAAACTCCTCGCTTTCGGCACCGTTGAAGAAGTCTCTCGCAAAGTCCAGGAAAACCTGCGCATCTCCATCACGCTGGCGGACAAACCGGAGAAAGCGCTGGAAATCTGCAAGGCGAACCCGAATGTCGCAGAGCCCAAAGTCCACGAGAATGAGATTCACCTGACCTTCAACGGGCCGCGTGGCGACCTGCCGAAACTCCTGGCCTCCCTGGTGAGCGCAGGGGTTCTGGTCACTGAGTTCAAGGAAGACCACGCAAACCTGGAACAGGTCTTCCTGTCCGTCACCCACCATTGAGTCCTCTGTCACGGGAGCCATCCGCCATGTCCATAGCCACCAGCACCTGGGAGAATCCCATCCTGCGCAGGGAGTTCACAAGCGCCGCACGTTCCACCAAGACCATCTCTATGGCGGCGGCGGCGACCTTCGCCCTGTCCTTCATCATCTACTTCCTTTGGCCACGCACGGGAATCTTCTCCGATTCCAATTCCACCGAACTGTTCACCATCTTTCTGGGAGCCGAACTCACCTTCATGCTCCTGATGACCGCCGGCTTCACCGCCAGCTCCATCACCTACGAACGCGAACGCAAAACCTTCGCCATGCTCCAGACCAGCCTTCTCACGCCAGGCGAAATCCTGTTCGGGAAACTAATCGGCACCCTCGGCATTTCGCTGGTTCTGTTCCTTGTCACCGTACCCGTCGCCTCCCTTTGCGCCCTTTCCGGAGGCATCAGCCTTCCCACGCTCCTCAAGGCACTCTCCATCGTCGCGATTGCAACCATTGTCTTCGGCTTGATGGGACTCGCCATCAGCGCCCTCTGCAACCGCACCTACGTCTCCCTCCTGCTCACCTACATCGGCATCGCCGTCCTCGCCGGCGCAACCTGGCTCCCCTACGCGCTTTTTGACATTCCCTCGCTCAAACCACTCTTCATCAAACTCCGAGCCATCTCCCCCTACGAGGCACTCTTCGCACTCCAGTTCTCCGAAGCCTATGAAATCGACGTCGCAGGCGCAAATGCCGCCGCCGTCTTCCATACCTTCCTCATCGCGATGCTCATCATCGGCGGCCTGAGTTTCTGCATCTTCGCCAAGTTCATCTTCGCGCCACCGAACTTCAAGCGCACGCGGACCGTCGAACAGTACACAGATACCAAGACAATGCTCAAGCGCAAGTTGGGTTTCCCCTTCTACCTCATCGATCCGCTCCGCCGCAAGAAGCCCATCGCCAACTACCGCAACCCCGTCTTCGTCGCCGAAATCCGCAGCAAAATCTTCGGCAATCCCAAGTTCATCATTCGCTCCCTCACCACCTGCATCTGCATCTCCCTCTGCCTGCTCGTCGCCATCCTCCAGCAAATCGGCAACACCGATTTGGACAAGATTCGCGCCGTCGCCATCATCTTCCAACTGGGTCTCGTCGCACTCCTGGCGCCGACAGTCTCCAGCGGCAGCGTAACCGATGAACTTTCCAACAACACCTTCCTGCTGTTGCGCCTCTCACCGCTCTCATCCTTCACCGTCGTCATGGGCAAAATCAAAGCCGCGTTGATGTACGTGATGATTTTCCTGCTGAGCAGCCTTCCGGTGCTCATCGTGCTGGTCTTCCTGGAGACCAACGACAGCCCCGACTTCGGGGCGATGTTCCCCAGGACATTCAACGAACAAACCATGCACGATATGGGACTTGCCTGGGAGAACTTCTTCCAAATCTACTCACGCGTCTTCTCCTGGTGCGCCATTCTGCTGACGACGTGCCTTCTGTTGACCTCGGCGGGTCTCTGCGCCTCCTGCTTCTGCCCGAACACGGGCGTTGCAACGGCGGTCAGTTATGGCTTTGCATTGGTGACGATGGCGGGTTCCCTGGCCATCCTTCTGTTCGGCTCCCGCACCAGTCCAGAAATGCAAGCATGCTTCCTGATGTTCAACCCCTTCCTGGCGGCTCTGGAAATCACGTTGGATTCCTCGCTGGCTTCGCGGCTGCCGCTCATCTGGGGCAACCATCTCTGGGTCAACCATCTCTACCTGGCATGCGGCATCACCTTCCTGCTTCTGCTGGTTTCCGCGATCCGCGTCCATTTCCTCTTCCGCGAACAAAAATAGAACCTTCTTCTGGAAACGCCTTATGATAGCGCCTACCCTCCTGATTACCTCCGTGATGATGTTCCCCATCTGGGTCAGCGACGCCTGGAAGGAACGTCCCTTATTGTCAAAGGACCTCGATTACCAAAGTCCCGTCCAGATGCGCGAGGAGACCTATCCCATGCTCACGAAGGCTCTGGCCGTCTCGGATTCCAAAATCCGCGGTACCATCTATGTCGTCTTGGGCAAGGATCCCATCCCCGCCAACTATGCGTTCCTCGTCAAGGTTCTTTCCACCGAAAAGGAGCCCACGCTCCAGGCCACCATCCTGCAGCAACTTGGCAACCACGCGGGTCCCTCCCTCCAGCCCGAGGCCATTCAACCCTGGCTTGCTCCCGAACACAGCACCATCGTCCGCCTCGCCGCACTCCGCCTCTACGCCAAAACGAAAAACTTCCATCGCTCCGAAATCGGCAACTTCCTTGCTCCTGAAGTCCCCGCTGTCCTGAGACAAGCTGCCATGGAAATCATCAACGATTCCCCGGAACTCGCCGAAGACTTCAACCCCGCCATCCTTGCATACAAGGAAGACGCCGACCCGCAAATCCGCATGCTCGCCCTGCAAATCGCACTCCAGCAATCCGCCCACAGACCAGAAGTCAAAACCTGGATTGCCGAAGCGCTGGAAGGTCCCCAGAACCTCAAACTCAGCCTTGCCAAGAAGGCCTTCCGTCTCCCTCCCGAAATGACCGCCACCCTCCTGAAGGAACCCGCAGTCGCCATCCGTGTCGCCGTCTGCAAAAACGCACCGACAGAAGCATATGAAGCTGTGACGGCCGCTGTGGACGATCCCTCCCCACTCGTCCGCCTCACCGCCTTGGCCACGCTGGCGCGTTTCAGCGAACAAAAGGTCTTTCCCGCCAATGCCCTTCCCCATCTTCTGGAACGCGTCCTGGAACACTGCAATGACCAGTCCGAAGTCATCCGAATCCAATCCCAGGATGTCCTGATGCACCTGGCCGTCTCCTATCAGGAATCTGTCACCGACACCTTGCGGAAGCAATTGACGATGCAGGTGCCGCCCAAAGTCCGCTTCCACACCGTTCCCGTCCTCCAGGCAACCTGCCCCGCGTCGTTGCCAGCCATTGCCGCGCTCCTCAAGAGCGAGACCGTTCCCGAAAACCTCGTGGTGGAACTGCGAACGTTGGTGAACGCGGACAAGCGGGAAGACGTCCTCCGCCTCGCAAAGCATGCGTCCACCTCGGTTCGAGAAGAGGCAGCGAACACCATTGGCCGTCTCAAACTCGAAGGGACCTCCCAACTTCTCATCCAACTCTCCAAAGACAAGAACCTCAGCGTCCGCGTCGCCGCATTCATGGCCATGGGACGCCATCCGGACCTCGTATTCCTCCCCGTCTTCCTCAAATGCCTGGAAAACGTCCGTCGTGCTCTTCCCCAAGAACGCAACGCCGTCGTCTGGGCTGCTGGCCAGTTCACCCCGGCCTCTCCCGATGAGTACAACAAAGTTTACTCCTCCCTCGCGCACCGCATCTACCTGCACTGCACGCGTCCCACGATTCCAGAGGAATCGGAGCTTGTCTTTGACGACACTACCGTCATTGTCAACGGGATGCAAACCCTGGTCCGCTGGGCAAAATCCACGCAGGCGGAAGAAATCCTCGGCTTCGCCAAAACCACCATTGGCCTCTACAACGTCACCGCCGAGGAAGTTGCAGAACGCAATTCGAAGAATCCCGACCTCGCCAGCGATATGCCCAACGACCAACTGACCCGCTCCGTCGCCATTCAACTCCTCCAATTCCTCGAAGACAAGCCCATCACCCAACAGCAAATTGAGTTTAACGAACCAGCCTTCCCCATCAGTTCCACAGACCAGTTGGAGCAGAATTAGAGGAGACCCCATGCTGTCGCCGAATGTCTTCCTGGAGGGCAAGTCCATTCTCCTTACAGGTGCCGCGGGGTTCATTGGAGCAAACCTCACTCGAAAGTTGCTTGCGGAATGCCGCAACGTCCGAATTGTCGGTCTCGACAATATGAACGACTACTATGACGTCACGCTCAAAGAGCACCGTCTGCAACAAATCGAAGAGGCTTTTCAGGCGCGTCCTGACGCACAATGGAGGTTTGTGCGCGGCGATTTGGCGGACGCGGAACTCCTTCAGCGCTTATTTGACGAGGAGCGTCCCGCCGTCGTGGTGAACTTGGCGGCCCAGGCCGGCGTGCGGTATTCCATCACGAATCCACAGGCCTACGTGGATTCCAACGTCGTCGGCTTCTTCCACATCCTGGAATGTTGCCGGCACCACCCCGTCGAACACCTCGTCTACGCTTCCAGTTCCTCCATCTACGGCAACCACCACAAAATCCCGTTCTCGGTCGAGGACCGCGTCGACACCCCCGTCTCCCTCTACGCCGCCACCAAGAAAAGCAACGAATTGTTTGCGCACGCCTACAGCAAACTCTATGGCATCCCCTCCACGGGCCTCCGTTTCTTCACCGTCTACGGTCCCGCCGGACGCCCCGACATGGCCTACTTCAGTTTTACAAACAAACTCATCCAAGGCAAGACCATCGAAATCTTCAATTACGGAAACTGCAGACGCGACTTTACCTACGTGGACGATATCGTCGAAGGCGTTTTCCGCGTCATCCAATGCGCACCCGAAAAACAAACGGGAAGCGACGGACTGCCTGTCCCCCCCTACCGAATCTACAACATCGGAAACAACACCCCCGTCAACCTTCTCGACTTCGTCAATATCCTCCAGCAGGAACTCATCCGCGCAAACGTCCTTCCTGCCGACTACGACTTCCCCGCACACACGAAACTCGTCCCCATGCAGGCAGGCGATGTCGAGGAAACCTATGCCGATGTCAGCGAACTCGAACGCGACTTTGGCTACAAACCCACCACCCCACTCCAGACGGGTCTGCGCAACTTCGCCACCTGGTTCAAAGCCTTCTATGGCTAAAACAACGGCATTTCCCCAAATCCCACCTGCCAGAAAGTCCTCCTTTCTACCGGAGAGTTTGAACAAATGGCAGCGTCATAACAACGTTTTCCGCAATCTTCCATAGCGAATTGCCCTCCTGCGGAATGCGAGGAGCCTCAGGGCAACGCATCATCGTACTGCTTCCAAGCTTCTGAACAAGAAAATTAAGGAACAAAACCATGGAAATGCAGGAACACCCGACCCGCTTTATCTGGACATTCGGAAATCATGAGCCCTTGAATATGTACCGGCGTATCGGCAAGAAATCGACCGGAGGAGTTCCCGGCGGTGCACATTGGCTCGAAAAATGGCATCACTGGTATGACAGCGAGGAGTGCGCCGAAACCATGGCGAACCTCGGTCTGAACGTTCTTCACTGCCGCTGCTACAAAGGACTCGGATGGATGGAGGAGAAAAAAGATTTCCCGAATGTCGTCTCCTTTGCCCGCGCCTGCCGCAAACGAGGGATCAAGGTCCTTGCCTATGTCCAGTATTCCTCGCTCTATCCGGAGATCATGCGCAGGGAAATCCCAAATCTCATCGACTGGTGCCAGCTCGACCAGAACGGTCAGCCCCAAACGTATCTTGACAGTTACTGGAGATGGATTCCCTGCCCCAATCGTCCCGGTTTTCTGGAATATATGGACGGCATCCTTGGGCGGATCGTCGAATCCGGCGAGTTTGATGGCGTGATGTTCGACAACACCTTGAACTTCCCCTGCTATTGCCCGGAATGCAGAGAGAAGTTCAGCAGAAGGCTGGAAGAAAGAGGGTTCGATTTTCTCGATCCGAAATATGTCATTCTTCCGCCGTCCGACAAAACCAGAGAGATGATCGGGTCCCAGTCGGAAATTATGGATCCGGTGATCATCGAATATATCCGATTCCGCCGCGATACCATCAAGGGAGCCTTTGCCAGGTTCCGCCAACGGATCAAGTCGATGGATCCGGAATGTGTCATTTCCGCCAATATTCCATTGATGCCGCGCCGCCAGAATCTGGTCTATTACAACACCCCGACAATGGACCTGGCTCCGCTGATGGATGTCGTTCTCTCTCAGACGGGAAATCAGCCGGAATGGAACGGGTCCGATGGCGTCATCTCCCAGCAGCATGAAATCAAGTTTGCCAATGCGCTCCATCTGACTTCGGTTCCGCTCAACGACAACGATGCCGGCGGCTCCGTCTTTTCCGGAGGCTCCTATTCGGGTCCGCTTTTCGAATCTCTCTTCGGCGGAACGACTCCGGTAGACCGAATCATTATGAAGCCTCTTCCGGGAGGTGCTCTCAATACCGCAAAGATGGAATCCCGAAAACCTGTTCTGGAACGGCTCCGCTTCCTTTCCAAGACATACGAAGAGGTTCTAGAATTGCCGGAATATGCGCCCATCGGGCTTCTGTACAGCGAGGATTCCTGTACCCTCTCGCAGAAAGCAATCGAAGCCTATTACCGCTGTGAAACGAGTCTCCTTGCCAATCATCTTCCCTATCGGATGATCGCGGTCAAAGAAGACCAAATCAATCAGGCAGAACTGAATGAATGCTCGGTGCTGATCCTTCCAAATGCGAACTGCCTGAGCGACGCCTTGGTCGAAATCCTGAAAAACTGGGACGGCAGGCTGATCCTTGCCGGCGATGAAAACGGATGGAACGATGAGAATTATCGCCAACGCGCCGAACTTCCGTTCGCCGGAAAGGAAACTATCGAAATCCCCCAGCATAAAATCATCAACCTGAACTGGAAAGTCAATCTCCAGATCGTCCCGGACAACTGGAGCGAACTGTTCGCGGACGTTTCCGTCGTTCGACTGAACCTGAGTCCAGCTGCCCATTGCGTCATCAAGCGAAATGCCGCCGGGAAAATCGTGGCCCTTCTGATTTCCGCACCCACGGCAATCTCGAAGGGCGAGGCTTTGATTCCGAAGGAGTTTCAGGCAAATACCTACAAGTTTGTGACGCTGACAGGCGAAGAGCCTGCGGTGTTCCATGGAAACACTTTGAAACTGCCCGCATTCGAAGGCATGCTGATGGTCATTGCACTCTAGCGCTGTGACGGCGGTTGAAATGAGAGTTTTGCAATTTCCTCAAAATTATGAATCAGGAGGCCAAAAGAGGAAAATCTTGCTTAGACGGGATTGTCTTTTGGGGAAGATGGGTTATATTAATGAGTTGACGCGTCTAGTTTTTCCGTCGAATGGCGGAAACGGCAGCCTCCCCTGCTGGGGCGCGACATAAAGCACGCATCCGTTTCGAACTTGGCTGGGAGAAATAGCCAGGTGGCAAAGCGGACAAGCCAGAAGGAATTGCATCGTGGCAACCACAAGCATCCTCGATCTCATGAACGCCGGCGTACACTTTGGTCACAAAACCAAGCGCTGGAACCCCAAAATGAAGCCGTACATCTACGGTGTTCGCAATGGCATCACCATCTTTGATCTGACGATCACGATGAAGCAACTGGCTGCCGCGTGCGAATACCTGAACCAGTTGGTCGCGGACGGAAAGCAGGTCCTGTTCGTCGGCGCGAAGCGCCAGGCGCAGGAATGCGTCAAAGGCATTGCGGAATCCCTGGGGATGCCGTATATGTGCGACCGTTGGCTGGGCGGCACTCTGACCAACTCCAAGGTGGTCATGAGCCGCGTGGAATATATGAAGAAACTCCAGAAGTCCGTGGAAGACGGCTCGATGGACAAACTGCCGAAGAAGGAAGTCGCCGGTCTGAAGCGCGAACTGGGCAAACTGGAAACCACCCTGGGCGGTATCTCCAACCTGAAAGGCCTGCCTGCGGCATTGGTGGTCGTGGACGTCATGCACGAGCACATCGCAGTGGAAGAAGCAGCCAAACTGAAGATCCCCGTGGTCGCCATCGTTGACTCCAACTGCAATCCCGACAAGATCGAATACGTGATCCCCGGCAACGACGACGCGCTGCGCTCCATCAAAGTCGTGATGGAAACCCTGCAGGCCGCGATGTCCGAGGGCGTTGCTGTCGCCAACAAGAAGCTGGAAAAGGCCGCCGAAGAAAAGGTCGCCCCCATCGCTGACGATGACGACGCCAAGCCCGAGGCGGACGCGCCCAAGGCCGAGTAAGGACCACTCTAGTTTCACCTTAGCGAAAGAAGGATTTTTCAAATGGCTATTACTGCTGCACAAGTTTCTGCCCTGCGCGAAAAGACGCAGTGCGGTATGATGGATTGCAAAAAGGCTCTCGAGGCCAGCGATGGCGACATCGAGAAGGCCGTGGAATGGCTCCGCAAGAAGGGCATGGCCCGTGCCGAAGAAAAGGCCGGCCGCGCCGCGAACCAGGGCATCATCGTCATCAAGGCGGAAGGCAACGCCGCTGCCATGGTCGAACTGCTTTGCGAAACCGACTTCGTCGCCCGCAATCCCCAGTTCAAGGCATACGGTGCCAAACTCGCTGACGCCGTTCTGGCGTACGATGGCGAAGGTGATGTCTCCGCGAAACTCGCCGCACAGTTCTGCGACGACCTCAAGGAGTTCATCGGCGTCATCAAGGAAAACATGAAGATTCGCCGCGCCCTGCGTTGGGTCTCCACCGAGGGCAAACTCGGCTTCTACGTGCACACTGCCACCCCGTACGCGGCACTGGTCGAACTCACTGGCGAAGTCAGTGACGAACTCCCCCAGCAGGTTGCCATGCAGGTTGTCTCCGCCGACCCGAAGTTCATCTGCCCGAAGTGCATCCCCGAAGATCGCATCGCCAAAGAGCGCGAAATCGCGCTGGCCACCGCTCCCCAGGGCAAGCCGCAGAACATCATCGATGGCATCGTCAACGGCAAACTCAACAAGTGGTACAGCCAGGTCTGCCTCGTGAAGCAACCCTGGATTTTCGATGACAAAACCACCCTCGAAAAGGCTGCCCCGAAGGCACGCGTCCTCCGTTTCGTCCGCTGGACCGCCGGCGAACCTCTCGAAGGCGAACAGGCATAGCCTTACCGACTCCTCCGTGCTTCGGCGCGGAGGAGCATTTCGGCAATCTCCCCGATGTCTTTCCAGACCGAGAAGATTGCCTTTTTTGTAAAAGCGATTTTCCTCATCAGTCACCCTCTAGGAAAGCGGTATTGACATGCCAGAAACACTGAAGTTCAAACGAATCCTTCTGAAAATCAGCGGCGAAATGCTCAAAGGCAAGGCGGGCTACGGCATTGACCCCGAAGCGACTCTCGAGGTTGCGCAACGCATCGCGGAACCTGTTGCCTGCGGTTGCGAAACCGCCATCATCCTGGGAGCCGGCAATCTCTTCCGGGGACTGGCAGGCTCTCGCACGGGCATGGATCGCACCACCGCCGACCAGATGGGAATGCTCGCCACCTGCATGAACGCGCTCGCCATTCGCGATGCGCTCGAATCCATCGGCGTCCCGGCGGAAATCCAGTCTGCCCTCCCCATCGCCGGCGTCCTCGCACCATTTGATCAACGGCGCGCCATGCGACTCCTCGCCGACCACAAGGTCGTCATCTTCGCCGCCGGCACGGGACACCCCTACTTCACCACCGATACCTGCGCAGCACTCCGCGCCTGCGAAATCCAGGCCGACGCCGTCTTCAAGGGAACCAAGGTAGACGGCATCTACACCGCCGACCCCGTCAAAAATCCCAACGCCACACGCTACGAACGCCTCACCTTCGCAAAGGCTCTCGCGGACAATCTGCAGGTGATGGACGCCGCCGCTTTCTCCCTCTGCCAGGACAATCATCTCCCAATTTTGGTCTTCCGATTTGGCAAAGAGGGTATTCTGCGTAATATTATGTATGGCGACCTCAGCGCCGCCACTCTCGTCAGCAACGACTAACCTTCCATACAAAGGAGCAACCCCATGGGCAAAAAAGACAAAGACAAAGACAAGAACAAGAAAGGTGGTTCCGCCCCCGCCGCAGCCTCTGCCGCGATGGCCGCCCCCGCCATCTCCTACAACTTCAACGATTCCACCAAAATCACCGAGACCGCAACCGCCGCCATGAACCAGGCACTCGCCTTCATGGAAAAGGACTTCGCGTCCTTCCGCACGGGAAAGGCCTCCCCCGCGATGCTCGACGGCGTCATGGTCGAGGCATACGGTTCCCAGATGCGCCTCAAGGACATGGCCGCCGTCACCGCTCCCGAACCCCTCCTCCTCGTCATCCGTCCCTTTGACATCAATTCCATCAAGAACATCGAAAAGGCCATCATCGCCTCCAACATCGGCATCAGTCCCGTTTCCGACGGACGCGTCGTGCGCCTCCCCGTCCCCGAACTCTCCGCCGAACGTCGCGCCGAACTCTCCAAAAACATCAAAAAGCGTTCCGAAGACGCCAAAATCCAGGTCCGCAACGTCCGTCGCGACGCCAATGACGCCATCAAGAAGTTCGAAAAGGACTCCTCCTTCACCGAAGACGAGGCCGACGCACTCACCGAGAAAATCCAGAAACTGACCGACCAGACCGTCGATAAAATCCAGAAGGCTACCGACACCAAAATCGCCGAACTGGAACACATCTGAGGGAATTGCAAAACTCTCATCCCAACCGCCTTCACGGCGCGGCGCGATGGCTTCATCGCTCAAACTCAGCGTGGTCACCACGCTTTGCTTTCGCTCTTCGCCCTCGCTTGCGGCGTTTTGGCGATTGGGCGGTAGTTTTCTTCCAACCGTTTCTTGAAACATACAGGGCCCGCAAGACGTCTTGCGGGCCCTGTTTTTGAGTAAAGGAGCGTGGTTAGATTCCCTGGATGGTGAAGTTTCGGATTTCCGCGTTAACGTTGAGTTGTTTCCAGAAGAAGATAACGACACTGAGGGCGGATTCGTCGGCTGGGACGGTGAGTTCAAGGGTGACGCTCTGCCACTTGTCGGAAAGTTTTGTGACAGGAAAGTCGGTGCGTTTGAGAACCTTGCCGTAGGTCATGGCGGAAAGGTTGCCCGTACCACGTGCCTCGAAGGACAGCCGATAACGGACGCCCGGGGTGAAGGGAATATTGCTTGCTTGGATTCCTGCGCCGCCCTTGTTGTCGAGGGATTGAATGGTCGCGATTTCTCCAGAAGTGACTTTGGCGTCCTGGAACTTGGCAGTGAGGAGTTTTTGGATGGAGTGCTTTTGGGTATCGGCGCAGAGGGTGAGATCACCGTACTTTGAGGTGGCCTTGGGGCCACCGATGCCGTCGGCCCATCGGAGATATCCATCGCGTCCCTTGCCATCGTTGTTGTTGACGAGGAGGGAGAAACGGAGCGGGATGTTCTTCTTGCAGATGAAGGGGAAGAGGTCGCCCTCGGAGACATGGATGTCGTAGGAGGTGGTGGTTCCGTTGCGGGTGACCTTGACGGTGCTCTTCGTGAGGGGGACGTTTGCCTCGGAGTAGTCGGCGGGGAGGTCGCCCTTGAGGCGCGGGGTGAATGTCTTGTAGATGATTTCGCGAGGACCGGCTGCGAACTCGATACGGTCGTCGGGATAGCCTTGTCCGACGCCGTCGAGCGCGAACTGGACACTGTCGCATTCCCAGAACTTCAAACCGTCGCATTTGTCGAAATGGACCTTGTCCTTGACGTCGATGTGCAGATCGATGCCCTTGGTGTGGTAGGAGACGGTGAAGGAGGCGTCCAGGCCGTCCTGCATAGGACGAGAGTTGCAGGCTTCGTAAGTGAGGTTGGAGATGGGAACGGAAGGCTGTCCCGGTGATGTGTATTTTGCGCGGACAAGATGCTGCAAGACGGGGCGAGAGCGGCGATAGTCCACAAAATCGTCATATCGGTTTTTCTGGGGGAAGGCCTCGGGGACGATTCCCTTTGCAAAATAGACCATTCGCGGGCGGAGCGCAGCCGTATCGACGGGGCGTCCCTGCCAGTCAATGAGCGTGGCTCCCTGCAGAGCCTTGACCAGCTCAGGATCCACAATGAACTTCTGTGTTTTATCCATAGCCCAGAACATCGCGAGAGTGCCATTTGGGGTGCGGAAAAGGGAAGCAAACTGATCACTCTCCTTGGGACCAAAACGGTAGTTGCCGAGCCGCTCCACCTTGCCCGGGAGGAGGTCGACGGCATTTCGCAGGGCGAGCGCGGCTTCGCGAGGTTCAATCCAAGGTTTCGAACGGAAGATGCCCAGAATCTGCTGGATTCCTGGTGCTTTGGCGAAGAATTGCACGGTTTCGGGAATCCAGGAATCGGCAACCATGCCGAAGCCAGTGACGCGCGAATGACCCGCTTGGATAAGGTCGGCGAGGCCAACAAGCATCCGGAAAGTGACCTCCTGCTCCGTGGGAATTTCGGGAGCACTGCAGTTGTAGAGGACGGTGTGCCATTCCCCTTCCAGGTACGGCTTGGACTTCTATTTATTCTTTTGCTCGACGATGCGGTAGGGTGTGAGGAGAAGCCCGCAGTGGGTCTCCACCACGTCCAGATATTGCTGACCGCCCTTCTGCAGGAACTCGTCATAGAAGTTCATATACGGCCCGCCACCAAGCCCACCCAGGACGATGGATACATTGGGATTGGCCTCCTTGGCCCCCGTGTAGCCTTCCTTCATCAGTTCGACGAAGCGGTCCACGGTCGATTCCTTCCAGAAGATGCTGCCGCCGCGAACGTTGGGCTCGTTCCAGAGTTCCAGCAACGCCATTTCAGGATAGCGCTTGACGAAGGCGTTGATATAGTTGTGCCAAGCTTTCAAATCTTTTGGCGAATAATACTGGTATTGACTATCTTTCGGACTCATGGAATTCCATCGCGGGGTGCCGAGAGTGTTGAAAAGGATATTCTTCATCGGGAGACCGTTGCGTTTGGCGGCGGCGATGGCTTCGTCGACGATCCGCCAGTCATATTTTCCGGGTTCCCTTTCGATGTCATCCCAGCGGAACCAGTGGAATCGCACGAATTGGTCCATATGCAGGGCGCGGATCAGTGCGAACTGCTGATCCATGGTAGGGGTGCCATATGAAAGCGCATTTTCAACTGTCTTAGGACTGATATTGTAGCCAAACATATTCGGGACACGCTTCGAGCCGGCGGGTGTAATGCCGAACCCGATGCGGTCGCGCGTGTATACCATCTTCGTCTTGCGGAAGATTCCCCGGCTTTCGTGGCGGAAATCGCAGATGTACAGGTTTCCTACGACGGGCTCGACTTTGCCGCTTGCGTCCAGCCAGGAGAACTTCGCCTGGTAGAACCCGGGAAGAGTAGGACAGAACTTCCATTTTGCACCCTTGGCATCGATGGTAGCGACGGGTTTGCCATCAAGGTCGAAGACTTCCCCTCGAATGCCGGTCTTGCCTTCGGGGAGTACCGCAGTGAAGGAGGCACCGGTTTCGTATTCGAAGATGCCGCCGTAGTTGTCCGGGAAGACGAAATAGAACCAGGAGAGTTTCGAGTTGAGGATGGTGATTCTGGAGTCCCCTTGGATTTTGCGATCGTTGATGGCGGAAATCCTGTAACGCAGGGAGACGGCTTTTTCGGGATAGACTTGCGGCAACGCCTGCACTGCGTGAAAGTCTTTCTTGCCCCAGGTGTCTTCGACCGGATAGTGCAGCGGCGGGCGCATAAGAAAATCCTCTCCAATCTTCTTGCCGTCCTTGTCCAGGAACTGCAAGAACACGAAAGCCTGCTGCGGACCGTGGCAGATGTACTCGAAATGCACCTCCAGACCAGGTCGCGACGACGGAATCGCATACGTCTGCGACCACCAGGTGGGATTCATTCCCGGCTTGTCCGACAATTCAACCGGCTCCGCCAATGCCACCATGCACAACATTACAAAACTCAATGCACATGCCAATCTCTTCATGATGTATCTCCTTGCTAGGAATCACAACACAATAACTCAAGTTCCATTCATCCTATGAATATACCCTATCTTTGGAAATTATTCAATTTCTGGCAAGTAACTTTTTTGCATAACTTCCCAAAACTTCCTGCAAGGGGTCATGATTGCCAGGGAATAGGAGCCGCTCTGTCACCGCCCAACCGCCTTCGCGCCACCGTAAAGGAGCCTGGGATGAGAGTTTTGCAATTTTCTCCATCCCCAAATCCGTTCCAACAGGACAAAACAATCCGAAGTCGTGATTTGAAATCAGCGATTTTTCTAGTAAAGTAACTAATGAAGAAAAAAGCAGGCCCCCCGGGTTTTGTCTCCTTCCGTCTTTGTCAATGGAGATAATTGCAAAACTCTTTTGAAGTTCTCAGAACACACATAATACACACACCTGTTTGTCCGCGCCACGCACGGCCAAACACTTGAAATAAAACAAAATACAAAGTGCAAGCCGCTGCGAAGCGGCGGATTGCCTTCTGTGTATTCTGTGTGTTCTGTGGACTCAAAAATGAGTTTTGCAACTACCTCAATAAAATCCCTTTTCCCCATGCAAAACGAAAACCATCTCATCTGGATAGACATGGAAATGACGGGACTCAATCCCGAAACCGATTCCATCCTCGAAATCGCCACTCTCATCACCGACAATGATTTGCGCATTGTCGCGGAGGGTCCCGTCCTCGCAGTTCACCAGTCCGACGAAGTGCTTGCCTCGATGAACGAATGGTGCATCGAGCATCACACCGCCTCGGGGCTGGTCGACCGCGTGCGCGAATCGCGAATCGACACGGCGCAGGCGGAGGCACTCACGCTTGACTTCGTGAAGCAATGGGTTCCCGAAAAGAAGAGTCCGTTGTGCGGCAACAGCGTCGGCCAGGACCGTCGATTCCTGTACAAATACATGCCTGCGCTGCAGTCCTACCTGCACTATCGCACGTTGGATGTCTCGACTGTGAAAATCCTGGCGCAGCGGTGGTTCCCCACCCTGCCCCCGTTCGAGAAAAAGGAGTGTCACCTCGCCCTGGATGACATCCGCGAATCCATCGCCGAACTCGCATACTACCGCAAGCACTTATTCCATCTTTAGAGAATGACCCACCTCCGCAAATACCACGGTCTCGGCAACGACTACCTCGTCCTGGACGCCTCCGAACTTTCCGGGCGTACCCTCCCCCCGGATTCCATCCGCCTCCTCTGCGCCCCACACTACGGCGCCGGTTCCGACGGAATCCTCACGGGTCCCTTCCTCCCAGGCTCCCCCGACTACCAGGACATCACCTCGCGTGCCGGCATCACTACCCCCTGCCTCTGCGCCTTCCGAATCTGGAACCCTGACGCCTCCGAAGCAGAAAAATCAGGCAACGGCGTCCGCATCTTCGCACGATACCTCTTTGACCAGGGCCTCGTCCGCAAAAACAAGGAGTTTGCGCTGGCGACGCTCGGCGGCGTGGTCCGCGTCACCATCCTCGACCCAGACAGTGCCATTCGTGCCGACATGGGGCACGCACGCTTCCAATCCCCGGATTTTCCCGTGGAAGGGACTCCTCATGACGCTCTGAAGGAGCATATAGAAGTCAACGGACGCGGATTCCGCTTCTGCGCGGTCTCCGTCGGCAACCCGCACTGTGTCGTGCTCGGGGAACGTCCCACGCCCGAACTGGCGCATACGTACGGTCCCTGTCTGGAAACGCATCCACGCTTCCCGAACCGCATCAACGTGCAATTCCTCGAGGTTCTGGGCGAACACGACATCCGCATCGAAATCTGGGAACGCGGCGCAGGATACACCCTCGCGTCAGGAACCAGTTCCTCCGCCTGCGCCGCCGCGGCCGTCCGCCTCGGGCTCTGCCAATCCCCTGTGAGCGTACATGCGCCTGGCGGCGTCCTGCAAGTCGAAGTCGCCCCCGATTGGAACATCACCCTGACGGGTCCCGTCGCCCCCGTCTATGACCTCATCTGGCGAGGGAAACCGCTTTTCTAAAGGACGAAACCGCAATGGAATGGAACTGCAAAAACATCTCCGAACTCCTGCATCAGTCCGCTATGAATGTGTTCGCACATCGCGACGAGGCTTCCTGGGACCTCAAGGACGACGGCTCCCTCGTCACCAAAGTCGATACCAGCAACGAACAATTCCTACGAGAAAATCTGACTGCCGACGGCTCTTTCTTTCTCGGCGAAGAAACCATCTACCAACTCGGTGAAGCATATGTCCGAAAGGCTCTCGCAGGAACGACTTATGTCGTCGATCCCATTGACGGCACGGCCCCCTTCGCGCACCGTTGGCCGACCTGGGCCATCTCCGTCGGCAAAATGGTCTCTGGCACTCTGGTGGATGGCGCTGTCATTCTGCCTGACTTCGACGAATGCCTCATGACCGAAGGTCCCCGCGTCCTCCTCGCGCATGGAATCCGCAAACCGTCCAATTCTTGGCAATGGCAGGAACTGACACCACCTCCCAACACCTGGTCTCCGGGAGGCATGATTATCACGGGACAGGACTACACCAAAAAACACACCTTTGACATCCCGAACCCCGTTTTTGCACCCGGCTCCGCCGTACAGTCCTTGTCAGGCATCCTCACCCGTCGTGCCATCGCCTACATCGGTCACATGAAACTCTGGGACATCGCCGGCATTCTTCCCATGCTCGAACGCCTCGGCATTCAAACCATCCTTTTCGACGGCACCCCCGTCACCACAAAACTCTCCTCCAAGTGCTTCGTGATGGATCTTTCGTCTAAAAAATGCTGGCATCTCACGCAGTCCATTCTCTGCGCCATGCCCGAAGTCTGCAAACAGCTCATCCCCATCCTCCAAAAATGAGACACGCACTCCTCGCACTCGCCTGCCTTGCAGTTTTTCTAACCTCTTGCGACAACGATTCCTCCGCCAAGTCCCACTACCAACGTGGCCTCGACCTTGTCGGACAGGATTCCCGTGCCGCCACCCGACAGTTCCTCCTCGCCATTGGACGCGACCGCGACGCTGCACTCGCACACTATCAACTCGCCATACTCTATGACCAGGACCCGCAGCAGGCCCCCTTCGTCGTCTGGAATCTCCAACAGTATTTAGTTCTCAAACCCGACGCAGAGAACCGCGAAGAAACTCTCCAGTGGCTCACTCGCGCAGAAAAGTCCTGCGTCGCCGTTCTTTCCAAAAAGTCAGGAGCCACCCAACTTCAAGAGTTCCAAGTTCGCCTCAAACTCCTCGAAGAACACGCTCTCCGCCAAAAACAGTGGATTTCCGACCTCTCACGCGAAAACATCGAACTGCGACGCAAACTCGCCGAGGTCTCCAAATAGAGTTCGGGGAATTATTATTTCTTTTCCCAGTGGAGTTCCATGGCGAGTTCGCCAGAGAGTGGGACGAGACCATTGGAAGTGACGATGGAGGTGCGTCCGTAATCCACGCCCTCGTCGAGGAGAAGGATACAATGAGGGGGAATAATCCAGCGGAAAGTCGTCTGAGGGGACAGGCCAGGCAGGGAAACGCGAATGGCAAAGCCGTTACCTGAGGTCGAAATGAGATTCTCCGTGTGGAAAGGATGGCGTTGTCCATCCACTTCCAGGACTCCATCTACAGGGGCCTTTTCCTGGAAACGCACGGGAAGTTGCACGGTGCAGGCTCTCGTCAAATCCGCTGGAATCAACATTTTCTTTTCAACGATGAGGCGATCCCTGCCCGCCAGCACGTTGGTCCGTCCGGGTTCCAGGAGGGGGCCATTGTCCTGAAGAATGGTCTCGTTGGGGAAGGACAGCAATTGGCCGTTTGGCCGTTGGAAGCGATTGACGCAAGGCAGGACGGTGTGGCACCACTGGACATACGCAAAGTCACAGAGGAACAGTGCGCCAAGAAGGCAGAGGGCAAGGACAGCCAGGCGCTGGCGGCGAACTTCTGGCGTAAATGCCTTCAAGCGCTTCGGCAGCGCAAGAAGTTCCGCCAAGCCAAAGCCAGCATAGATACAGAAGAGCGGCAAAGTGCAGATGCGGAATCGCGCCAGAATGTAGAAGAGTGCAGTCCCAAGCCAGCAAATGAGGAACATCCCGAACAGGAAGGCGTGTCCGGGACGTCGCAACCGCCGTTCGCGGAACAGTCCGAACATCGCAAGTGGTCCAAGCAGTGCAAACGGAAGCAGCCAGGGAACGCCGACAATCCAACTGGAACGCCCTTCGTAGTCCAGGGAGACATTGTTCGCGATCTCCATCTTGTCCCAAAACAGCAGGCACTTGCGGAACTCCAAGTCCAGGAAGACGAGTGGTTCCTGGCACATCCATTTCAGGATGCGTCCCACGACGCCCACGCGCGTCTCGGGAGGCTTGCGTTCAGAATCCGCAACCCACCAGTGATAGGTCGGCGGATACAGCAGCCCACCTGCAGGTGCTTCGGGAGAGTTGCCCAGCACGAGCACCTTGTCCCCTGCTGTCGAAGCCCCCACCCAACGCCCTGCATAATGGTAGTTGCGAATCGCATACGGAAGTTGTGGAACTTCAAACAGCGCAACGAATGCAAGTGCCAGCCAGATGGTGCGCAAATGCCGTCCATTCCGCCACACCAACAACACCAGAAACACGGGGAGGAGCAGAAGTGCATTCCCGCGCGTGAGGGTCGCCGCGGAGAGTGTGAGCGCAGTCACGAGCCAGAGCCAGGCGCGGTTGCGTGTCCAACAGAGCAGCCCCAGCCAAAGCAGAAGCGCCATCCAGAAACTCTGCAACACCTCATACAGTGCAAACGGCGTGTAGAATACGTGCATTCGACTCAAAGCCAGCAATGCGGCCGCCGCAATCCCCGCACGTCGCCCGAACAACTGCGCCCCGCAAATCCCCGCCAGCCATACCGCCGCCGTAGACGCCAGAACATTCAGCAGCATCAACGGCCACCGCGAATCCCCTCCGAGCATTCGGCAGAAAGGAAGAATGACCGTGTAGTACAGCGGCTGGTAATCAAAATGGTCGGGCCACTGTCCCTGGCAGATTTCCTTCGCCAGACGCAAATACGTCGCCATATCCGTATCTCCAATCGGAGAAACCACGGTTGGATGGTGCGCCAGTTCCAGGCAGATTCCAAGGCGAAGTGCCAACGCCAGGAGGCAGACTGCAGCAAGCAATTGCAGAAAATGCCGTTCCAGCCAGGGAGTGTTCGATTGGGGCAGTTGTTTTGTCGAAGAAGTCATAGTTCGTTAGCGTGTCAGGAGATAGACAAAGACGCCTCCCTTGCGGGCGGAGTTGTCCGCGGTGAACTTGAGAAGGCCGTTGGCAAAAGTTGCGGGGACCTCGCCGTTTTCGGCACCGTCAAGTTTGAGAGCGGTAATCTTGGCGGCGGGGAGTTTCAATTCCACCTCGACCTTGGCCTTGCGGTAGAGTCCGGGAAGTTTCCCCCAGCTTCGCAGGAGGACACGGTCGGCCGTATCGAACTTCTGTTCGGTATTGGCAAGGTTCACCTGATGGACAAAGAGAGCCTTCTTGGAGGTCGCGAGCGGTTCCCCATCCAGGGAAATCAGATAAAAGGCCTGCGGAGAAGTTACACCCTTGACGGCGATGGTGTCGCTGGAAGCGTCCTGGACGCAAGTGAGCGCCCAGGAACGCGGCGAGGTAATCGCCAGGCGCTTCGCCCTAGGTTCCACCACAATTTCCCCCGTAGAACTAACAATGCTCGTTCCCTCTTTCACGTTTGCCAAGACTGCCTTGTGAGCCGCATCCAGAGAATCCGCCCAGTTCGGGGAAAGGATATCTACCTTTTGGACATTCTGGAACTGCGCGTCGTCCATCAGGGAGCCAATGCGGGAGTACAGTCCAAGAATCGTGTATTTTTCGGGGTACTTTCCTTCGCTCTTCGGGACGTCAATCAGCCGCTTGCTGTCAATTTGGGCGGCAACGGCTTCCTTGGCGGGCTGGATGTCCCCGCGGAGGAACATCGCCCAGATGATTCGTTCCCCAAGTTGTTGCAGGAAGTCGTTCACCTGGTTGAATCCCGAGGGGATTCCAGGCTTGATGATGGCACTATCACCGTGTGACCAGGCGAAACGGTAGAGACCGTCCCAGTCCTGGAGGCTGGCGTAGGCTCCCATCAGACCGGCAGCCTCGACACGGTACATGTTGGGATTGCAGTAGTTCCATTCCGTGATAGTGAAGGGCTTGCCAAACATTCGAGTGGGCATCACGACACGCGGGAGTTGCGCAAAGTTGCCTACCATCGAAGTTTGCTGGTAAAGGGTCGGGGCACGCCACTTTTCGCCGGGGAAGCGTGGGTGGGAGGCATACTGGTGATTGTCCACGACATCCAGTTCCTGACGTGCAAGCGAGAACTGCATGTACTGATGCCAGTTGACGTCCGTGATAAGCGCAGGGGTTTTGATTTCCTCGCGAAGGAAACGCTTCATTTCACGAATGCAGGCGATTTGCGTACGGTTGAGCCAGTCGTCATATGCGCCTGGATGTGCCTTCCCATCGATCTTGTTCTTTTTCGCATATTCCGCGAACTTGGCACGATAAATCTTCTCAATGACAGGATTGCGGTTGCTCTGGGTCATGGGATGGTCTTCGTTCATCAAATCCAGGAAGGCAAGCACGGGGTCCTGTCCCAGCGGGAGTTTCGTGTAGGGATTGACGGTCGTAAGGATGAGACGCGCATACGCCTTCCAGTTCTCCAACGCACTGGGGCTGATGGGCGCGAGTGCCTTCATCTCCTTGGCGGAGAAGTTATCCAGTTCCTCAATCCCGTCCCCTTTCTGCAGTTTTCTGCTGCAAAACAGGTCGATGGTAACATAGATTCCCGCTTTCTTGCAGGCATTCACCAGATAGAACCACTTGTCGACCTTCTCCGGTTCGAAGTGCAAGGAATCCGTATGGTTCTTGGTGTCCAGGATGGGATTTTCCATATGGTGAAGGCGAAGCGTATTATAGCCGCAACGGACGAGCTTCCGCACGACTTCATCCGCGTCCTCGTGCGTCAACGTGTTGGCGCTCCCACAGAAGTTGGTGCCTAACAGACGGAAACGAACACCTGGACGCTGCGCGAACTGGAAATGCCCGTCGGCATCAGTCTGCAGGAATCCGTACTTGCCAGCGGGAGCGTCCTGCAGGGAGGAGAAATCAAGCGGCGAACCTGGAATGGTGTTGCGGTTGAACTCGTAGACGCCCCAGTCCTGGTTCTCCACGATGACGCATGGAGTGGAATGGGCCTCCAGGGCGAACAGGCGGTTGGAAAGGGTCATTCCGCAGACGAACCAGAACCCTTTTTCAACATCGAAAGTAACGCTTTGCGCCTCGGAACGAAGCGGGAACCGGGAGAGATACAACCCGATTTTTGAATCGTTTTTGACCGATGCCCATGCAATGGCCGCATTGGGGTAGCCGTGGTCGAGCTGCCAGTCTCCGACATCCAGACCGTTCCGAAGCACCTTCGTGGAACTGGTGCCGTCCGTGTAGTTGATGGTGATGGAACCGACATCCTCACCGACGGAAGGCGGGCTGCCCGCCGCGTGGAGAAGATACAAATAGGACATTCCTTTTGTCTCCTGAAGGGGGACGGTCACCTTTCGAGGAAGCACCGCAAACTCGCGGTCTGGTCCCGCCAGCGCAAGAACGCCCTTGCCGCCATTCTTGCCCTCTTTCACGACATCAAACGGCACACGTTCGGCAACAAGAGACTCTTGCGGGAAGGAACGCAAATCCTTCCCGGGACCTTCATCTGTCCAGCCACCTTTTCCATCGCCCGCTATGGCGTCCGTATACCCCCAGTTGCAGAATGTTGTCATATCGATTTTCTTGAACAGGTTTTGCACATAAGAAACCACCATTTCCTTGGAAATCCGCGTAAGTGGCTTCTCCTTGGTGGAACGCGGCAACTGCAACCGAATGCTGTAAGTCTGGCCTCGCTTGTGATTGTCCTGCAAAAGATACGCCCCCGCCTCTTCAATGCGCAGATTTCCTTCTGGATAAGTTACTTCCACAATCTTTGCCTTGCCTGTCTTGAGAAGCCCCTTGATGTGCTCCTGCGGAAACTGGTATGCCTTGCCATCGAACGACAGTCCTGCCCCCGTATGGGGAATGCTGAACGTGATCACCGTGGACGCAGAAGGAGGAAGCCCCCCTTCTGCGGAAAGCGTCATCGTGACGCGAGACTTGTCCCCTTCTTGGATACAAATGGTCTCCATCTGGACAGGTGTGTCAGCAACCTTCCAACTCCCCGTGAATGTCTCCCTCCCATTCTCGCGCGAAATCTTCCCTTTTGACAATGTCCTGCCATTCGCCGACACCGCTTTCCAGTCCGCTAAGTAATAAACCACATTCAGGTCCAAATGCCCGGCTTTGATTCCTCCTTGCTCCTGAAGTTTCACAGGTTCCGACCGAAGACTACACGAAAACACAAATAAACATACGAAAATGATCACTTGATTCTTCATGCGTTGCTTCCTTTTTAACAATTATGACAAGCAACCAGCGTTTTGAGACCGCTGGTCGCTTGTTAGAGATTCTATCGTGACAGGAGATAGACGAAGAGGCCTTCCTTGCGAGCGGTGTTGTCCGCGGTAAACTGGAGTTTGCCGTTGGCGAACGTTGCAGGGACCTCGCCGTTTTCGGCACCGTCGAGTTTGAGAGCCGTGACTTTGGCGGCAGGAACTGCAAGAGAGACATCGACTTTTGCCTTGCGGTAGAGTCCAGGAAGCCTGCCCCAGGAGCGAAGCAACGTGCATTCGTCGGTATCGAACTTCTGGTCGGTGTTCGTCAAATTGACCAGGTGAATGAACAGAATCTTCTTGCTGGTTTCCAGAGGCTGTTCATCCAGCGACACCAAGTAGAATGCCTGCGGACTTTTGACGCCCTTGACCGTGATCACTTCGGATGCCGCGTCTTTGACGCAAGTCAGCGCACAGCTTCGCGAGGTCTTGACGGCCAGGCACTTCTCTTTCGGTGTGATGAGGATTTCCCCCGTGGAACTCCGAATCGAGGTTCCTTCCTTGACATTTTCCACAACCGCTTTCATCCCTGACGACGGCAGTTTCTCCTCCCAGTTCTCAGCCAAGATTTCCACCTTGGGGACGTTCTGAAACTGCAAATCATCCACCAAGGTGCCAATGCGGGCGTAGAGTCCGAGCATCGAAAAGTTGGCGGGGTAGCGAGTACGATTTGGAAGAGTTTTGAGCGACTTGCTGTCAAAGGTAGCAGCGACCGCTTCTGAGGCGGGTTTCACGTCGCCTCGCGCAAACATCGCCCAGATGACGCGCTCCGCGAGCTGCTGCAGGAAGTCGTTGGCCTGGTTGAATCCAGAAGGATGTCCGTTCTTAAGAATCGTGCTGTCGCTGTGAGACCAGGCAAAGCGGTAGAGACCGTCCCAGTCCTGAAGGCTCGCGTAGGCCCCCATCAAAGCGGCTGCTTCGACACGGTACATGTTCGGGTTGCAATAGTTCCATTCCGTGACGGTAAAAGGTTTGCCAAATACGCGTGCCGGCATCATGGCACGCGGAAGACTCGCGTGGTTGCCAACCGCCGAAATCTGCTGGTATTCCGTTGGCAGGCTCCAGGGCTTGACGGGGAATCGGGGGTGTGAGGCGTACTGATGGTTGTCAACGATATCAATTTCCTTTCGTGCGCTGGCAAAATGGAGGTTGGACTGCCAATTGATATCCGTAATAAGTGCCGGAGTCTTGATTTCCTCGCGGAGGAATCGCGTCATCTCACGAATGCAGGCAATCTGCTTTTGATTGAGCCAGTCATGGAAGGCACCAGGATTTTTATTTTCATCAATGTTGTTTTCACGGAGATATTCCTGGTATTTTTGCTTGTAGACTTTGGTGATTTCGGGATATCTCGTCATCTGGGTGATGGGATGGTCCTCGTTCATTAAGTCGAGGAATGCGAGGACAGGGTCCTGCGCCAACGGAAGTTTCGTGTACGGATTGACGGTAGTGAGAATGAGGCGCGTGTATGCCTTCCAGTTTTCCATCGCCGTGGGGCTGATGGGCGCAAGCGCCTTCATCTCGTGACGCGAGAAGTTGTCCGTTTCCGCGATGCCATCGCCCTTCTGGAGCAGACGGCTGCAATACAAATCGATGGTGACATAGAGACCCGCCTTCTTGCAAGCATAGACAAGATAGAACCAGTGGTCGATTTTCTCCTTGTCGAAATGGAGGGAATCCTTGAAGTTCTTCGTATCGAGAATGGGGCGTTCCATATGATGGAGACGAAGGGTATTGTAGCCGCACTGGGCGAGTTTCTTCACGACCTCATCGGCCCCCTCGTGGGTGATGGTATTTGCGGAACTGCAGAAGTTGGTCCCGAAGAGACGGACGCGCTTGTTTGGAATCTTTTCAAAGTAGAAGTGTCCATTGGAGTCGGCCTTGAGGAAGCCGTGCTTGCCAGCGGGGGTCTCGTTGTGTCCGGAGAAGTCCAGCGGCGAACCGGGAATGGTCTCGCGGGTGAACTCGTAGACTCCCCAATCCTTGTTCTCGTGGAAAATCGTGGGGACCGTACTCTGGGCAAAGGAAACCGAACGGCTTCCCAGTGTCATTCCACTCAGGAACCAGAACCCCCTCTTGACCTCGAACTTCACACTCTTCGCGTCCGATTTCAACGGGAAACAAGAAACGTAAAGCCCAATTTTGGAACTGCTGTTTGCCCCCGTCCAACCAATGCCTCCATTGGGCAGGCTAAGCCCGCCAAGCCACCAGTTGCCGCAGTCACGTCCCTGCTGAACATTCTGTGTATCGCTCGTGCCATCCATATAATTGACAGTTAAAGTACCAATGTCCTCGCCGCCTTTCGGAGTCCAGCCTGCTGCATGCAGCAAGAACAGATACCGGTAGCCTTTGGATTTGACAAGCGAAACGGTGATGTCCCGGGGAAGCGACGGAAGGTCGCGATCCTCCGCGGCCAGAGTCAAGTTGCCCAGCCCATTGTTTTTCTTTTCGTCAACGACTTTGAAGGGCACGCCGAACGCAGTCAAATCTGCCATGGGGAAGGAACTCATATCATTGTCGGGGCCCTGGTCGGTCCAACCGCCCTTTCCGTCGCCCGCCACGGCGTCGGAATATCCCCAGTTGCAGAGTTTCGTGATGTCAATCTTCTGAAACTTGTCCTTTGCATAGGTCAAAGTGACTTCCTTGGAGATGGTTGTAAGAGGCTTCTCCTTGGTAGAATTCCCAACCAACAAGCGGACGCTATAGGTGTTTCCCCACTTGTAATTGTCTTGAACCAAGTACCTTCCAACGCCCTCGATACGCAGCACACCGCCGTAGGTTCCGACCTCCACATTCTCGGCAGTTCCAGTTTTGAGAGACTGCTGATTGTGTTCATAGGGAAGTTTGAGGGGCTTGTCGTCAATGGAGAGAGACGCACCTGCCACGGGCAGGCTGACGCTGATGGCAATCGTCTCGGACGCAGGCAAGCCTTCTTTTGCGCTCAAAGACATGCGGAGGCGGTACTTGTCTCCTTCCTGGGTCAAGATCGATTCCACCTGTACCTCGGTATCCTCAATCTTCCAAACGCCCGTGAGCGTTTCACTATTTTTCCCCTTCGTATGCTTCTTATTGTAAAAGGTCTTTTCATTCAACGGTGTCCCTTTCCAACCTGCACGGTAATACGCCCAACCCAATCCCAGTGCCCCAGCCTTGACGCCCCCAAACTCCGAAATACCCACTGGCGCACCAAACAAACTGCACGCCATTGCTGCAACACACAACACAATTGCCAGCCGTTTCCTCATTTGTCCTTTCTCCTTTCTCATTTCGTTTCTTGCCAATCTCAAAAAATCTTTCCATCCAACACCACATTCCTACGAGTACCCTAAGAGTCGCGCCCCTACGAGTACCCTAAGAGTCGCGCCCCTACGAGTACCCTAAGAGTCGCGCCCCTACGAGTACCCTAAGAGTC
>JAFRLI010000186.1 GCA_017431255.1 Victivallales bacterium
CTAGAGCATCTAGAGCATCTAGAGCATCTAGAGCATCTAGAGCATCTAGAGCATCTAGAGCATCTAGAGCATCTAGAGCATCTAGAGCATCTAGAGCATCTAGAGCATCTAGAACATCTAGAACATCTAGAACTTTTTTTGAAAAATATAGGGGAGGGGGTTGGAAATAGTGTTTTTTTCTGCTATAATACTATAATGTTGGTTTTTTGTGTATTGGGGATGTGTTGTCCCTGTTCATCTGCAAAGACTGGATACGAAAAATGAAAGCCTTTCTGGCCATAGTAAATCAGACGATGCGCTCGGCAATTCGGGCGAAAGTGTTCCACGTGCTGTTTGCGTTGATTATTCTGGCGGTGTTTTTTCTGCCGATGACCGTCTCAGGAGACGGTACCGCCAATGGCCTTGTGCAAATATCGCTGACATATTCGCTTGGAATCGTGGTGGTTTTGATCTCCTCGACGACGCTCTGGCTGTCGTGTTCGCAGTTGTCACGGGAAGTGGAGGCGTACAACATCCACCTGGTGGTGACGAAACCGTGCCCGAAGTGGAAACTCTGGTTCGGGAAGTGGACGGGAATCTTCATCATGCACGCGGTGATTCTGCTGGTGTCCATGGGACTGATTTTTGCGTTGATTCAATTCCGTGTGAAATATCTGGAGAAAACGGGTCGTTTCACGAAGGAGGAGATTGCGAAGTTGGACCACGAGGTGCGTGTGGGACGACGCGAGTTCCATCCGATTCGCGAGGAACTGAACAAGGAAATCGATAAGTTCTATGCGGAACACCAGAAGGAAATCCGCGAAGCCAATATGACGGAGGAGGAAGCGAAGGAGCGTGTTCGTACCATCCTGACTGGTCAGAAGATGGAAATCAAGCCTGACGGTTTCCGTACGTGGACGTATCGGGGCATCGCCGGCAAGGGCGACATCATCTACCTGCGATATCGCGTCTACTCCGGTTCGACCTCGGCGATGGACCAGAAGGATATGCCCTGCATCTGGGGAATCAAAAATCCGAATGCGCCCCCGAATGTCGTTGATCCGTATGTGAACGAGTTCTTTAAGGTCATGGGCGGTACCTTCCAGGAACTTCAACTCTCCAAGGATTTCGTCAATAAGAATGATGGAAATTCTTTGACGGTCAGGTATGTGAATCCGCCGCAGGAAGGCTGGGGCGAGGTGAAAGCGTCCTCGGCTATGTTCCAGCAGAGCGATGGTCCCATCCTGATGGTCGAGGTGACCTCCTTCGCGAACAACTACTGCCGCGCCGCTCTTCTGGCGTTGATGCTGATTGGCTTCCTGGCGGCGCTGGGATGCACGGTGAGCGCGGCGTTCTCCGTGCCCGTCGCCGCATTCGTTGCCATCGCCTATCTGGTGATTGGTCTGACGGTTCAGGCGGCGATTACGGCACCGCTCCAGAACGAAGATGGTTCTTACGTCTACAAGAATGCTGCGGAACGGGTCGCTCATCATATGGCGAGGGTGATTGGGACCATCGTGGTGTCCGTGGATGATTTGGACGCGACGAGCGATTTGGCGCGTGGGCGTCTGGTCGAAGGTTCTCGCCTGGTGCACAACGTGGTGTTCCTGGTGCTGTTGCGGACGGGGCTGATGGCCGCCATCGGCATTTGGATTCTCAATAAACGGGAACTCGGCCTCGTGATTCGGAAATAGGAGATAGCGCGATGAAGCAGAAATCCTCCCTCCAGATGGTGTATTATATCGTGGCGCTCATTGCCTTGGGCGGCGCGCTTTCGTTCGTGCAAGGACGCCTGAATGCCATCCGTTACAACGACCGTTTGACGGATGTGGAACCGCTTGAGAATGCGCCGCCGCTGGTGGCTTTCACGAGTGTGGCTTTGGGCGGTTTCCGAGGCATTGTGGCAGACTTGCTTTGGCTTCGTTCCTCCAAAATGCAGGAGGACGGCAACTATTTCGAGATGGTGCAGTTGGCGGACTGGATTATCAAACTCCAGCCACGCAACACGCAGTCCCATGCCCATTTGGGCTGGAATATGGCGTACAACATCTCCGTCACCTTCACCGGCTTTGAAGACCGCTGGCGCTGGGTCAAGCGCGGGATCGAACTCATTCGCGACGAGGGACTCGACCTCAATCCCGGCGATCCGGAGCTCTTCCGCCAGTTGGGCTGGATTTTCCAGCACAAACTGGGCAAAGACCTGGATGACGCGAACCGCTACTACAAGGACCAGTTCGCAAAAGAGATGATCCGCCTGTTTGCAGACTACTACAAAAAATGGGACGTCCTCATCAATGCCCCCACCAACGAGGAAAAACTCAAGGCGGCTCTTGGCGGCAAAACGGACTTCTGGCGCATCATCGCCAAGCATGGCTACGCCAACTTCGACGAGTTCGAACGCGCGTTCCGCGAACGCGCCGTCATTCCCGACGAAGTCAAAAAGGAATTGGATGAACTCGGAATCACGCAGGTCGTGGAAATCTGTCTGCGCAATCGCTGGATGACGCAAAAGTACCGCCTCGACCCCGCCTGGCTCAAGAAACTTGACGAGCGCTACGGCAATCTGGACTGGCGCCTGCCTGAGGCACACGCTGTCTACTGGGCCGAACGTGGAAAGGACAAGTGGACCGAGGACCGCGACAAGTTCCAGCGGCTTTCTTGCGACCGCATGATCTTCCAGTCCCTCAACGCCGCCTTCCAGATGGGACGCCTTATCTACCTCAAGGGGATCGATACCTACGAGACTACCCCGAACATCAGTCTGATCGACGCCGTCAACAAGTCCTACCAGGACGCCTGGAAGCAGTATGACGAGAACACCATCGGCGGTGCCTACGGGAACTTCCTGGTGGACGCGATCGTGAACCTGTACAAGTTCGGCGAAAAGAAGAAGGCGGAGGAGTACCGCAAGATGGCTTCGACCTATCCCCGCTACGGAAATCGCTTCACCAAGCAGACGCTGGAAGACTTTGTCATCACGGAACTTGGTGAAGACATGAAGGCGGCGTCGTACCCGCAGGCGCAAGGGACGGTACAGGCGTACTTGATGCAGAGCTACTGGTACAGCGCGATCGGGGAAGACGCGCAGGCCGCCAGTTATGCGGAACTTTCCAAGAAACTTTACGACAAGTACATGAAGTTCGTGGAAGGCACGGAAAAGCGTCGCGCCTTGCCGCCGTTCCGTCAGATGGCGAAGACGACCCTTGCGACTTGCAAGGAACGTTTCCCGAAGCCGCTGGTGGACATCCTGAACGAGAAGACGCCTGCCAAGAGCGACGAAGTCTTCATTCCGAAGGCGGGCGACATCGAGGCACCCACCATCAAGTAATCGCTTGCTTTCAACGGGCGCAGTTGTTCGCGGAACAATGTTGCTAGAGCAAACCATAGACCAGGCTGTCGAACGGATTCAGCAGGATAGTTCGCTAAGACCGCGCGTCGGCGTCATTCTGGGGTCTGGTCTGGACGCATTTGGAGACACCTTGGAGAATGCCACGCGCATCTCGCTGGGGTCTTTGGAAGGTTTCCCTATCTCGACGGCACCGGGACATCGCGGGCACCTGCTCTTCGGGACCTGCGCGGGCGTTCCCGTGCTGGTCTTGCAGGGACGCGTCCACTACTACGAGGGCTATTCCATGGCGGAGGTGACGATGTCCACGCGCCTGATGAGCCGCCTGGGGATTCAGACGCTGATTCTGACCAATGCCGCAGGCGGAATTGCCCCGTCTCTGCGTCCTGGGGACATCATGATGCTGTCGGACCATATTTCCTGCTTCGTGCCATCGCCCTTGCGTGGTCCCAATGAAGATTCTTTTGGACCGCGTTTCCCCGATATGACAGAGGTCTACAGCAAACGTCTTCGGACGCTTGCCACCGAGGCCGCGGCCTCCATCGGTCTTGCATTGCCGGAGGGGGTGTACGTACAACTTTCTGGACCGAACTTCGAGACACCGGCGGAAATCCGGATGTTGAAGGCATTGGGGGCGGACGCAGTGGGGATGTCCACGGTCTGCGAGGCAATGGTGGCGCGGCATTGCGGGATGGAGGTTGCAGCGTTTTCGTTCATTACAAATTATGCCGCTGGGTTGTCAGGCGGCACCATTTCCGTGGAAGAGGTCAATGAAATGAGTCAAGTGGCCGGCGAGAAGATGGTGCGTCTGTTGACGGCAATGATTCCAAGCCTTGGATGAACATGGCGGAACAAAGCGACATCTGGATATTCTCGAAACCAGGCACCCCCATTGCTTCCCTGCTTGCACGCCTGCCGCATGCCCGATCCTTGACGACGAAGCCGCAGGCGGAACTACCGAGGCTCGCCATCGTGCAAATCGAGACGGAGCAGGACTGCGACCTGGTCTGGGACTTCGTGAAGAGCAAGACCCCTGTTGCGCTGGCGTTCCCCAAGCCGCAACTGTGGATGGTGGAGAAACTTCGCGGTCTTTCCCGCAGGGCGCAGCACAACCGCGTCCCCGTCGTGGTCTTGGGTTCTTGGCGGTATTATCCGGCGGTGGCGGCCCTCAAGGAAATCGCCTCCACTTGCGTTCTGGGAGAGGAGTTGGAGTTGCGGGCTGGCTTGCATGAATCCGTGCTGCAACCATTGTTTGCGCGGGAACGCCTGGCGGATTTGGGCGCGTGGCTCGCCAACGGACACATGAGCCTGTCCTCCGCAGGAGATTCCTCTTCATTCGCCTTGGAACTCACCGGACCCAACGGAAGCGTCCGGACGGAGGTCCCCTGGGACGGCTCCGCAACCGCCTGCGAAATCGAGGTGCGCGGTCACAGGCACTCCCGCATCGTCCCTTCCGCGAATCCTGCCGTCTCCGAACTCGCCGTCCTCGGTCTGAGCCTGGACGGGATTCCTGGCAAAATCAAGGCTCTCCCTGCCCTGATGCCCTTCTGGGCGTAAAGGCTATTTGCTGGGATCAACTGCCTCGGTGGAGATGTTCCAGGTCCAGTTGGTGGATTGTCCTGGTTTGAGGTCGATTCGAAGAAACGGCTCGACCGCAAAGACCTTCGGGAACTGGTTGATCCAGAGGTGCGATTTCTCAAGCGGGCGGTCGCCTCGGATGGTCAGGCAGGGACGTTGCAGACCGAAAGGATATGCCGTGACGTAGTTCGCGCCTTCGGGAATATCCTTGGGGAAGATGTCCAGTTCGGGAGTGGGTATCTGCGGCACGGGTGTCGGCGTGTAATCCGGCACGCCATCGCGGAGGCGCGGCAGGAGGTAGTAGCTCTTCTTGGAGTGCGGCAGGAACGGATGAACTAACTGGCTGCACGTGATGTCGCGGGTGCCCGTGTTTTCCAGGAGGTACTGTTCGTCAATGGAAGAGGACTGCGGGCTGGTGGTGACCGTCACAGTCAATTTGTATGCGTATCCTTCCACGGGAGGGCACTCCTGGCGGTAGATGATGCGGTCGCCGTCGTGCTCAATCGTCCAAGGGAACAAGTTGACTTTCCTGCAGTCTGGCTTGTAGTCGCATCTCTGCTCGATGACGCCCACGCCGATTTTCAGCGCACGCTCGAATCCGGTGCGTTTGGCGGGTTCCTGCAGAATCAGGGACGGAAGGAACTCGGCTGCGCAACCGTAGACGAGGCGCTTGCTTCTGCGTCCATACGGGAACAGTTCCCCGCGGCAGAACACATTCTGCCTTCTTTGCCTGAAGTGCATCCTCTCCACCCAGCCCGCCAGCACAAATCGGGTGCGGTGAAGCGCACCCGTATGCTCGGGAATGACCAGTTCCGCCGTATACGTCTTCCCCCCGACGTGCTGGGTCTTCAGACCTGGATTGACGCAGCCCGCCAGCAGGAGCGCTCCTGCAAGAACTAATGAGGAGGTACGGAGAGAACGCATTGGAAGCCTCTGGTTTCAGTCTGAGAAATGCCTTTTCCCTGGAAGAGGATGACGCGCAGGACGGGAACGCCTTTGCTGTCTGTTCCGAGTTGAACAGCCGGCGCCCCCTGAAGCACCATCTTGTCGAGCCGCAGGACTGTGATGCCGTCCTTGTCCAGGAGTTCCAGCGTGGAATCTGACGCAAGTGGGGATTTTTGCGAATCCCAGAACACAGCGTTTTTCTTGCCGCCCGCGAGGCGGATTGCCTCGGTTTTTCCCTGGAGCGGGATTCTCGCAAAGACGATATGTGGTTGGATTTGCCATTCGAATTTGAGGACGCCGGATAGTTCGGGACGTGGCGCGGGCGTGGCGCGGGCGTTCAGAATTACCTGCCGTCCCGCGTCGACGACTTGCCAGTCCATATCATAATGTATACGTGGTAGAGCGGATTTGCCAATGCGCGCATCTCTTTTGAGTTCTCCGCCAAACGCGAGACGAAGGGAGTCTGCGTCTCCGAGGAGTCTCATGCTGGTTTCCATATTGGAGAAGGAGGTGGCGGGGCAAGGGGTGGTGATCCCGAACTCAGGATCGCGGTTGGGTGTGCAGAAAGCGTCTTCGGAGTGAAGTTGCGCGTCTCGGAGCAAGGGGGCGCCATCGGGCAGGCGAAGTTCGCCGGCACCGCCGAGGTTGCGATTGAGAACCAGGGAGAAATGGGAGGTCTGCAGGACGTGCCGCGAGCCGTCCGTCCGCATTTCGCAACCATTGCAGACGTGCAGTCCTGGCGGCGGCTGCGGCGGGTCGTTGGCGCGGAGTGTGAACTCCAGAGGAGTTTCTCCAGGGTGGATGCGTAGCGTGAGACCAGGGGCGATTGTCCCGTTTTCGCGCAGGAAGAGATCTTCCACGCAAGCGAGCGTCTGCGGCGAGAAGCGCACACTGTACCATAGAGTCCCCTTGCGGAAGGCAAGTTGCCCCGTGGCGGGATCGAGTGGCTGCGCGTCGGCCTGCCAGTGGACGCCGCTTTTCTGGAGCATATGCATAATGCGGATTTCCCGCAGCCAGAGGTCCTTCTCGTGGAGAGTGAACTCGTTGCCGAGGGGATGCCAGGCATTGGCATTGTCGCGCAGTTCCCCTTCCAGCGCGGAGACGCTCCATTCATCAACATCGTTACCGAAGCAGAGTTCCAGCGCGGCGTCTGGAGCGGGAGCCTGTTCAATGCGGACTCGGAGGGCGTCCGCAGTCTGTGTGTAGGATGCAGAGAAGGTTTGCCCATTCGACCATTTTCCCGTGAAGGAGATGCTTCCGTCCTTCTGTTCTGTTCGTTGCAGGTCTTGGATTTGGGAGAAGTTCTCGGCCGCGCCGTCGCGGATTTTCAAGTGACTGGGGACGAATCCCATCGCGGCGAGCAGATTCCTGGACGCGGTGGCCTGGAATGTGGCGGGGAATCCGTTGGAAAAACTCACGTTGACGGGGCCCTGCCGCGTTGGAGAACTTGGCTTTGGCTGTTCGGCTTGCTCCTCTGGGGAAAAAGCGAACACGCGCACGCCGTAGGCAGGAATGTCAAACCGCAGAGTTCCCGCATCGCGGACAGCAGGTGCATTCTCCAGCAACTCCCTGCACTTCCAGGCGGTTTGGCGGAATTGCGAGGGCAGAACCACCTCGACGCTCTGTGCACGACCACCGAAATGGATGGCGACGACGGAGAATCGCTCGGGGAGCGCTCGCGTGAAGGTCAGCACGTCGGGCGCGGAGCAGAACGTGTCCCCGAAGAGGGCTTCGCCTTGTACGAACTCAGGTCGTTTGCGGATGCCGGAGAGGCGTGAAAGGAGCAGTCCCGCGCCCTGTTCCTGGTCCATATCCAGCAGCGGGAGACCTGGAATGAGGCAGCAGGTGGCGAGCAGCGCGTTGCGGGTGCCGCCGCCGTAGCGACGGAGGGCGCGCGCAGTGTCGTGGTTCTCGCTGAAGTGCATCAGGCCAGAGGCGAACGCGACGGGGAACGACGCCTCGTCGCGGTCCAGGAAGAGTTTGAGTTGGGGAACCCAGGTGCGCGGATCCTGCTGCCGCAGAGTAGGAAAGACATCGCCGCCGAGAGTGGTGTCGTAGATGTATTCCATCTGGGAGAGGTGGGATGTGGTGCGGGTTTCTCCGAGGAGGATGGTGTCGGGTCGTTCGCGGTCCATCGCCTCGTGGACGCGGCGCACGAGGGCCAGCGCGCCCTCCGTGCCGGATTGCGAGGGGATTCGTCCGTCGGTGGGCATTTCATTGTCGGGGGAGTATCTGGCGCAGTCGACGCGCCAGCCGCTGATGCCGCATTCCCGAAGATGGCGCACAGCGAGGTCCGCCATGAAGTTTTGCCAGCCAGGCGCGGCGTAGTCCATGGAGTAGCCGCCCCACCAGCGCTTGAAGGAGCCGTCCGCATTTCTGGAAATCCATTCGGGATGCTCCTGGATGATTTGTTCGTTCAGGCTCGCTCCGTAGGGATTTTGCTTGACGCTTGGACCGTGCGGGATAAGGTCCAACAGAACGCGAATGCCAGATGCCTTTGCGTCCTCACAGAGTGCCTTCAGGTCGGCGGGAGTGCCTACTTCTGCCTCCCAGACGTAGGAGAACACGCCGTAGCGTCCCTGGTTGAAGGGATTGAACCAGAGGATGTCCACACCGATGTCCTTGAGGTGCGGGAGCACGCCCTTGCGGAAGTTCTGGAAGTTGCCGATGTCAATCCAGCGCGACCAGGTGGAACCTTGTACGTATGCGGAATAGAGAACCGCGCCGTCGGTCCAGGCCGGACGCGATTTGAGGCGAAAACCGTTGCGAAGCCAGGAATCCGGCAGCGCGGCGATGGCCTGGCGGAGAGTGCCTGCGGTGAGCGTGACGAGTTCCGTGCCCGATTCGAGGCGGTTGCCTGGTTTCATCGATGCGCGGATGTTGAAGACAGTCTGGAAGGCCGCTTTGTCATTGCCGCAGTTGGAATGGATTTCGAAATCGGAACGGAGAGTCTGCATCGTGATTGCCACGCATCGGGAAAGCATGCCGTTGTGCAGGACGGCCCCTGGGAGATGCTCGCGGTTAAGGGAGGACTTGTCGCGCCGAGGCCGTCCGTGCAGAGACGATTCGCGGGGAGGCCAGTGTCCTGGATGGATGACGAGGCAATCGCGGGGATTCCCGATAACCAACCCATCCAGGGACTGCAGGAACGCCGCGATGGAGATTGGTTCGCCTTCCATGCGCGTCCAGACGCATTTTCTGGAGAAAAGCGTGGTGTCGCGGAACGCTCACACTTGAACCTCCAGTCGCCAGCCTGGCGCCGCCAAATCCATCTGCAGGAGCTTCCCTTCGGTGGTTTCCGTTACCGTGTGGTGGATGAGGCTGAACGGAGAACTCTGTTCGGAGAACACGTTTGCTCCGTCCTTTGTTCGGATGTTGTATTGGTTGCCAGGCGCGACAGGAATGCTCGTGCCGTGCGCGGACATTTCCTGCAGCGCACCGTCCTTTTCGGAGAAACGCAGAGCGAGCCCTCCGTTGTCAAGCAGAATGGGAGATGTGGCGGCCAGGAGCGAAGTGGACATTGCGGCGATGGCGAGGAGTTTCATACGGTTATTTGTTCCAGTAGAATTCGGTCTGGTTCAGGTCGCTGTGGAGTTCCCACTGGCTGTAGGGGCTGTCGATGTTCAGGACTTTTCCCGAGGAGACGCTTCCGTCGCAACGAGACGCATTGAACATTCCGCCGTGCCTGCCAGCGAAGCAGGCGAAGCCGGTGTTTGCCTTGTAGGAGGTGCTGCACAGAAGGCGCCAATGTCCCTTGTTGCGGTCGGGGACTCCAGCCGAGGTCTGCGCGAAAGTGTCCGCGACGAAGTATTTGCGCGACGGGTTGAGGATCTGTCCGAGCTTGCGGGACTCTTCTAGCCCAGCCCCCGAGGTGGGGAGACCGTGGTAGAGGCGCTCGTTGACCCCGTAATGCGGGTTCTTGCACCACCAGTCGTAGTTGGTTCCCGAACCCGACAAGTTCTGGCCTGGCATCGAGGGGCACGCCAGCACGCTGATGGGAAGGTAGTTTCCCATCGCGCCCTCGTTGGCGTATTTGTTGGAGGTGGTGTTCGGAATGCCGACCAAGTAGGTGAAGAAAAGCGTCTTCCAGTTGGAGTTGGAACGGGACGGGAAGTAATCCTCCGCGTCGCCAGCATACAGGAAGAGGCCCGTCGCCGTCTGCTTGAGCTTGTTGACGCAGGAGATGGAGCGCGCCTTTTCCCGCGCCTTCGCCAATGCGGGAAG
>JAFRLI010000017.1 GCA_017431255.1 Victivallales bacterium
AAGGGAGCCTCCCAAGGCATCCCAGTCCCAGTCAGCATAGCATGCACATAGATGAGAAAACACTCCCGAACCTGGGGGCAGTGTGCCTATGGATCTGCCTCAGCTCGCCGCCAGAGGCAATATCAATCGGTGAGGCATTACTTCTAGGTTTTCTAGGTTTTCTAGATTTTCTAGGAAATCTGGTTTTTAATGGCTTGGAAAGCGGTAGGGATGGGGTACTTTTGGGTGAGTTCCTGGAGGGTAGCCCATGTGAAGTTCTGTGCCGCGCAGGGGACGCGCGCCTCATAGCAAGTCATTTGCCATTCCACGTGCGTAAAAATGTGCTTGGCTGGCGGCAGGACATGCAATGCGTGCGAAGGGAGTTTTCCCAGACCCCATTGTTCAAGCAGGGAGCGTGCCTGGGCGCGGGAGAGCGTTCCATCGGTTCCAGGGAACTCCCAGAGTCCAGCGAGAAGACCTCGTGCGGGGCGTTGCCGAATGGCGATGCGGTTTTGATGGCGAAGCAGAAAGACGGTGCGCAGTTCGATACGACGCGCCTTCTTTGGGACTGGTTCTGGCAGGTTGGCGACAGTGCCTTCCCGAAGGGCTTGACAATGTGGGGCAAGCGGACAAAGCAGGCAGGACGGCGTCCCATTGGGGATGCAAAGGACTTCGCCCAACTCCATCCATGCCTGCGTGAAAAGGGATGCAGTGCCTTCCGGGATGCGGGGAGCCAGGAGGGAAGTCGCCTCCGGACGCGTCAACGTGCGTCCACAAAGGCGGGAAAGAACACGAAGCACATTGCCATCGACCGCGACGGCGGGGCGGTTGAACGCAATGGAAGCAACGGCTGCCGCGGTGTATGGACCAATTCCAGGCAACTTTGCCAATTCTTCTGGAGTCTCCGGGAATGCACCGCGCGCCACGATTTCCTGCGCAGCCGCCTTGAGGTTTCGTGCGCGTGAATAGTATCCCAGTCCCTCCCAGGTTTTCAGCAGGGTTGCCTCATCGGCGGCTGCTAGCGCCTCAATGCTCGGGAATGCTTCCAAAAACCGCGCAAAATACCCTTTGACGGCTTCAATGCGCGTCTGCTGAAGCATGATCTCCGAGAGCCAGACGCGGTAGGGAGTCGGATTTTCCCGCCAGGGAAGAGGACGCGCCGCCACACCGTACCATTTCAGCAAAGCGGATGTGGCGGCTCTCCAATCCATTTCTGAAGTTATTTCACCTCGAACAACTGGATTTTCGAGATTTCGACAACGGTGCCCGCGGGGGCATTGCCGATACAGAAGTTCGGAACACGAACATACTCGGTGACCTCTGTTTCAGGCTTAAACTCCAAAGAGACGGAAACCTCCTGGTCAGCCTGAAGTTTCAAAGTCTTATCCTGGCACAGACGCGTCCAGGGACTCGGATTCATCATCACCGAGAACTTGCTTTGGAACGCCTTGCTGGATTTGAACGTGAAATCCACCCGGTAGGTCTTGCCGGCTTCATAGACGCGTTTCCCAGGTATAAACATCGCCTGGCAATTGGCCTCCGTTTTCTTCTCGGCATCATTCTTCACGACCTCCAGGCGAAGCACTCCATTCTCAAACGAGTTATTCTTCTCAAAACCCTTTTCACACCACACGGCAACCTTCGGTCCGCAAATCGCCAAGACATCCAACAGCAGCACATCTTCTGCAAACAAAACACCGCACAGCATCGCAAGAACCAACAGGCACTTCTTCATGGACTTCTCCTTCGAGTTGTTCTGGACTTCCCAAACTTTCTTGGAAGTCCAGAGGGGACTAACAAATCCTCTCTTCCAACAACTAGAAATTTACCCCAATTTTGACAATTTGCAAGTAACAAGCAAACCACCGCGCAATTGAAGAATTATATTATACTGGTTTAGATTCTCTAGACCGTCTCATGTCACTAGAGGCTCTAGCCCCTTCGAGTCCCCCCCAAGAAACAGGTGCACACCATGGCCATCGCGATTGCAAAAGACATCTTCTGGACTGGTTACATTGATTGGAACCTGAGAGATTTCCACGGCTATACGACGAGCCGCGGCGTCACCTACAACTCCTATCTGGTCAAAGGCACGGAAAAGACGGCGCTGATTGATTCGGTCAAGGCCCCGTTTGCGTCGGAAATGTTGATGCAGGTCGCGCAACTGACGCCGCCGGCGAAGGTGGATTATCTGGTGGTGAACCATGCAGAACTGGACCACAGCGGCGCATTGCCGCTGTTGATGGGGATGATGCCGCGTGCAAAGGTCGTGTGCAACAAGAAAACTCAGGCAATCCTGCAGGCATATTATGGTTGCTATGACTGGAACTGGGAACTGGTCGCGACCGGTTCGACGCTGTCACTTGGCGACAAGACGTTGCAGTTTACGGAGGTTCCCTTCGTGCATTGGCCTGATTCCATGGTAACCTACTGCCCCGAGGTCAAAGTCCTCTTCTCCAACGATGCATTCGGGCAGCACTACTGCTCCATTCCTCGCTTCGACGATGAGGTCCCGCTGGCGGACATCCTGGCAGAGGCGAAAACCTACTATGCGAACATTGTGAATCCCTACAGCAAGCAAGTCGCGCTTGCCCTGGCGAAACTGGGTGCCCTGGATTTGGCCCAGATTTGCCCGGCGCATGGTGTGTGCTGGCGTTCGCACGTTGCGGAGATTCTGAAGGCGTATCGGAACTGGTCTGCGCAGAAGTCCCAGGCGAAAGTGCTGGTGATTTATGAAACGATGTGGGAAAGCACGCGAATGATGGCGGAAGCCATTGCGCGCGGTGCCTCCATGGTGCCTGGCGTGCAGGTGAAACTCCTGAATGCCCGCCTCGTCAACAAGACCATTCTGGCAACGGAATGTTTGGACGCGGCGGTCATCGCGCTCGGCTCCGCCACCCTCAACAACCAGGCTCTTTCTGATATCACGGGAGACGTCTCCTACCTCAAAGGACTCAATTTCACTGGAAAAGCTTCTCTCGCCTTCGGCTCCTTCGGATGGGGCAAAGGCGGCGCGGAACAACTCGACGCTGAACTTGACAACCTCAAGTGGGAACGCCTCGCCTCTCCCATCAAAGCAAAATGGCGCCCTGACGCACAATGCCTCTCGCAATGCCTCGAGGCTGGCAAGGCTCTTGCCGAAAAAGCACTCGCCACCGCCACCGCCTCTTCCTACGAAAAACTGTTCATCGATTGATTTCCCATGGATTTCCCTCACACATCGGAGGACACGACCTTCAGCAACATCTCTTCCCATCGCCAACTCGCGCAGAATGAAAAAAACTACCTGAAGAAAAAGGTCTACAAGTCTCCGGACGACATGACCTCCGTCGGCTGGACCATTCCGCGCGCCTTCCTCTACAGCCGCGAACACGATGGACGGCCGTTCCAACTCGAATCGGGACGCCAACTCCCCGATGTCGTCATTGAGTACGAAACCTACGGCTCCCTCAATCCCGACAAGTCCAACGCCATCCTCATCACGCATGCGCTCTCCGGTGACGCGCATGTCGCCGGCTGGGACAGCACCGCCACAGATGAATATCGCCCCTGGCGAAAAAACGTCCCTGGCTGGTGGGACGCGCTCGTCGGTCCAGGTCTTCCGTTTGACACGAGCCGCTTCTTCATCATCTGCTCCAATGTCCTTGGAAGTTGCTATGGTTCGACAGGCCCCGCCTCGCCAAACCCTGCCGACGGCGGGCGTCCCTACGGCCTCAATTTCCCGCAGGTGACCGTTGGCGACTGGGTGAACGCGGAATGTGCGCTCATCGACCACTTGGGCATCAGCCAGCTGTACGCGGTTGCTGGCGGTTCGCTGGGTGGTCAGCAGGCACTGGAGTGGGCGATTGCGTACCCTGAGCGCGTCGGGAAGTGCATTATGCTGGCCTCCGGTGCGAAACTGCCTGCGCAAGGACTGGGATTCAACCACATCGCCAACTACACCATCCAGAGCGATCCGCAGTTCCACAATGGTCAAATCTACAGTACGAAACGCGTTCCGAATCCCATCTTCCAGCACGGAAACGGTCCCGATTTGAGTTACTACGACATTGCGAACCGCAATCTCACCAGCCTCACTGCCGCGCGTATGCTCGCCCATATCACCTACCTCTCGGCGGACGGGATGGACTCTAAGTTCGGGCGCCGCCTCCAATCCGTCAAACTCCGCCGCACTCAATCTGCACCGCAGGACGGGGAAGAGTTCGCCGTCCACGGTTACCTTCAGCACCAGGGCGAAAGTTTCGTCAACCGATTTGACGCAAATAGTTACCTCTACATCGCAAATGCGATGGACAACTACGACGCCTCCGCAAAATGGGGCAACGGCGACTTGGCACGCGCCTGCTCGCGCATCCATGCCGAAATGATGGTCGCAGCGTTCTCCTCCGATTGGCTCTACCCCTGTTCTGAAAGCCACAACATCGTCATGGCTCTCATGCAAAACCACCACCCCGTCACCTCGGTGGATGTCCAAAGCACCTACGGGCACGACGCATTCCTCGTGGAAGAGGAGAAGGTGATGCGAATCATCCGCGCATTCTTGCTCACGTCGGCACCGTCGCGAATACCCGTCCGAACCTCGACAAAGGAGGTGCGCCATGGCTGAACGAAAATCCGACCGCAAGGACAAGGAACGGCAGTGGTACCTGCAGACGCTCGCGCATTTCGGGATTGACGCGATGGACTGCTCCTTCGAGCAACTCAAGGACTGCGCCAAGCATCTGCTCGCCAGCAAACCGACCGAGACCGTCGCACGCTGGCACGACACGATTGTCCAGCGCCTGGTTCGCGAAGACCAGTCGGTCATTGACCTCGGTTGCGGGGACGGGGAACTTCTGGCTCGTCTTTCCGTTGCGAACAACTGCTGGGTGCAGGGAATTGAATCGGACGAGGGGAAGGTGTATCGTTGCATTGAGCGAGGCGTTCCCGTCTGCCATGGGGACTTGCAGGAAGTCATGCACCTGATTCCCGACAAGAGTTACGATTGGGCGATTTTGGAAAACACGCTACAGACCCTATGGCAGCCGCTTGCCGTCATGGAGGATATGTTGCGAATTTCGCGCCGGTGCATCGTCTCCTTCCCGAACTTTGCGCACTGGGGAATGCGGTTCACCTTCGGAATTGGCGGGCGCATGCCTGTCACACGCTCGTTCCCATATACCTGGTACGACACCCCGAACATCCATCTTTGTTCCATCACCGACTTCATGGACTGGGTGACCGAGGCAAAAGTGCGCGTGCTCAACGCCTGGGTGCTTGTCGAAGGCAAAGTCGTCTCCTTCAAACCGAACTCCGACCACAATATTACTGGCGAACAAGCGTTGTTTGTATTTGAAAGGTAGCGACGGTGTCCCGCCGTTGTCTCGCTTCCTTTTCTGTTTTGGGAGGCAATTGCAAAACTACCGTCCAACCGGCAAAACGCCGCAAGCGAGGGCGAAGAGCGAAAGCGAAGCGTGGTGACCACGCTGAGTTTGGGCGATGAAGCCATCACGCCGCGCCGTGAAGGCGGTTGGGATGAGAGTTTTGCAATTGCCTCTTTGAAGAGAACTCCAGACGGTTCCGCC